>CAISJD010000126.1 GCA_903885605.1 uncultured Chthonomonas sp. | reverse complement strand
TGAACAGCCATCCGTTCGCCGCGCTTAACCTCGCGTTGCACGGCGACGCCCTGGTATTGTATGTGAGCGGCGACGCGGCCGAACCCCTGCACATCCGCCACTGCGCGATGCCCGGCGACCAGCCCTGCGCCACGGCTTCGCGCGTCCTTGTGGTTGCGGAACCCAACGCGCGAGCCGCCGTCGTCGAGACCTTCGAAGGACCCGACGGGAGCGCCTACCTGACCAATGCCGTGATCGAGTTCTGGCTGGGCGACGGCGCCGCCATAGAGCATTGCCGCATCCAGGCCGAGGGCGCCGACGCGACGCATCTCTCGCTGAGCCATTCCATGGTCGGCCGCGACAGTCGCTTCACCAGCTCGAGCATCAGCCTGGGCGCGGGACTGGCGCGATATGACGGCAATGCGAGCATGCTCGGCCCCGGCGGCGAGTGCACCCTGAACGGCGTCTACGTCGCCTCGGGAGCGCAGCTCATCGACAACCACACCAGCATCGACCATGCCGTCCCGAACTGCCAGAGCCACGAGCTCTACAAGGGCGTGCTCGCTGAGCGGAGCCGGGGCGTCTTCAACGGCAAGATCCTCGTTCGCGAGGATGCGCAGAAGACCGACGCCAAGCAGACCAACCAGGTCCTGCTGGTCTCCGACGACGCCCAGATACACACCAAGCCGCAGCTCGAGATCTTCGCGGACGACGTGAAGTGCACACACGGCGCCACGATTGGCCGGCTGGATGCCGACGCGCTCTTCTACCTGCGCGCCAGGGGTATCCCGGCTGACCAGGCGCGCACCATGCTGGTCGCCGCGTTCGCCGGCGACGTCGTCGAGCGCATCGCCGATGAGACCCTCCGCGGCATCGTGGACGCCCTGGTTCGCGACGCCCTCCAAGCCGGGCTCACCTAGACTGCCACAAGCGAGAAGACCCATGACCGAGACAGCGCAGCCGACCGAGACCGCCGCCGACCTTCGCGCCGACATGCTCCGCCTGCGCGAGGAGTTCCCCGCGCTGCACCAGCGCGTGCGGGGTCGGCCGCTGGTCTACCTGGACAACGCCGCCACAACGCACAAGCCGCGTGTGGTGCTTGAGGCCATGACGCGCTTCTACGCCGAGGATAACTCGAACATCCACCGTGGCGTCCACGCGCTCAGCGTGCGCGCCACCGAGGCCTACGAGCAGGCGCGGTCGACGGTGGCTCGCTTCCTGCACGCGCCCAGCGCGTCCGAGATCGTCTTCCTGCGCGGAACGACCGAGGCCATCAACCTCATCGCCCACGGCCTAGCGCACTGCCGCCTCAGGCCCGGCGACGAGGTTCTGATCACGCACATGGAGCACCACTCCAATATCGTGCCGTGGCAGATGGCCTGTCAGCATTCCGGGGCCACGCTCAAGGTGGTTCCCATCACCGACAGCGGCGAGCTGGAGCCCGGCGCCGTGGAGCGGATGATCACCGACCGGACGCGCGTCGTGTCCGTCGTACACGTCTCAAACTCGCTGGGCACCGTGAACCCCGTCCGGGAGATCTGCGCCCTGGCCCACGAGGTCGGAGCCGTGGCCATCGTGGACGGCGCCCAGGCCGTGGCGCACATGGCCGTCGATGTGCAGGAGATCGGGTGTGATGCCTACGCCTTCTCCGGCCACAAGCTGATGGGCCCGACCGGTGTCGGGGCGCTCTGGGCGCGGCAGGAGCTATTGGCGGAGCTACCTCCCTATCAGGGCGGCGGCGACATGATCGAGGTGGTCACATTCGAGAAGACGACCTACGCCAAGGCTCCCGCCAAATTCGAGGCAGGCACGCCGAACATCTCCGGCGCGGTTGGGCTGGGCGCGGCGGTATCCTTCATCGAGCAAGTCGGCCTCAGCCGCATCCACGCCTATGAGGCATGGCTGCTTGAGCGGGCCACGGAGCAGATGCAGGCCATACCCGGGATCCGCCTCATCGGCACGGCGCCGGGCAAGGCGGCGATCCTGGCCTTCACGCTGGACACGGCCCATCCGCACGACATCGGCACTATCCTGGACATGGAGGGCGTGGCGATCCGAACCGGGCACCACTGTACCCAGCCGGTGATGGTCCGCATGGGCGTGCCCGCCACGGCGCGTGCGTCGCTGTCGCTCTACAATACGCAGGAGGAGATCGACATCCTCTGCCGCGCCGTTAATAAGGTCAAAGAGGTTTTCCATTAATGTCTGAGATGCAGGACCTTTACCAGGAGATCATCCTGGATCACAACCGCAAGCCTCGGAACTTCACCATTCCGGCCCATGCCAACCACACCGCTGTGGGGCACAATCCCCTCTGCGGCGATCAGATCACGGTGCTGGTAGAGCTGGACGGCGGCCTCATCAAGACCATCGGCTTCCAGGGCGCGGGCTGTGCGATCTCCAAGGCCTCGGCGTCGCTCATGACCGAGGCGGTCAAGGGGCGCACCATCGACGAGGCCAAGGTGATCTTCGAGGGCTTCCACGACATGGTGACGGGCGTGGCGGGGGCCGAGCCGGAGGCGCTGGGCAAGCTGGCCGCGTTCGCCGGTGTCTGCGAGTACCCGGCGCGCGTAAAGTGCGCCAGCCTGGCCTGGCACACGCTTCAGGCGGCCATCACCGAAGGGCCGACGCAGGTCTCCACCGAATGAGCGCCGAGATCGCCGGTTCGCCGCGCCCCAATCCCTTCAGCAAGATGCTGCTGGAAGGCGAGATCATCGAGCGGTTGCGGACGGTGTACGACCCCGAAATCCCGGTCAGCATCTACGAGATGGGCCTCGTCTACGCCATCGAGATCGCCGACGGCGGCGAGGTGACGATCCGGATGACCCTCACCTCGCCCATGTGCCCGGTGGCCGAGTCCCTGCCCATGGAGGTGGAGGAGAAGGTCCGCTCGTTGGACGGCGTGACCAACGTGACCATCGACCTCGTCTGGGAGCCCGTCTGGACGCCGGAGATGATGACCGACGCCGCAAGGCTGGAACTGGGCTTCATCTAAGCGACCGTCAGGAGGCCCGCGCGGCCTCCACGGCCTCCACGAACTGCCGGGCTACGGCGGTCACCTTCGCGTAGTCGCCGGTCTTCGCTCCTGCGGTGAGATTGCCGCCGACGCCGAGCGCCGCGGCTCCCGCCTTGACCCACTGGCCCACGTTGTCCAGCGCCACGCCGCCGGTCGGCACCAGTTTGGCGTAGGGCAATGGCCCACGCACGGCCTTCACGAAGGCAGGCCCCAGCACCTCGCCGGGGAACGCCTTGACCAGCTCCGCCCCGGCCTCCATGCAGGCAATCACCTCGCCCACGGTCTGGGCGCCGGGCAGGCACGCGATATCGTACCGGTTGGCGAGGCGCACCACCTCGGGGTTGAGGTAGGGGCTCACCAGGAAGCGGGCGCCTGCCAGGATCGCCACTCGGGCGGTCTCCGGGTCCAGTACCGTACCGGCGCCGATGATCACCTCGCCGCCCGCGAACTCGGCGCTGAGCCGTTCGATGGCGGCCGCCGCGCGCGGCACGGTGAACGTAACTTCCAGAACCGTGACGCCACCCTCGAGGCACGCCGCCGCGGTCCGGAGGGCCTGCTCCTCGTCGGCGGCCCGGACGATCGCAACCAAGCCGCTCGCTTCTATCCGCCTGACAACATCGCTTCTGCTGAGCATTCCGTCGCTCCTTCTTGCCTAACGCACGACCCGCCCGGTGCCGCTACCGCCCATGAGCGCTTCCACCTCGGCGCGGGAGACGAAGTTGAAGTCGCCCAGGATCGAGTGCTTCAGGCACGAGTTGGCCACGGCGAACCGGATGGCCGTTTGAGGATCGCACAGCGCCTCGTCCATCAGCGCATAGAGCAGGCCGCCGGCGAAGGAATCGCCGCCGCCCACGCGGTCCACGATGTCGCGAATCTCGTAAGGGCGATAGGCGCCGTCGGCATCGAGCGGGGCGAAGTAACACCGGTCCGACGCACGGTCGTAGAGCATGCCGCCCCAGTTGTTGTGGTCGGCGCTGACGCTCTCACGCAGCGTGACGGCCACCCTGGAGACGCCGCCGAACTGGGCGCAGATCGTCCGTGCCACTTCGGCGTAGGTCCGGGCGTCCAGCTTGCCCGCCTCCACGTCGGCGCCCGCCGCCTTGATGCCCAGCACCATCTCCGCGTCTTCCTCGTTCGCGATGACCAGATCGACGTGCTCCAGCAGTCGGCGCATGGTGCGCTCGGCCAGATCGCGAGCCTTGATGCCGGGCTCCCAGTTCCACAGCTTCTTGCGGAAGTTCAGATCGCAGGAGACGGAGACACCGCACTCGTGGGCGTTCCGCACGGCCTCGAGCGCGGCCTGCGCCGCCTGCCGGCTGATGGCTGGCGTGATGCCGGTGACGTGGAACCATGAGGCGCCGGCGAAGATGCGCGGCCAGTCGTATACCGACGGCTCGGCAAGGGCCACGGCGGCGCCGTCGCGGTCGTAGGTCACCACACTGGCGCGCTGGTTGGCGCCGGGCATCTGGTTCCCGACCCGCGTTGAGGTTCAGACCACCGACCGCTTGCTGGCCGGCGTCAGCGAGTACACCGATATCAAGGTCAACACCGGCATGTCGGATTCGATCTTCCGCTAGGCGAGACCGGCAAG
>CAISJD010000125.1 GCA_903885605.1 uncultured Chthonomonas sp. | reverse complement strand
CTCAGCCGGTCGGCCGCGTGGAGCTCCAAGCTAAGCTCAGGCGCGGCCGACCGGCGGGGCAACCGAGAAACGTAAGAGCAAGACCCGCCCAAGACAGGGGCAGGAGCACGGAACCAGTTACACACACCAGTTGACACGACCATGCATCAGACATGGGCTTGCGCCACTCCAGCTTCCGTCGTAGAATGAAGATGCAGGAGGGCAGCAGTCATGTTCAGCAAGCTACTGGTCGCCACCGATGGGTCCAACCACTCCCTCAAGGCCGCTGCAACCGCAGGCGATATCGCCCGCAGGTACGGCTCAGCCGTGACCATTCTGCACGTGTTCACCACCCCCGCCGTCCGTATGCCGCCGGCCGATACGCCGGGCCTTGAGCTTGACCACGCCACGGTCAAAGGTATGGCCAAGGATGAGTACGACACGGTGGCGCACAAGACCGGCAAGGAGTTGGACGCCTATGGGGTGCCGTATGAGAGCCTGCTGGGGATGGGCCATCCCGCGGATGAAATCCTCCGCGTGGCCGCACAAGGCGGCTACGATCTGATCGTCCTGGGTAGCCGCGGCGCCGGCAGCCTCCGATCGTTCCTCCTCGGTAGCGTGGCGGACAAGGTGCGCCACCGCGCCCAGTGCCCCGTGCTCCTCGTGAGGTAGCCCCGCAACGCTTCGCCACGACCCGCAGGGGGGAGGCGCAAGCCCCCCTGCGCGTCGTGGCAGATCTCCTACACGGCGGTCAGCGGCAGCGCCTGCGTCACGCCGGTGTCGGCAGCCCGCTTGCCGGCCTCCAGGATTTCCTGTGCGTCGCGGCTCACGTCCATACTGCAGAAGCCCTGGATCGGTTCGCCGGTCCGCAGGCAGTGCAGCAGGTACTGCGCCGCGCTCTGCATCGGGGCGGCGAGCGGCGCCGGCTCGATCTCGCTGCGTCCGGCAGGCGTCTCGATCACCACCTTGTCGCCATGCACCGCGAGGCTGCCGCCCGTCCCGTACGCCACGGGGTTGGGGGTGGCATAGGGAACCGTCTGTGTCCAGCAGGCCTCTGCCAGCCCGAAGGCGCCCGCATACTTCATGACGATGACCGCGTTGTCGTCCGGGATCGGGTAGTCCTTAACCAGTGTGGCGCGGAAGCCCGTGACGCTCTCCGGCAGGCCCAGGAACCGGGCGCACATATCGGCCGAGTAGCAGCAGTAGTCCATCAGCGCCCCCGCGCCGTTGAGCTGCTCGTCGTAGAGCCACTTCCAGAAGTACGGAGTGCAGCCGATCTCCATGGGGCCGTTGTGTGCGGAGCGCTGCTTGAGGTAGAAGAGCCGGCCGATCTCACCGCCCAGGATGCGCCGCTCCATCTCCTGGATGGCCGGTTGCCACGCCGTGGGCCAGTTAACCAGCAGCAGCGTTCCCGCCGACCGGGCCGCTGCCACCATGCGGTTCGCCTGGGCCAACGTGGCGGCCATGGGCTTCTCGCTGACGACATGGATGCCCCGCGCCGCGCAGGCCTCCACGATGTCGGCTCCCGCGCTGTTCTCAGCCGCGGCCTGAACGATGTCGAGCTCCTCGGCCTCCAGCATGGCCTGCCAGGACTCGTAGAGCCGCGGAACGCTGTACTCGGACTTCACACGATCCCGGAGCTCCTGGTTCACATCACCGGCGGCGACGATCTCGACCTCGGGCTCCGTGGCCCAGTGGCTGAGCTCACCCCAAACGTGGTCGTGAACCAGCGACGCGATGCCCAAACGGTACTTGCGCGACATGCTTGCACCTCCAGAAGTGACTGGCGGTAGTTTCGCCGCGCACGTCGGGCATCCCTGCCGGCGGTCAGCCCCGCCGAATCCGCTCCGTGAAGCGCGCAGCCTCGCGCTCGTAGGTGTGGAAGGGGTTGCGCAGCGGAAGGGCCGGCTGGTCCTCAACGTAGACCGCATCCCAGTCGATGACGTAGAGGGCTTCTGCACGGCGCAGCAGCTCCTCAATCACCATAGATCGCCCCATCGCGCGGGTGTTCTGCGGCGGACCGGTGAGGGCCCGATGCACCGCCACGGGCGACGTGAGCCGCGGCATCTCCCCGGCGTCTTCCAGCGCGGCGTGGAGGCCGTCACGCGAATCCACGTTGTGGTACTCCAGGTCGAGGCTCTGCATCACGTCGTCCTGCCACGAGCCTCCGTCGGCTTCCATGAAGCGCGACAGGGCCGACCGCTTGGCCGCCCAATCGAGCCGGTCCGCGGTAGCCAGCGGGTTCACCTGCAGGTCGTCAAGCGTTCGCCGCCACTCGCGGAGCACCCAGTCGGTCTGCTCGTCGCGACCGGCAAGCAGGCGGTCCGCCGCCGTCAGGTAGCGCCGCTGGATGTCGATCGCGGAGAGTGTACGGCCGTCCTCCATGCGCACGAGCCAGCGGAGCGACGGGTCTCGCGAGATCTGGCGCAGGGCGATGAGCGGCTCACGCAGGGCCAGGTCGTCCGGCGCCTCACGCATCTCCAGAAGGTCGAGGACCAGGACCGTGGCGCCCACCTTCAGCTTCGCCGCGTACTCGCTCATGTTGGCTTCGCCGAAGAGGATGTGGAGCCGGTGGGTCTCCTCGTAGTCGTAATAGCTGTCCCACTTGGGATTGATAATGGCCCGATTGAACCGCACCCGCGACGAGATGGCCCGCACGATGTGGTCCGCTCTCTGGGAGAGCTGGAAATCCACCGTCGGGTCGATCTCTACGCCGTAGAAGTTGCTCACCCAGACGGTGTCGATCTCGTGCTCGCTCATCTGGAGCACGTTGTCCTTGCTGCTGGGCCGCGTGAGCCGGTGGCCGCCCACGCGGCCGACGCCTGCGTAGACCTGCCGCGTGACGAGGAAGGGCAGCAGCGCGGCCAACGCCGGCACGAAGGCGTCCTCCTCGATGCGCACGAGGTAGTTCTCGTGGCACCCGAAGGTGTGGCCGCCGAAGTGGTCCACGGAGTTGCAGTGGAAGCTCGCCGCTCCGGTGAGGCCCAGATCGTCCAGCAGGTCCACCAGAAGCGCCCGGCCCGCCCGATCGTAGGTGAGCAGGTCGTCCAGGCTCATGCACTCCGGCGTGGCATACTCCTCATGGCTACCCACCATGTCGATGTAGAGCCGGCCGCCGTTGGTCAGGAAACCGCCGGTCCGGGGCGGCTCGAACGCGAGGTCCCGGGCGTGCAGGTCCAGCAGGCCCAGTCGGCGCTTCAGGAAGGCGTGGTCCTTCACGAGGTGGACGACACCCTCGGCATCGCCGACAGCAGGATCGCGCACCAAGCACCCGAACTCCGTCTCCAGGCCGAAGACGCGCCGCCCGGCCAGCGGGATGGGAGCCATGCTACTCTCCGCTCCCCCTCCGGAGGGGCGCGACGACGTCGGTCAACTCCTCCTCGCCCAGCCTGCGGAAGCGGCTCTCGCGGCGGCTTGCGCGGTCGAGCAGCCCCACCTCCACACGGCCGTCCTTCAGCTGCTCGGCCAGCGTTCCCACGGCGTCTGCAGACCCGGCAGGAGCACCCGGCGCCTGGCCACGGCCACCGGGGTCCGACGTGACGGCCTGCCACGCGCCCGCCCAGGCCAGTAGCCCGGCCCGCACGGCGTCGCCCAGCGATGCGTCGGAGGGAACGGCGGCAAGCTCCTCCGCCATAAGCGCCTCGGCCTCCGGCGTGCCGGCGACGGCCGCGCAACGGCTGGAGCGGACGAACTCGCCGTCATAGTTGAGCGTGAAGAAGGCGTCGTCTGCCGGGAGCTGGCCCATCTCGGCGAAGACGGCGCGCACCACGGCCGGCGCACGCCACTGGTCGCGGAAGAGCTCCTTCAGCACCGGGCTCAGCGAGAAGCCCACCAGCCGCTGGGCCGTGACGTCGTCCGGGCTCCGCTGGTACCCCTCGCGGTGCGCCACATCCACGGCGCCGATCCGCACCGCCTCGATGTCGGACTGGTTGCCCACGGCCGAGAGCATCATGCGGTCGTAGACCTCGTACACTTTGCGCTGCGTGCGGCGGACCGTGATGAGCAACACCCCAAGGTCGAGGCTGAGGCCCGCCACCGGACTCCCCTGCCGCAGGCCCTCCTCGGCGTGGTCACGCCGCTGGTTGATGGCCTCGTTGAAGTCGTAAGGACTGAGCATCATTTCGCCGCTATCCCCTATCGGCGACGAAGGTCGCCTCGCCCTGCCCCAGGCCCGCCACGGCCGACCGCAGCTCGGCCTCGCCCACATCCTGAATGCCGTCGGCTGTGATCACCCGGGCCAGCGGCAGCACCTTGGCCCAGCCGCCGGTGGCCGCATCCAGGTCGGCGGCGATGTCAAGCAGCCGCAGCGCCTCGCGGAGGGCGTCGGCCCGGGGCATCCGGCGGAAGGGGCTTTTGGTGCGGACCACATACTCGAACGCGCCCCGAATCTGCACCGAGCCGGAGCCGGCGGCCCCGTACTCCGCACTCTCGAACCGGGCGCCCATGGCGTCGTAGAAGAAGATGCGCGGCTCGCCGGCGGCCGGGTCCCACGTGCTCAGGATCGGGATGAAGCCACCCAGCCCCTGCATGGCCATGGGCAGGCCTGCCGCCACAGCGCGGGCGACCTCGGAGAGCTTGCCGTCCAGGCTCATGGGCTGAAGCTGCGAACGCTCGAAGTAGCGGAACGCATGGCGCAGGTAGCGCACCACCTCGATGGAGCGCGCGTACGAGCCGGAAATCGCCAGCAGCGTGAAGTCGTCCAGCGCCAGCACCTTCTCGGCCTGGTCGTACATGACGGAGTAGCTGGCCGTGGCGCGCCGGTCGCCCACGTTGATGACGCCGTCGATGCACTTCACGGCGATCACAGTGGTCCCGTGGGCCACCTGGCCGTGGCCGGCATCGGGCGCCCCGGCGCTCATGCCCGGGTGGACGGGCAGCGCGAGAACCGGCTCAGGGCCGGCGATGGCGGAGCGCAGATCGGTCGGTTCGCCCCTCACTGGCCGCTCCTCTGCCGGTACCGGCGGGCGGCCTCGGGATCGACGCGCCGCATCCGCCGAAGCAAGTCGCTGTTGTCCGGCCGCTTCACGTCCGGCCGCGTCGGGCCCTCGCCCTCTTCCTTCCGCTGCGGCGTCGGCGGCGCGGGCCGCGGGGTTCTATCTTCGAGCCGGATGTGCATGGCTTCCTCCCTGCAAGGCGCACGACGAGCGCGGAAGCGCGCGTCAGCGTCCCTCTAGCTGTGACATGATCGTCATCGTCTCGTCCAGACCGACGGCCCGGGCCAGCCTCTCGGACCAACCGGTCAGGTCGGCCTCGGCCAGTCGCCCCAGGTCAATCCGCTCGCGCCTGCCGCGATAGCGCACCTCGAGGCCAGACCAGCAGACGCTCACCAGGTCGGCGGCGTGCCGGCTGACGAAGTGCCCCCGGATCGCCGCCCGCGTGTCGGACGGCGGCACGGCGAGCGCCTGGGCGACGGCCTCATCGGTGACCCACCGGCGGACCGCCCCTGCCTGCCGCAGTCCCATCTGCAATCCATGCTCTGGGTGCAAGTCATGGTACGCGAGATCGAGGCTCTGCATCGCAGGATCGGCGGGATCCAGCCCCTCTTCCTCGGCGAACTGCAGCAGCAACGCACGCTTGGCCACCCAGTCGACCCGGTCGAAGGCGTCTTCGGGGTCGGACTGCAGGTCGTCCAACACGCCGGCCCACTCGCTCAGGACGCGGTCGGTCCCATCATCGCGGCCGCCGAAGGCCGTGCCTGCCGCGTCGAGGTAGCTACGCTGCACATCGACGGCAGACCAACGCCCCGTCCCGCTCAGTGCGGCCACGGGCCCCAGCCCGGCCTCGCGCGAGACGGCCTTCACGGCTGCCACCGTGTCGGGAGGCGCCACTGGCGGGCTCCATCCCTGCTCGACCAGCTCCAGCGCCAGCGATGTGGCTCCCGCCTTCATGCCGGTCGCCCACTCGCTCATGTTCGCGTCGCCGAGGATCACGTGCAACCGAATCAGTTCCGCCGCCGGCGCATGCGGCTCGTCACGCGTGTTGAAGAGCGGCCGGTTGTACAGCGTGTCGACGCTCAGCGGCACCGCCACGAAGTCGGCCCGCTGCGAGATCTGAAAGCCCGGCCGCGCCGCGCCGCCCTCCTCGATCGCCGCCTTGCCCGCGCCGCAGAAGACTTGCCGGGTGACCAGGAACGGCGTCAGCCCCGCCACCAGCGCTGCCACAGGCACACAGCGCCGGGTAAGGTAGCTCTCATGGCACCCGTAGGTGGCTCCGTGGAAGTCCGTGTTGTTGCGGTAGGCGCGCACGGCCCGCCCTGTCGTCGCCTCATGGGCGTCGGCGGCCGCCAGGACCACGCGCTCCCCTGCCCGGTCGTGCGCCACCAGGTCATCCACCGTGCGGCACTCCGGCGTGGCGTACTCGGGGTGGCCGTGGTCGTTGTAGAACCGCGCCCCGTTGGCCAACACGCGGTCGCTACGCTCCACCTCGGCCGGCGTGCGGAGCCGATCCGGGCGGTCGTAGCGGGCATCCTCGGGGTCCTGCGCGAGCATGGGCGCCGTGAAGCCCCGCAGGTCCCGCCGCGGGCTCTCGGGACGGTAGTCCCACAGGGCCACGTGAGAACCCGGGTAGGCCCGCACGATCTCCATGCCGGCGTCCAGCAAACCCTCCACGGGGCAGCCCTCGACGGCGATCCCGTACTCGGTCTCCAGTCCCATCATGCGCACGGCGGCTGACCTGCCACTCAGATGATGTTCCGGCGCGTGGGAGCCTCGCGGCGACCGGCCGCCACCGGCTTCACCGTGGCCACGTTCTCCGGCTCGTGATCCAGCAGCTTCATCCAATCCTCAAGAGTGTCGCTCTTGGGGAAGATCTCGTTCTCCTTGTACTCCGTCCGGATGGCCGAGCGCAGGTCGTCGGCGGTGATCCCCTCGGCGTCGGAGCGCAGCGCGATGCTCCGCTTGATGGCGCTGTCCTTGGCGCGCTCGATCACCGACTTCAGCAGGGCGCCGCTCACAAGGTCGTGCCAGTGTAGGGCCTCCACGGCGCCGCTCCGCAGGTAGACCTCCAGGAACCTGGTCTCATCGGTCCGCTGCCACAGGCAGGCGATGGCCTCGTCCAGCAGCTCCTCGCGCGCCGCGGCCGCATCGCCCTTGTGCTGCCGGACCAGGTCAGGGTCAACCGGGATGCCCGCGTGGAGGTAGATGCCCAGGATGTCGCGGCTCGCCTTCTGGCCGGGCCGGGCCACCTTCACCTTGCGGTCGATGCGCTCGGGCCGCAGGATCGCAGGATCGATGTAGTCCGGCCGGTTCGAAGTGAGGATCACCACCACGTTGTCCAGCGAAACCAGCCCGTCCATCTCCGCGCAGAACTGCGGCACCACGGTGTTGGAGATATTGAGCCACTTGCCCGACGAGCGGGTGCGGAGGATCGACTCCGCCTCGTCGATGAAGAGAAAGACCAGATAGCCGTCCTTGGCCTTCTGCCGCGCCGTGCTGAAGATCTCGCGGACCATCCGCTCGGTCTCGCCCAGCCACATGTTCAGAATCTTCGGGCCGCTCAACACCATGAAGCAGTGCTGCACGTCGCGGCCGGCGTGCTTGCCGTACTCCTTGGTCAGGTTGTACGCGGTGGCCTTGCCGATCAGCGTCTTGCCGCAGCCGGGAGGCCCGTAGAGCAGGATGCCCTTCAGCGGCCGCTTCTCGAACCGCGCGAAGAGCTCCGGGTGCAGCATGGGAAGCTCGATGGCGTCCTTGATCACCTCGATGGCCTGCTCCTGCCCGCCTACCTGCGACCAGGGGATCTCCGGCACATCCTCGAGGTAGAACTCCTTGCGGTCGGCGGGCTTGGCCAGCTCGATGGCCACCTTGTGGTTGGGCTCGAGCCGCACCTCGTCACCCGTCCTGATGGTCTCGTCCGCCAGCGATGCCGCACGGAAAGCCACGTGCCCCGATGAGCCCTGGCCGTCGTACGTCACGCGCAGGCGGCCGTCGTCCAGCACCTCAGAGACGCGGGCATACCCGCCGTCGGCGCTGAAGCCCCGCACACCCACCACGTTGTAGGCCTCATTCAGCAGCACGGAAGCGCCAGTGACGAGCTGCTCACGCTCCACCGATCCATCCACGGCCACCAGGTACTCCTGATCGCCCAGTGCGATCAACGCCTGCTCGCCGCCTTCAATCAGCTCCATCAGCACGCCCAACCGGTTGGCCGGTGCGGTCAGCCTGTTGTAGGCGTCCTCGAACTCGCCGAGCGCCGTGCGAGCCTCCTCAAGCTGCTTCTCATCCGAAAGAAGCTGGTGGCGCAAGTACAGTAGGTGATCCAACCGGGGATCGGTTCGCGGCGTCACACGCAGAATCTCATCGATCACCGCAACGGAGCGCGCACGGGTCTCCTCGGGCTGCGGCTCGACGTCGTCACTGAAGGGGTCGTAGGAGGAGTCAGAGCGGTTGCGTCGCATGCATTGCACCTTTCGCCCGGTCTGGCCCGGCCTGACCGGCTAAGTCTTGGTACGCGGACCGCTCGGCTGTAGTTTCCGCGCCGATTTCGCGGCAATCTGCGTAACAAATGGGGCCGGTCAACGTCCTACATAGTGGCAGCCCGGTTGGCTTGGGCCGCTAAGGAGGGTACCCGGCATGTTGGGCTTGCAGCAGATCGGAAGCTGGGCCGGCCGATTGCTGGCCAGCGAGCCCACCGACGAGGAGCGCATCGCGTTCTTCCAGTCGTTGGTGGATACGCAGTACCGCCGAATCTATGCCCTAGCCTACCGCATCGTCCGCAGCGAGAGCGACGCCGCCGACCTGACGCAGGAGACCTTCCTGAGGGTCTGGCACGCCCTACCGCGCCTGCGCGCCGACGCCGCACAGATCGCCTGGTTGCGCCGCATCGCCACGAACCTTTGCCTGGACCACCTGCGCCGCCGCAAGTGCCGCGTCGCGATCCTCCAGCCCGTCTCGCTGGACACCGGAACCGACGACGCCGGAACGATGGACGCCACGGACACGTCCGGCGACCCCCTGCGCCTGCTCCAGACCTCCGAGCGCGTCCAGGTGCTCCTCGACGCCATCAACGCCCTCCCCGAGGACTACCGTGATGTGATCACGCTCCACCATCTGGAGGATCGCCGCGTCGACGAGATAGCCGAAGAACTCCAGATACCGGCCGGCACCGTCAAGTCCCGCCTGAGCCGAGCCCGCCGAGCCCTCCACCGCCGCCTGGCGCCCTACTTCCTGGGCTAACCTGCCGCCTCACAACCCGGCCCAGCAACGCCCGCCCTATCCCGCCGAGTCGCTGCAAGGCGACTTCGCGCCGTCAGCAGCCGTCGCCTTCAGCCGGCGGCCCACCTCCACCCGCCTTCTCCACCACGGTCAACGCCGTCGACCCCGCCCATACTGTCCCCCATAGCATCACTCCTGACACTTCCATGCCATACTAGTGACAGCGTGTCAGCCATGCGTGACACTTAATGCCCCGCCCACCCGACGGAGACACCGCCATGCCCGACGCAACCGACGCCCGCAGGATGCGCCTGCTGGAGATACTGCAGGGCCAACCCGAGGGCCTGAGCTTGGAGGAGTGCGCCGACGCCCTGCAGGTCGACCCGCGCTCCGTGCGGCGCGATGTGGCCTACTTGCAGGACCTGCTGGCAGGCATCAGCGGCGTAGCCCTCCGGAACGGCCGCGTGGCGCCGCTCACCCAGGGACGCCCCGCCGGCTACTTCACGCGGCACCTGGGCGCCAACGCCGACGCGAAGCAGGCCATCGCGGCCTACGCGGCCAGGCTGCTCGGCTCCGACCCCGCAGTGGCCGTCACCGCCGGCAGCACCGCCTACCACACCGCCCGGGAGATCCGTCGCCGGTACATCGAGGAGGGCGAGCCCGCGGGCCTCATCGTCTTCACGAACAGCCTCCCCGTGCTGGAGGACATGACCGCAGCGGGCATCTCCGTGGGCGTGCTGGGCGAGATCTACAACGCCGACGACTGCGCCTTCCACTCCCATGAGATGCGCAGCGAGTTCCAGGCCACCGCCGCCATCATCGGAGCCAGCGGCGTCGCCATGGACACGGTGGGTGGCGGGCTCCAGCTCTTCTGCCACCGGGCCGAGGAGGCCGCCTTCCTCAAGCAGCTCCTCGCACCCGCGCCGGAGTGGATCATCGTGGCGGATAGCAGCAAGGTGGGCCGCCGACATCCCTGGTGCTTCGCGGGCAAGCCCGCCATGGCCGGCAAGACCGTGCATCTGGTCTCCCATGGCCTCAATGCCGAGCAGCGTGAGCAGCTCCAGGCGGCGGCGGCCGGCGCGGCCGCGTGGGGATGCCGCCTCGTCTGGACCGACACAGCCGACCTCCGGGTCGCGTAGGAGACACCTCTCATGTGTGGAATCACTGGATATATCGGCAGCCGCGACGCCGTGCGAACCGCCGTGGAGAGCCTGCACCAGCTTGAGTACCGCGGCTACGACTCGGCCGGGGTGGCCTCGGCGGCGGGAGGCCGTATCAGCGTGGTCAAAGCCACGGGCAAGATCGCCGCCCTGGATGCGCTGCTCCAAGGCACGGCCGTCACGTCCGGCGCAGCGGTAGCGCACACGCGCTGGGCCACGCACGGGCGACCCAACGAGGCCAACGCCCACCCGCATCAGGACTGCCTCAGCCGCCTGGCGGTGGTGCACAACGGCATCATCGAGAACTACGCCGAACTGCGCCAGGCCCTGCGGCGCCGCGGCCACGAGTTCGCCTCCGAGACCGACACGGAGGTCCTGGCGCACCTCCTCGAGGAGCAACTGAAGACCTCGCCCACCGCCGACGACCTGCTGGCCGCCGTTCGCGCCACGGCCGCCGAGGTGACGGGCTCCTATGCCATGGCTGTCGTCTGCCGCGATCTGCCCGACACCATCGTGGTGGCCCGGCAGGACTCGCCGCTGGTGATTGGCCTGGGCGACGGCGAGAACTTCCTTGCGTCCGATATCCCCGCCCTGCTCCCCTACACGCGCACCGTGCTGGTGCTGGAGGACGGGGACGTGGCGGAGATCGGCCCCAACCGGATCCGCATCACCGATGCAGCCGGGCATGATGTCGAGAGGGAGCCAATGGAGGTGACCTGGGACGCCTCCGCCGCCGAGAAAGGCGGCTTTGCCCACTTCATGCTGAAGGAGATCCACGAGGGCCCCACCGCCGTCCGCGAGACCCTCCGAGGTCGCCTTCTGGCCGACGGCGCCGTGGAGCTGCCTGACGTTGCCATCACCCCCGAGCAATGGAGCCGCGTCCGGCGCGTCATCATCGTGGGATGCGGCACCGCCTATCACGCCGGGCTGGTCGGCAAGCGCCTCATGGAGGAGCTGCTGCGCCGCCCGGTGGAGGCCGCCTTCGCCTCCGAGTTCCGCTACAGCGACCCCATCGTCGGCGCCGGCGACCTGGCCCTCTTCATCAGCCAGAGCGGCGAGACGGCCGATACGCTGGCCGCCCTGCGCGAGGCCAAGCGGCGGGGCGCGCTGACGCTAGCCGTGGTCAATGCCGTGGGAAGCACCCTCTCGCGCGAGGCCGACGCCGTCCTGTATACCCGCGCCGGACCCGAGATCGGTGTCGCTTCCACGAAGGCCTACCTTGCCCAGGTGGCGGCACTGGCCTGCCTTGCGCTCTTCCTGGGCCGCAACGCCGAAGCGGCCGTCGGCGCTCGCGCGGCCCTGGCGCGGTCGCTGGCCGCCCTGCCCGAGGCCCTGGCCTCCTGCCTGGACCGCTCCGATGAAGTCGCCGCCGCAGCGCAGGCCCTGGGCGGCCACTCCTGCTTCTTCTACCTGGGCCGGGGCTACGACTTCGCCGCCGCCACCGAGGCCGCCCTGAAGCTGAAGGAGATCTCCTACATCCATGCCGAGGCCTACGCCGCAGGCGAGATGAAGCACGGTCCGCTGGCCCTTGTGGAGCCCGGCGTGGCGGTGGTGGGCCTATGCACGCAGGCGGCGACGCATGAGAAGATGCTGAGCAACCTCCGCGAAGTGAAGGCCCGCGAGGGCACCGTGGTGGCGCTGATCCACGATGGGCGCGAGACGCCGCCCGAAGTGGACCTCCTCCTCCGCATCCCGGAGACCCACCCGGCGCTGGCCCCGATCCCCGCGCTCTGCACGCTGCAGCTACTGGCCTACTACGTGGCGCTGGCCCGGGGATGCGATATCGACCAGCCGCGCAACCTCGCCAAGAGCGTCACCGTGGAGTAGCTTCCTCCGCATCGCGCGGCGTGAAGCCCACATCGAGGAGCACATCGTCGCCGATGCGGCGCACGGAACGTACTGAACCGGCTGCGGCCTCGCGCATCAGGGCGCAGCCGGTACCCTCAATCGCCGTGGGCGCCTCGGCGCCTCCGACCACCTTGGGGGCCACAAAGACCAGCGCCCGATCCGCCAATCCTGCGGCCAGGAAGGCCGCGTGCGTGGCGCCGCCACCCTCCACCAGCAGGCTGTCGATCTGCCGCGCCGCCAGCGCCTCCATCAGCGCGCCGAGGTCAAGTCCGCCCGCCGCGGCCTCCGGCAACCGCAGCACCTCAACGTCGCGCTCCGCAAAGCGCCGGGCATACTCATCGGGGGCAGCCGCCCCACAGCAGACCAGCAGCGGCGCCTGGGCGACGGAGGCGACCAGCGCCGAGGTCAGAGGAAGCCTGAGACGGCTGTCAAGCACCACGCGCAGGGGCTGCCGCGGCGCGCGTCTGTAGCGGGCCGTGAGCAACGGGTCGTCCGCCAGGACCGTGCCGATCCCGACCAGCACCGCCCCGCTCCGGGCCCGCAACCGATGCACCAGAGCGCGCGACTTCCCGCCGCTGATCCAGCGCGAGTCGCCGCTGCGCGTGGCGATCTTGCCGTCCAGCGTGGCAGCCCACTTGAGCGTCACCAGCGGCCGATGGCGGCTTCGGAAGTGGAAGTAGGCCTCGTTCAACCGGCGCGACTCCTCGCCCAGCAGGCCCACCTCCACGGCGATGCCGGCGTCGCGCAGCATCTGGATGCCCCGGCCGGAAACCACGGGGTTCGGATCGAGCGTGGCCACCACCACGCGGGCCGGCCGCGCCGCCACTACGGCGGGGGCGCACGGCGGCGTGCGGCCGAAGTGCGAGCAGGGCTCCAGCGTGACGTAGACCGTGGCGCCACGGGCCGCGTCCGCGGCCTGCGCAAGCGCAGCGGGCTCGGCGTGGGGAGTGCCGGCGAGGCGGTGGTAGCCCTCGCCGACCACATCGCCCTCGCGCACGATCACGCAGCCCACCATGGGGTTCGGCGTCGTGCAACCCCGGCGAGCCAGCGCCAGCGCACGCCGCATGTTGATTGCGTCGTCGGTCAGGAGGCAGGCTCCTTCCTGGAGCGCGCCTCCTCGTCGATGCGCTGCCAAATCGCCTTGCGCGCCAGCAGCAACTCGTTGCGGATCTCACGCACGTCCAGCAGGGCGATGGCGACGACTGCCGTCGTGAGGAGGAAACAACCGACCCAGTAGCCGTAGATGGTGATCAGCTTGGTCTGCACCACGCGCCTGGCCGCCTCGGCACGCGGAGAGGCTGCCGCACCCGCACGGCGTGCGACGATGGCCTCACGCGCCAGGGCAGTGACCTGCGGCGACGCCACAGACCTGAAGTAGGGGTTTCTGGCGCCGAAGAGCGCCATGCCGGCCACGAGCAGGAGCAGGATCGCGCCGGCAGTGCGCAGACGCCGCTGCCGCTGGCTCATGCCGAACGGCGCGTATCGGCTGGGCGGAACGCCCATGGCTCCCTCCTTGCGCCGCGGCTAGGCCGTGGCGGCGTCCGGCGCACTCAGGGCCTGCCGCATGGCCTGTATGCCCGCGGCCAACCCATGTGGATGGCCGAAGACCGCGGCGCCCACCACCATTGTATCGCAGCCCGCACGCGCCACGGCGGCGGCATTGGCCGGACTGATGCCGCCATCGGTCTGCAGGGCAATCTGGCGGCCGGTCGCCCCGATCCGGGCCCGAACAGCCTCGATCTTGGCGACCATCGCCGGTATGAACGACTGGCCGCCGAACCCGGGGTTCACGGTCATGACAAGAATCTGGTCTAGGTCGTCCATGACGTAGTCGAGGACATCCACAGGCGTCGCAGGGTTGAGCGCCAGGCCCGCCTTGGCGCCGCACCGGCGGATCTCGGCCAGCGCCCGCTGGAGGTGCGTACACGCCTCAACATGCAGGGTCAGGACGTCGGCGCCGGCCTCCACGAACTGCGTGACGTACCGCTCGGGCCTGTCGATCATCAGATGCACATCATAGACGGCCTGCGAGTGCGGACGAAGGGCGCGCACCACATGCCAGCCGAACGTGATGTTGGGCACGAACGAACCGTCCATCACGTCGAAGTGGAGCATCTCGGCGCCGGCGGCGGCGCAAGCCCGCGCACCCTCGCTCAGTGCGCCGAAGTCCGCCGACAGCAGGGATGGCGCGAGGCGGACCGTCATCGCCGGGGCCTCAGCCGGATCGTCTGCGTATGTGCCGGGGAGGCGTCGTCGCCGAAGTAGATGCTCAAGGTCAACTCCTCGCCGGCCACATCCACCGTCTCGCGAATGCGGTCGCCTTCATCGTGCGTCTCGTCCAGGGCATCGTGCGACCCGTTGAGGTCCGTGTACTCGACACGCACACGCCGTGATCCGGCGCCGTCGGCGGGCACCTCAAACCGAATTGTATAGCGGCGAGTGTCAGATGTGTCAGGCGCCGGGTCATCGGCGCTCGAGCCGCTGTCGATGACCGGATCGTCGGAGCCGTCGCTGACGACGACCGCAACGCCCGAGTCCCGGTCCACACGCCTGCCGCTCGCCGGATCCTGCTCGATGACCGAGCCGGCTGCCACCCGCCGTGATGTGCGCCGATCCACCTTGCCCAGGACGAGGCCGACCTCCTTGAGCTTGGCCTCGGCCTCGGCGGCCGGCATCCCCGATAGGTCAGGCACCCAGACCGTGCGCGAACCCTTGCTCACCCAGACCGCCACGGTCCGGCCCGCCTTGATGGTGCGCCCCTCGTAATCGACCCGGTAGATGGCGCCCGGTTCGTACCGATCGTTATACTCATCGCGCGTCGTCAGGCGGACGCCCAGGCCCTCGACCGTCTTCTGGGCGTCCGCGATGGAAACGCCCACCAGATCCGGGAACGGCTTCTCCTGCGGCTTGCTGTACGACGTCAACCAGAGCGCGGCACCCAGGACAAGCCCGACGACGATGATGGCGACCACAGAACCGATCGCATACCGTAGGAAGGCCGGCACGCGATCATCCTCGTTGACGACAACGCGCATACGGGCCACCTCCGCCGACGGCTCCGGAACCGTGCTCGGCTTCATATCGATCAGCGGCTCCAGCGTCCGCCTGGGTTGCGTCGCCGGAGGCCGGGAGGCCGGGGAAGCCGACGGCGCCGGTGTGAGGGGTGTCTGGCGCACGGGCGGCAGATCAGGGGCCGGACGCCCAAATCGTAGCGCGTCGCGGATCAGCTTCAGGTCGGCGGCCATGTCGGCCATGCTGGCGTAGCGCTCTTCGGGCCTCTTGGCCATGGCCCGAGCCACCACGGTCTCAAGCGCTCGCGGCACGCCCGCGTTCTGCGCACGGGGCGACGGGGCCATCTCGCCGAGGTGCCGGCGGCCGATGGCGTCGCGCGATTCCCCGGGGAAGGGCAGCGCGCCGGTCAGCATCTCAGAGAGCGTTACGCCCAGCGCGTAGATGTCTGACGCGGCGGTGATCGCGCCCGCCGTCCAGTACTCAGGCCCCCGGTACGGTGCGGCCTCATCGCCAAGCGCGGTAGCCTCGACGGCCGGCAGGAGCGCCAGGGCCGCGAAGCCGAAGCCTACCAACTTGCAGGCCCCGTCCGTCCCGAGTACCACGTGGTGCGGACGAACATCGCCGTGGGCGATGCCCGCCGCGTGGGCGCACTGAAGCGCCTCCGCGATGGCCAGCGCGGTGTCCGTCGCCAGGGCCGGCTGAAGCGGCGCGATCCGCCGGATCCGCTCCTTCAGGTCGATGCCGCGAACGTGCTCCTCGATCACGACGACCGATCCCTGGCCCTGCACCACGTCCAGCACGCGGGCGATATTGGGGTGGGCCAACGACTGCGCCGCTGCCGCCGACCTGACCAGCGTCTCCGCTACCGTCGCATCCGCCGCCAACTCCGGCCGCAATGCCCGGACGGCAACCACGCGGTCCAGCGTACGGTCTCGGCCCTTGAACGCCTCGCTTACCGGACCCTCGCCTGCCCGCTCCAGGACATCGTAGCGACCGCCCACATTACGACCGATCATGCGCGCCCTCCGTGGTGACAGGCCGCTTCATCGCGGTCAGCGCGGCTCTCAGGATCGTGGCGACCAGCAGGATGGCGTACACAGGTGTCAGGTCGAGCCCGGCAAGGGCCTCCATGGGGACGGCGCCCGTTGTGACAAGGGCCGTGCGCTCGAGTGTCCCCGCATACTGCAACGCCGGAACCAGCATCCAGGCCGCCGCCAGAGCCAGATCGGCCCGATCGGTGCCGGTCGTCCGAATGGGAGGAGGGGAGCCGCTACCCATACCCGTGCCCCACAGGGCGAAGTGACCGGTGCCGGCACAGGGAGTCGAGCAGGATTGGTGCATCGACCGGCATGGCCGTAGCATGCCCGACCCCGGGTGTCAGGGCCATCCGCAGTACTCCGCCGGAGCTCTTCTTGTCATGCATAGCTACGCGCACGATTTCACCGTCACTGCACGATGGAGGCAGCGACCATGGCAACCCGTAGGCCGAGAGGCCGTCCATGACGCGCCTCACCAGGTCGGCGGGCGCCCCGCATACCCGCTCGCTCACCAGGGCGGCGGAAACCATCCCAATCGCCACGGCTTCCCCATGGCTGAACTCCCGGTACTGCGTCAGCGTCTCGATCGCGTGGCCGACGGTATGCCCGAAGTTCAGGATCGCCCGTAGGCCGCCCTCACGCTCATCCTGGCTTACAACGCTCGCCTTGATGCGGCATGACTGCGCGATGACCGGCTCCAGCCAATCGGGCAGAGGGCGCCACCGACGGGCCCCTCGGGAGGTGACGAACTCGAAATAGGCCTCATCGGCGATTATACCATGCTTGAGAATCTCGGCCATTCCCGATCGCATGTGACGAGGCGGCAGCGTCGCAAGCGTCGCCGTATCGATCACAACGGCCGACGGCTGATGGAATGCCCCGGCCAGGTTCTTCCCTTGCGGCAGGTCCACGCCGGTCTTCCCGCCCACCGATGCGTCCACCTGGGCCAGGAGGGTGGTGGGCACCTGCACGAAACGAACGCCCCGCAGGTAGCATGCCGAGGCGAACCCGGCAACATCGCCCACCACGCCGCCGCCCAGGGCCACCACAACGCAGCGCCTGTCGGCGCCCCGATCGGCAAGGCCACGCAGGATCGACGCCACCGCCCCAAGATGTTTGTGCCGCTCCCCTGGGCGCAGCAGGGTCACGCCGGCGCCCGATGCGGTCGATCCAAGCGATCCCGACCAACTCCGCCAGAGCGCAGGATGCGTGACTACATGAACCGATGTTGGCTCAAGCTGCCCGAGGATGGCCTCTAGCGTGTGGCCGAGACAGCCGGCGCCGACGGATATCGCATACGACCTTTGCCCCAGTTCAACGCGAACCCGATCCATCTTAACGCTCCCACGCGACGCACACCTGACGGTACCGTTCCGCAATCGCCGCGCTTGCACTGGCCACGCTTGCGGTGGAGGTCTCAACCTCCATGTGCGCCACTGCCCGGTACACCGGTTCCCGGGCCGCCAGCAGTGCATACATCGTCGCAACGCGATCCTCAGACCCGCTGACCATAGGCCGTCCCTTGCCCCTGCCGACCCTGGCAACGAGCGTTTCGGCCGGAGCCGAGAGGTACACCACCAGGCCGGAGGACCTGAGGGCGGCCGCCGACGCGCTATTCACCACCGATCCACCGCCCGTGGCGATCACCGATGCCGCGCCGCGAGCCGCCACCTGGACCGCCGCAGCCTCCAGTGCCCGGAACACCGGCTCACCAACGCCTCTGAACAGCGCTGGAATAGCCGCACCGGCCCACTCCGCGATCATGGCGTCAAGGTCAACCACCGGCATCGCAAGCCTTCGGCCGAGACTACGGGCGATAGTGGATTTACCGCTCCCCATGAACCCAACCAGCACCACCGATGGCTGCCCGCTGCTCAGCGCACGTACC
Source organism: uncultured Chthonomonas sp. (assembly GCA_903885605.1). GTDB lineage: Bacteria > Armatimonadota > Chthonomonadetes > Chthonomonadales > CAJBBX01 > CAJBBX01. The sequence continues at coordinate 2,196 of CAISJD010000125.1, read as the reverse complement.
CCCGTCCAGCAATGTCTGCCATGTAGCCCTCGAAGTTCCTCAGGCACTCCTGCAGACCATCTCCGCCGAACTTGGCGAGGCAAGCATCGGCAAGCACGATGCACACCATGCCCTCGGCGATCACGCCTGCAGCAGGCACCGCGCAGACATCCGATCGCTCGAAGTGAGCCACCGAAGGCTCCAAGCTGGCCATGTTCACCGACCGGAGCGGGGACTTCATGGTTGATATCGGCTTCATGGCGCCGCGCACCACGACGGGCTCTCCATTGGTCATGCCGCCCTCCAGCCCACCCGCGTGGTTGGTGCGCCGCGTGTAGCCTGAGCCTGCACCGTGGAACAGCTCATCGTGAACCTGCGAGCCAGGCGCCTCTGCCACACCGAAGCCCATACCGATCTCGACCCCCTTGATGGCCTGGATCCCCATGATCGCGGCGGCGAGACGGCTGTCCAGCCGGGTATCCCACTGGATGTGTGAGCCCAGGCCGGGTGGGCAGCCGACGGCCACGACCTCAAAAACACCCCCCAGCGTGTCACCGCGCTCACCCGCCTGATCGATGGCAGTCACCATCGCGCTCGATGCGACCGGGTCTGCGCAACGCACCGGCGAAGCCTCCGCGGAGGAACTAAGGCTACCGAAGTCGGACCCCTGGCCTGCAGCGGCATGTACTCCGCCGAGCACCACCACATGGCTCAGGACCTCGATCCCGAATTGCCCCAAGAACTGGCGGCACAGAGCGCCCGCTGCGACCAGCGCCGCCGTGTTCCGGGCGCTCGATCGCTCAAGGATGTCACGCAGGTCCCCTGTGCCGTACTTCAGCATCCCGGCGAAGTCGGCATGCCCGGGCCGGGCCTCCACAATCGGCGCCGGCGCAACCGGCACATCCGATACCGACATCCGGTCGCCCCAGTTCGCGAAGTCCTTGTTCACAACCTGCAGGGTGATAGGCGAACCCAGGGTTCTGCCCAACCGAATACCGGACATCACCTGGACACGGTCGGACTCGATCTGCTGTCGTGCGCCGCGACCATAGCCGCCCTGGCGCCGCATGAGTTGCCGGTCAATCCCGTCGATATCGACGGGCATCCCTGCGGGCAGGCCTTGCACAAGCGCAGTTAGCCCGGGACCGTGGGACTCCCCTGAAGTAATCACCTCTAGTACATTCGCCATTTTACCGCCAGTCCACACAAACACAAACGGAGCGGCCCCGCGAGAACGCGGGCCGCTCCGTTGCGATCAGATCGACTGAACTACGGGCTGACGCGAGGCGAACCACCGGTAACGGTCACCTCGGGCTCCGTGCTGCTGTTGTCCCGGAGGATGGTCGGGGTCACGAACACGAGCAACTCGTTGTCCGCAACAGTCGCTTCACGGCCCTGGAACAGCTTGCCGATCAGCGGAAGGTCACCAAACAGCGGTACGCTCTTCCGGCTCGTGGTATCGGCTTTGGTAACCATGCCGGCGATCACGATGGTCTCGCCGTTGCGGACGCGCCGGGTGATCGGGCCGACCTGCTGGCTGTGCACGATGGGCGCAGTGGTGCCGTCGGGACCAGTAACCGTACCGGCTACGGTCTGCACCATCGGCATGACCGTAAGGGTAACGGAGTCGTCGCCGTTGATGCGCGGCACAACAAACATGCCGGACGAAACATCCACGACCCCTGCGACCCCCGAACCGGAGTTGCTGAAGCCGTTTCCGCTGGTTGAACTGCTAGAGAAGACCGGGATGCTCTGCTGGATGAAAACGCTCACCGGCAGGTTGTTCAGCGTCGTGACCATCGGAGCGCTGACCTGACGGCCGCGGCCCGAGGTTGAGAGCGACGACCGAAGCTGCGCAGCAATGTTGCCTGTCGCGTAGTTCATATAGACAGCCGCCGGAGCCGGCGGTGCAATGCCTGTTGCACCTGCGGATAGGGTTCCACGCGCCAACTGCCAATCGATGCCGAACTGCCGAAGCTCGTTCTGCGAGACCTCAACAAGCTCAGCCTTAATCATCAGCTGCCGGGGCGCGATATCCAGAAGGCGGATGATCTCCTTCAGCTCGCGGAGCGCGTCCTCATCCTGTGAACGAACGATGAGCGTGTTGTCGATGTCATAGGCGAGAACCGACAGGATGCCTTCGGGGAGGAGGCCCTGGCCGCCCTGGCCCATTCCGCCCTGCCCCATGCCGCCCTGCCCCATGCCGCCGCCGCCCAT
>CAISJD010000124.1 GCA_903885605.1 uncultured Chthonomonas sp. | reverse complement strand
GGGAGGGAGGCGCGGCCCCGGCGCGTTGATGGGCGGGGAAGCTCCGCGGCCTGAGGCTCGGCACACGCCGACCTCAGGCTGCGGACCAGGGGGCTTGCGCCCCCGACCGACCGGGTCACGGACCGCGATGCACTCGCGGCGCCCCCGGGCGGCCGCGCCGTGGCCGGACTAGAAGCGCCGACCGCCGCCGCCGCCGCCGCCGCGGTTGGGCTGGCGCTCTTTGGCCTCGTTCACCACGATGGTCCGGCCGCCGAGCTGCGTGCCGTCCAGCTGCTTGATGGCGACTTCAGCCTCGTTGTCGTTGACCATCTCGACAAAGGCAAAGCCCTTGGCCTGGCCGGTGTCGCGGTCCATGATCACCTGTACGCTGCTAACCTGGCCGTGCTGCGCGAACATCTGCTCCAACTGGGCGTCGTCGATGCTGTAGGGAAGGCTCCCCACGTAAATCCTCTTGGCCAATGCAATCTCCCATGGTACGTCGTTGCGCCGGCAGGCCGGATGCCTGCAGGCGTCCTTCGCGGCTGGACTTTCGTCCACCAGGCGCCATTCGTTGCGCCCAGAACCGCTTGTGGCATTGTGACGGCAGAAGCCGCCGGTGTCGCTGGACTTAGGCCCAGTCCTGAGCCGGCGATTAGGCCGGGTCTGATCCTACGGCATGGCCCGGCCGACGGCAACCAGCAGGGCGTCGCCTGCCTGTGCGCCTTCGGCGAACGGCTCGCCGTTGATGAAAAACGCGGGCGCCGCCTCCACGCCGCTGCGCCGCCCGCCCAGCATGTCCTCGCAGATGCGCTCTATGTGGACGTGCCCGGCCAGCTCCCGGAGGAAGCGGTGCGTGTCCAGTCCGAGGTCGCAGGCATACTCCACGAGGCAACCGGCGTCCAGCGAGGCCTGGTTGGCCAGCAGACGCTCATGCATCTGCCAGAAGAGGCCCTGCGAGCCCGCGGCCTCGGCGGCCTCGGCGGCCTGCTGCGAGTGCGGATGCACCTGCGTGACCGGGAAGTGCCGGTAGACGAAGAGCAGCCGGTCGCCGTACTCGGCCAGAGCGCGGCGCACATTCCCATGCGCCCGCCCGCAGGCGCCGGACTCGTAGTCGCCGTAGAGGACCAGCGTCACCGGGGCCGTGGGCGCGCCCAGGGCGTGCTCGTCGGACCGCAGGGGCTGATCGAGGCCGGCGGCGACCTGCCGCAATCCCGGCGCTACGGACACGCCGGTACGGGCGTCAGCTTCACCCAGCAGAAGCCGCACGTGGTGGCCGCGGCCATCACCTGCCTTTGGCACCTGGGGCAGGCGCGACGAGGGGCGTTGCGGTAGTGCTGCATCTCGGCGCTGTCCCAACGGCTGCTGCCGTCGTCCAGCGCGCGGCGCTCCACGCCCACATCGCCGGGCTTCATGGGGCGCAGCTCGGACCAGCACTTGCCGCAGCGGATGGCGGCGGCTCGGCACGAACTGCCGCAGATGGGACAGGCTCGGAAGTCGGCGGTCTCCACCGGAATATCGGTCAATTCACCCTCCCATGGCGCCTGTGAGCGGCAGGAAGGACCCGCTGCTCACTTGAACGCACAATGCCATGGTAGCCCCGGCGAGGCGAACTGTCGCCGGTCGGAGGGCGCGTCCTCCCCCGGCGGTTGGGCCGGTCCTGAGCCGTCCCTGGGGCCGGGTCGGGGGTCGGCTCAGTCCAGCGTGGCGAGGCCCCGGCGGAGGGCGACGATGACGGCGTGGGTGCGGTCCGCCACATCGAGCTTGGCCAGGATGTGGTTGACGTGGAACTTCACGGTGCCCTCGGCGATGAAGAGCTCGGCGCTGATCTCGGCGTTGGTCTTGCCCTTCACCAGCGCCCGGAGCACGTCCAGCTCGCGCTCGGTGAGCTCCGGGTACTCGGCGCGCTCGGCCAGCTTGACGCCCACGGTGGCGGTGATGCGCCGCTCGCCCGCGTGGACGGCGCGGACGGTGTCCAGGACCTCCTCGCAGGGGGCGTCCTTCACCAGGTAGGCGCGGGCGCCGGCGCGGAGGGCGCGGAAGATGCCCTCGTCGGTCTCGTAGGTGGTGAGGAGGATGATGCGCGCCTGGGGGTGGCGGCCGCGGATGGCCTCTATGGCCTCCACGCCGTCCATCTCGGGCATGCGCAGGTCCATGAGCACCACGTCGGGGCGATGCTCGGCGTACAACTCGACGGCCTCGCGGCCGTTGGCGGCCTGGGCGATGGGCTCCATGTCGCGCTCGTACTTGAGCATCAGCGCGAGGCCGGCCCGCACGACGGGATGGTCGTCGGCGATGAGCACGCGGATGGGTTCGGCGTCGCTCATGGCGTCGTCCTCCGTTCGGTTGTGGGCAGGATCGCGGATATCTCGGTGCCGCGACCGGCCCGGCTGGTGACCGTCAGGCTGCCGCCCACGCGGCGCGCGCGCTGGCCCATGCCGAGGAGGCCGAAGCCGCCCTGGTCGCCCTGGCGCTCCATGTCGAAGCCGCAGCCGTCGTCCTGGACGCGGAGGCGGATGTCGGCGGCGCCGAAGGAGATATCCACCCAGACGAGGTGCGGGACGGCGTGGCGCAGGGCGTTGGTGATGGCCTCCTCGGCCACGCGGACGAGGCTGAGGCCCACGTCGGCGGGCACGCGGCGGGGCGTCCCGGCCACATGGAGGGCGATTTCCACCTGTGTGTCGACCCGCGCGCGCTCCACGGCGCCGGCCAGAGCCACGTCGGGGCGTTCGTACTCGGCGGCGTCGGGCTGCAGGGCCCAGACGGCGCGGCGGGCTTCGGCGAGGCCCTGCTTGGCCAGCTCCCCGGCGCGGTCGATGAGGCGCCAGGCGTCGTCGGGCCGCTGGGCGGAGATGCGCTGCGCCACCCTGAGCTGCAGTAGGATGCCGGTGAAGGCCTGCGCCAGGGTGTCGTGAATCTCCTGAGCCACGCGTTCGCGCTCTTCGCGGACGGCGGCCTCGATGTGGCTCTCGGCAAGCCGGCCGGTCTCGGCCGGCTCGGCGAGGCCGGCGTCCGGCAAGGCATGGGGCTCCATGTCGGTGGCCCTCCTGATTAGGTGATACGCGCGAAACGGCTGAACCGGCATGGGGCGGGCGATCCTGCGCCCCGCGGGTGCTGTACCCTATAGGGTGCGTCGAGCGCCAATCGGGCGGCTGCGCGACGTTCTTGAGGGGGAGGGCCGGCGCCTGCGATGAAGGATTTGACCAAGTACCTGGCCGTGGGCCTGGGCGGCTTCCTGGGAGCCAACGCGCGCTACATCGTGGGCGGCTGGGTGCAGCAGCGGCTGGGGCCGGGCTTCCCGTACGGCACGCTGATCGTGAATGTGAGCGGCTGCTTCATCCTCGGGCTCTTCGCCACGCTGGCAATGCGGGCGACATGGGGCGAGCAGTGGCGGCTGCTGGTAGCCATCGGGTTCGTGGGGGCGTACACCACGTTCTCGACCTTCGAGTACGAGACGCTGCAGCTCATCGCCGAGGGCGCCCGATGGCGTGCGGCCGCGGCGAACGTGCTGGGCAGCGTGGCGGCGGGTTTCGGAGCCGTCTATCTGGGCGTGGTGGCCGCGCGGGCGCTGCTGCGGCTGCGGATGTAGGCTGAGGGAGGGGCGGGGCCATGAAGATGCAGGGACCGGCGAAGCTCGTGCGTATCTACGTGGGCGAGTCGGACAAGTGGCACGGCCAGGCGCTCTACGCGGCCATCGTGGAGAGGGCGCGGAAGGAGGGCCTGGCGGGCGTCACGGTGCTGCGGGGCATCGAGGGGTACGGCGCCAACAGCCGCATCCACACGGCCTCGATCCTGCGGCTCTCGGAGGACCTGCCGATCGTCATCGATGTCGTGGACGTGTCGGAGCGCGTGGAGCGCTTCCTGCCCATCCTGGACGAGATGGTGACCGAGGGGCTCATCATGCTGCAGGAGTGCGAGGTCATCAAGTACGTCCACGCGCCGAAGCAGCCGGGCTGACCGCCGCGCCGATCAGCGCGGGACGTAGCCGTGGTAGACGCCGAGCCAGTAGGCGATGAGCCAGGTGCTCCCGTCGTGTTCGACGGCGCCGTCGGTCCCGCCGACCGCCTTGTATGGGTTGCCGTTCCAGCGCTTGAGGAACCTCTCGGCGGGCGAGACGACGCGGTCCAGCTGCACGGGGTCGTCGATGCCCTCCTCGCGCCGCACCTGCACGTCGTGGCGCCGGCTGTTATCGACGGTCCAGTCCACCAGGTCCCAGGGCCATTCCCGCAGGTCGGCCAGGGCGCCCTCGATGTCGCAGGGGTTGCCGGTCATGGCTCCGTAGGCGAAATTGTAGAAGCTGCTGCGCTGGAGGCGGATCGGCTGCTCCGGCCCCTGCACGTCCTCCCACGTCCGCGCGAGCGCCTGCGTCAGGATGCGGCGGCGGGCGGGGTCCTTCTCCAGCATCATCAGCGGGTAGGCGGCGATGCATGCGAGCTGGTCGTCGGAGTGGTTGAGGGTGCGCCACTCGCCCAGCTTGCCACGGCGCAGGAGCAGCGTGTTCTGCAGGTAGTGGTGGTCCTTGATGAGCTCGTCATACGCGCGGCCGTACTCGGCGTCGCCGGTGACGGCCTCGGCGACCTTCAGGTGCGAGAGGATCTCCAGCGAGTTGAGGCCCCGCTGCTCGGCCCACTCGGGGTCGTCGTTCAGGTATTTCGGGGCCCAGACGCCCCAGCGGGTCTTGCGGCCGGTGTGGCCGATGAGGACGTAGCCGTTGTCGATGATGTGGTCGGTTGCCCGGCGCACGAGGGCGGCGATGCGGGCCTTCTCGGCGGCGTCGGCCACGTGCGTATAGTACAGATACCAGGCGAAGTAGTGGCCGTCCATGGTGTCCGATGAGGTGTCGGAGCGGCACCAGACGCCGGGCTCGACGGGCGAACGCACCCAGGCCTTGTCCGTCTCGCCGGGGACGGCTACGGCAGACTCGGGGTTGAAACCCCTGATCCCCGCCCGGATCTCCTCCTCGGTGGCCACGGAGCGCGCCGGGTAGCCGGGGATGCCCGTGAGGCGCTCCAGCTCGAACATGGCCTCCATCGACTGCTTCGCCCGGCGCCGGGCGGCCGGGTCGTGCGTGACGGCGTAGCGGAGCGACATGGCGGCGACGTAGTAGCCGGTCCAGAGGCCGTCGCTAGGGGCGGCCTCGAAGTCCGCGCCGCCTTCGGGGTCGCCGGGCCTCTTCAGGTGGATATTGCCGATGTAGCCCCGGCGGTTGTGCCGTTCCTGGGTGATGCGGTCGAAGTGCGCGGCCTTCTCGGCCAGCGTGGTGGGCTTCTCCTCGATGCAGGCGTACCCGCCGTCGGTCTCCAGCCAGGTGCGGCTCTCGCTCTCGCTCCAGACGGAGGCGACGCGGTTACCGGGCATCCAGCGCTTGCCCCAGAAGTAGCTGGTCCGCCCCGCCCGGAGCCGCCAGGCGCCCTCGGGAGTGCCCGCCCAGAGGTCGCCGTTGGGAGCGAGGTGGAGGCACGTGACGTCGTCGTAGGGCACGCCGTCGGCGCGGTCCATGCGCTGCCACGCGCCCAAACCGTCCCAGATGAGGACGCCCTTGCTGCTCGCGGCCCAGAGGAGCCCCCGCGCGTCGGCGACGACCTGGCGGATCAGGGCGCCTTCCGGGAGGCGGCGCGTGGCGTCGGCCGGGGCTTCGGCCGGGCGCGGGCGCGGCCTGCGGATGCCGTTGGGCAGGCGCGTGCCGGTGGGGTAGCTGGTGGAGCGGAGCTGCAGGTAGGTGTGCGCGGGCATGGGCGGGGCGGCGGTCGGCGGCAGGGCGAGCATCGGGCGGCACCTCCGGGCGGCGGCGGCACGGGCACGGACTTGCACGGACGGACACGGACGGGGACCTCCAGCGGCGGCGTCCGTGGAGGTCTGTGGCCGTCCGTTCTGCTTAGAGCGGGTACTGCGGGATCTTCATCAGCTCGCCGCCCTTGAGAGCGGACTTGTGGGCTACGATCCCGCCCGCGGTCATGGTCAGCGCCTGCGAGATGTCGACCAGCGGCTTGCGGTTCGCCAGGATGGCCTCGACGAACTCGGCCATGAGGTAGCCGTGGGAGCCGCCGTGGCCGCCGGCCTCGACGCCCGGGGGCAGGGGCGGCCTGGTCATGACGGGCACCTTGATGTCGCGCCCCTCGGTGGCGAAGCTGCCGTAGTAGGTGCCCTGCTGCGTGCGGATGCGGCCCTTCTCGCCCGAGTCGCCGGGGGTATCCCAGCTCACGGCCATGCGGGCCATGCCGCCGTCGGCGGTGCGGAAGAGGGCGATCTCGGTGGCGAAGGGGTTCTTGTAGCGGTTGTTGGCGGGCTTGAACTTGTCGACGATGCTCGGCATGGCCATGCAGCTGACTTCGGTAAAGGGGAGGCCGGTGACGCCGGTGTAGTAGGCGTTGGAGTGGGTGGGATACCACTGCGGCGGCAGGCCCACGCGCCAGCCCTTGTAGGAGTCGATCTGCTCCACGGAGAAGTGGAAGTACTCGCCCTCGGCGTAGACCACCTTGCCCAGCAGACCCGCCTTGTACATCTCGCGCATGGCGTAGAGGTCGTCGTGGAAGTAGGAGGTCTCGAACATCATGTACTTGCGGCCGGTGGCCTTGACGGTCTTGTAGAGCTCCTCGGCCTCCTCCAGCGAGCCGAAGACGGCGGGCACGGCCGAGGCCACGTGCTTGCCGGACTTCAGCGCGGCGATGGCGAGGCGGGCGTGGCTCACCGCGTCCGTGGCGATGAAGACGGCCTCAAGGGAGTCATCCTTGATCATCTCCTCGCAGGAGGGGTAGGTCTTCCGGCAGTTGCAGAGCTGCGCCAGCGTGGCGCACCGCTCCGGGAAGAGGTCCGTGACGGCTGCCACGGTGACGTTGGGGTGGTTCTGGAACCCGAACGCCGCGCCGAACTGGCAGACGCCGTAGCCCGCGATGCCGACGCGGATCTTGCGGTCGGAGATCGGCTTCCAGCGCTTCTGCGCCTCGGTGTCCGTGACGCCCTTCTCGAATCCCTGGATCTGCACCTGTTGCGCCATGGCTTTCTCCTCCCATGCCAGCGCCGCGGCGCCGACGCCCAGACCGGCGATGAACGCCCGTCGCGATGTGTCTCTGTTCATAGTGCCTCCTGACAGGCGGGGCCGCGTACTCCCCGCTCCCGTCATCAGTTCGGCATGGCGGGCGCGAGTCCCTCCTGCGTTCGTGCGGCGCGCAGGTACCCTGTGAGCAGGCCGTCCACGACGCAGCGGCGCGGGCCTGACCCGGGAGGTCATGACATGCGTTTCGTACCACAACTCCTCGCCTGCCTCTGCATCGCGGCCGCCGGACTTCCGGGGCAGCCGCAGGGCGCGCCGGTGACGCACTATGTGAGCCGCTCCACCGGGCGTGACGCGTACGACGGCCTGGCGCCGAAGGCCGCGGGCGGGCATGGGCCGTGGCAGACGCTGGCGAAGGCGTCCTCCTTCACCTACCGGCCAGGCGATAAGCTGCTGCTGAAGTGCGGCGACACCTGGGACGAGACCCTGACCCTTCGCGGCGGCGGCACCGGCGCGGCGCCCGTCACGGTTACCGCCTACGGGACCGGCAACCGACCGCAGATCCGCAGCTCCGAGCCCGGCGTGGCGCCCTGCGTGCGGCTCGACAAGTGCGCGGGTGTCCGCATCGCGGGGTTGGAGATGGCCGACGGCCGCAACGCCGTGCGCCTCGACACCGACTCCCGGGTGAGCCGGGCCTACCAGGGCATCACCATCGAGGATTGCTTCTTCCGGCATATCGCCAACCCGCTCTTCCCCAACGTGGCCCAGCGCGAGGCGTCGCAGCACAACCACCTGCGGAACATGGGGTGGGCGGTCTACGTGGACGCCTTCGACACCCCGGAGGCCGTGGTGGTGAAGGACCTGACCGTGCGGAACTGCGTCTCGCTCTGGGCGCAGGGGCTATACATTCACATGGGCGCGGTGAGCGGCGACAACATCGTCTTCGACGCGGACAGCCTCGTGCACAACAGCTACAACTCCATCTACCAGGTGAGCTCGCGGCGCTTCAGCATCAAGAACACCGTGCTGGTCTACGGCTACCCGTGGGACTTCCACCCGAACGGCGCCACGCAGGTGCTGGCGGGTGGCCTGGAGGGCGACGCGGCCAACCCCAACGAGGTGATCCACAATGAGTTCGGCTGGGGCGGCGACTTCCCCGGCTGCCCGGACGGCTGCGCCTACGACTTCGAGGGCGCTACCAGCGGCGTGGTCTTCCGCGATAACTTCATGCACAACGCCTCCGGCGAGCCGGTGCTCTTCATGGGCGGCTTCGTGCACAAGGACCTGGTGTTCGACCGCAACACCTTCCGCAACAACGTGCGCTTCAGCCCGAGGTGGGACTCCTACGTCACGGTGACCGCGTCGAACACGGGCAACGGCTCGTTCACCAACAACCGGTTCTTCATCCAGCCCGGCAAGCACGCGTTCATCGCCAAGCCGACCTCGTTCACCTTCAGCGGCAACGACGAGAACGCCACCGGCGCCTTCGCCGAGATGCCGCTGGTCACGCGCATCGCCGCCGGGCGGGGCTCGCGCACCTACACGCTGGCCAGCCGGACGCCGGGCGCGACGATCCGGTACACCACCAACGGGGGCCTGCCGGACGAGCGGAGCCCGGTCTACGCGCGGCCGATCAAGGTGACGCGGTCGTGCGCGATCAGCGCCAAGGCCTTCGCACGGGGCATGAACCCGAGCTACGTCAACTGCCTGGCCGTGGACCTGCGCGATGCCGAGGGCAGGGCGCCCATCGCGGCGGCGGCACAGGCATCGGTGACCGACACGTTCACGGTGGCCTTCTGGGTGAACGCCGCGGGTGAGCGGGCCCCGGTGCGCGACGCTTCGGTTCCGGCGGAACTGGCGGGGCAGCGGTTTGTCCTGAGCGGCGAGGCGGGCCTGGGGGTCTCCGTGGCCGGCAACGGGATCAGCGTCTTCGAGAGCTCGGCCAAGCCCTCCACCTGCCTCGTGACCGACGACATCGCGCTGGCCGGCCGGCGCCACATCGCCATCGTCTACCGGAACCGCCAGCCGTCGCTCTACATCGACGGCGTCTTCGAGAAGGCGGGATGCCGAAGCGCGGCGCCGGTTCGGCCGCAGTTCACGGCGGGGCCGGAGGTGTCGGGAGTGAAGGTCTACGACCGAGTGCTGACGGACGCGGAGGTACAGGCGCTGGCGGCGGGGAGGGGATAGGGATCAGGCGTCATCTGCATGGGCCATGGCAGCCACTTCGGCGATCAGGATCGGTATGTTGGGGGCCATGAATGTGAAGCCTGGGGCAGGCACCCGATTGCGCTTCAGGTCAGGCGGGACATGCTTGTGATGTGGATGGGTCGCTTGAAGCTTCGGGCTGTTGGGATGCGGCTGCGAGTCGTACCAGCCGCGCTTGGTATCGTGGCACCAGATCTCGTAGCCGTAGTCCTCGATGCGCAGTGGCAAGGTGTCGAACGAGACGAGCTCGCGTACGGTGATACGGTAGCCGTTCCGGAACTCGATGTCACCCGAAACGCGCGCGTAGGTGGAGCCGCGGCGCTCCAAGCGCAGTGTGGAGCCAGTAACGGCCGAGTACCGTTCCCGTACGCTGTACACGAACAGCTCGTAGTCCTCAACTGACCGGAACTCGTCCATTACGAGGCGAGGCGCACAAGACCCACCAAACTCGGCGGGTTGGGCTGTTCCACTTGCAGTTGGTTGCGGTACTGCGCTTGCCGTTGCAGCCAGGCACGGTACGTCCCTGCCCACTCGGCGAAATCGAGTACCCACGCGTCGTCCTCGGGCTCGTCGCCGGCGCAGTAGGCTGCGTAGAACGTCTCCGACCGGACGCCGTACTTGCGCTCAAGCCGGAGCAGGTCTTGCTCAAGCGCGTGAATGTCCAGCATCAAGCTTTGCAGGTTCATCGCGGACCTCCAATCGGCATTATACCGAGCAGGTGTGGGCCGACGGTCGGCGTCCATGGTCGGATACAGACGGACAGGGGCGGCGCGGCTACTGCCCGGTGTGCAATCCCTGCGTCGCTTGGTACACTGGAACCATGGCAGCAACGTACACCCTGACCGATGAGGAACTCGCCGTGACCGCGCGGGCGCTGGAGCGTGCGCGGACGATGGCGCGGGCCGCGCTGGCCGAGACGGGGGCCGACATCTACTTGTTCGGCTCCAGGGCGCGCGGCGATCAGCGCCCGATGTCCGACATAGACATCGCCATCGACAGCCATGGAGCGCCTCTGGCGAGCGGGGTGTTGTCGCGCCTGCGGGAGGACTACGAGGAGAGCAACATCCCCTTCACCGTGGACGTGGTCGACTTGGCCCATGCATCGGCCGCACTCCGAGAACAGGCGCTGGCCGAGGGCATTCGATGGACCGCCTAGCCACGCGCTTGGGCGAGGCAGAGCGGGCATTGGCCACCCTTGCAGAGGCGCTGGCCGTCGAGGTACCCACGCAGTTGGAGCGCGATGGAGCCATCCAGCGCTTCGAGTACACGTTCGAGGTCGTCTGGAAGCTCGGGCAACGCTATCTTGCTGAGCACGAAGGTCAGCCCGCAGTCTCGCCCAAGGCGGTGTTCCGCGGTCTGGGCAACGCGGGCGTGCTGTCGATCTATGACACACAACATGCGATGGACATGACCGACGACCGCAACCTGACGGTCCACACCTATGTCGAAGGGGTGGCCGATAAGGTCTTCGGGGAGTTGGCGCGCCACCACGGGCTGTTGGCCGAGATCACCGCTGAGGTCCGCCGCCGGACGGCGAACGGCGGATGACGGGCTGGACCCGGCTTGTGATATTCCCTCAGCGGAGTGGCTCATAGGGCTGATGATTCCTATCTCTGACATAAGGCGACTGGCGGACAGGATCGCTGACCAGTTCCGGCCCGAGCGGGTCGTGCTGTTTGGTTCGTATGCGCACGGCAAGCCGACCGAGGACTCGGATGTGGACCTGCTCGTGGTTCTTGACCACGACGGTCGTAGCACAGATAAGGCGGCCGAGATTCGCCTCGCCTGCCACGGCGGCTTTCCCCTCGACCTGCTGGTCTACTCCCCGGCCAGGCTGAAGGCGCGCCTGGATCTGGGCGATGCCTTCCTGCGGGATGTGATCGATAAGGGCACTGCGCTGTATTGGGCGGGGTCCGAAGCTAGTGTCTGCCTTGTCGGACCTGTCAGACGGGTCCGACCGGTAGGACCTGACGCCGCCTGCCCCGCCCATGCAGGGAACCGTGTGCCGCCCGCCGAACTGCTTGGGCATGGAACCACTTATTGCCTCTTTGGCCGCGCTCGCATGTGGCCTGGCGCTTGGATCGGCGGCTTCGGCCGATGTCGGGTTCGGCGGGGCGCCGACGCTGGGCCCTCGCGATACGCTGCGGCAGGCGCTGAAGCCCTATGACCTCGTCAAGCTGAACGTGCTGGGCGCGGCCTACTGCGAGAACCTGCTGGACTGCCGCAACAACATCACCAGCTACAGCCAGCTGAACTACGACGCGCCCTGGGGCGACGGCTACAACCTGCAGTTCCCCGACGACAGCGCGCGGTTCATGGAGTGCCTGGCCTGGGAGGACCAGTTCTCGCCGGTGGTGCGCCTCGAGCTGATGCGGCGCCTCACCAAGGGGATGATCGCCGCCCGCGTGCCCGGCTCCTTCGCCGAGTCCTACTTCCGGCACCGGAGCGGCGGCAAGACCTTCCTGGCGTTCGGCGACAAGCAGGGCAAGGAGGGACGCTTCCTCCTCTCCATGTGGGGCGATGAGCTTTCGGGCTCGCTGAAGGTGGGCTTCCGGATCCGCGAGGGCGGCGCCTGGCGGCCCATGGGCGACTTCGCGCACAAGGCCGAGGACGACGCGCTGACCGACGCCGCCACGGCCCGGTCGGACCGATACTGGCACGCCTCGCCGATCACCGTGAAGCGCGCCTACAGCGCCGGGGCGGCTCGGGTGCAGGGCTCGGCGCGCTACTGGCTGAGCGACGAAGACAAGCCGGTGGAGTACGCCTTCCAGTCCGACGCCGGCGACGGCGTGGAGCTGACCGTGGGCGAGCCGGGCTGCCCGTTGCCGCTGCTGGGCGACTACCGAATGCCGACCACGATCCACCTGCCGGACCGGGCCGTCTCCTACCGCAACGACCGCGACGGCGACAAGGCCTTCGTGCGTCCCGCGTTCCGCTACCTCATCCTCCGCAAGCATGGCGGCTCCTGGGGCACCACCGGCTACTCGCCGGCCCTGCTCGTCATGTGGGAGGGGACGCCTGAGCGCGTGGAGGTGATCGCGGACAAGGGCTACGGCGAGGTGCGTGTGCAGTACGCCGGGCGCAAGGGGCGCATCTGGCTGAACCCCTACTACTGGCTCGATGACAACGACCTGGAGATGATCCACCGCAACGCCGAGAGCTTCCTGAAGCGGGGCGTGCTGCTGCAGAACGGCTTCCCCACCCAGCAGATGTTGAACGCGCTGCCGTCCGGGATGGCTTCGGGCGCCTACCTGCTGACCAAGTACCGCGATCCCATGGCGGTTACGGCTCGGGTCAACGCCGCGCGCGCCGTGGACCGGCTCTTCGCCGCCGAGGATGAGGGCAAGACGCTGGTGCGCAGCTTCTTCCCGGTGAAGGCCGCCGCCTGGATGGCGAAGACGGCGACGCTGATGAAGGACGCCGCGCTCCACGCGCACTATTCGCGACTGGTGGACCGCGCCGTGAAGCGGATGTGCTCGCCGGCCATGGGGTACGACGGCGCGGCGTGGCCGGGAGGGTGGGACCACTTCTGTTCGTCGAAGGCGCTCTGGCTGGCCTACGACGCCACCGGCAATCCCGACTACCTGGCCGCGTATGAGCGCGCGGTGGCGGTCTACACCATCGACGAGAAGGGCATCTACCGGCGCGGAGTGAAGATGGAGGCGCCGGGCGGGTTCGACACCTACTCGGGTAGCCTGGCGCTGGCCGTCTGGGGCCACTCGGGCAAGCTCGACTATGTGCAGAAGCTCATCGACCTGGCCGTGCCCAACGGCTGGCACCAGCCCGAGCGCCTGGTGCGCGACACCTGGAACGACGCCGGCGCCGGACCGTGGGCGCAGGACGACGCCAACCCCGAGTACGTGGGCCTCTCGCTGAAGGGCGCCGCGCTGCCGACGGCGCCGAAGGTGATGACGGCGGTCGGCGCCTTCCCCGGCTACGATGCCAGGGGCAAGGTGACGCCGCGCAACGCGCCGCTGCTCCATAACCCCTACTTCCTGCCGGGCCAGGCAGCGGGCCGGGCCGCCAAGGTCACGTCTGCGGCGCTCTTGCGGTCGGCGGTGACGCGGACGGCCGGGCGGCCGCTGCTCGTGCGGCTGCCGCTGGGCGACGCCTCGGGCGCCGGCGTGGACCTGCGCATCCGGGGCGACGGCTACCGCATCTCCGTCTCGCCGGACGGCAAGCAGTGGCTTCCGCGGCTGGACACCTATGACCCGAAGCCCGCGCCGCAGTCGCTGGACCTCTCGTTCCTCTGCGGCTCGCGGGAGGAGCTGGTTCGGCTGGAGGGCGTGACGGCCCCCGACGACGCGCGGCTCCTGGCCTCACCGGGCGGCACGGTAGCGGCGGCTGAGCGGCGACGGTTCACGGCGCGCGGGGGGCGCCTGGTCTACCGGATCCCCGTGGCCGGCGCGACGACTTGCCGGTTGGAGCTGATCGTCGGCAACGGCTATCGCGTGGATGTCTCGGCTGACGGCCGGCGTTGGCGCACGGCGGCTTCGGCACAGGACGCCGACGGCGGCTCCGGCAAGCTGGTGGCCGACGCGGGCATGATCCGCATGGTGGACGCCACGCCGGAGGCGGCCCGGAGCGGCGTGGTTTATGTGCGCCTCCGCGATGCCGGCGCTGCCGGGGCCTTCGGCGGGCGGACGGCCTTCCTGCAGCGGCTGGCGGTCTACGGCGCGCTCCGATGCCGGCAGGCGTGGCTGAGGGTGGAGAATGTCTCGGCCCGGCCCGGGGCCTCCTTCACGGTGGAGGGCATGGCGCTGCGCCGATGGTGACGCGTCGCGGCAAGGGAGCCGGGCGCGGGGTATAACCCGGTTGTGAACGGGCGGCCGCGAGGGGCGATCTGGACCCCGCCGCGGCCGCCGCTTGAAACGGAGCCAAGGCCATGGCGCACGTCCCCGCCGAGCGGCAGCTCACGCGGAGTCCCTTCCCGATCAACCTCGATAACAACATCAACTTCTCGCCGGACGGCCGGCTGGTGGTGGCCGACACCCGGGGCGACGGCGGCATCAATACGAACAAGCGGCTGGTCACGGTGGACGTGCGGACCGGCGCGGTGGATCTCTTCTACACGCTGGAGACGGGCCTCCTGGGGGTCGGCGCGGCGAGCTACCTGAACGACCACGAGGTGGTGGCCATCCACGCGCTGGAGACCGGCCAGAAGTACGACTTCACCATGCGCGGCGGGATGATCATCGCCACCGACGGCTCGCGGAAGCGCCGATGGCTGGACAGTCGCAGCGTCCTGCCGCCCTTCACGCCCGGCGCCTTGCGCGGTGGCACCCACAAGCACGAACCCGACGCCTCGGGGCAGTGGGTGGGCTTCACCTACAACGACGCCGTGATGAAGGCCCGAGGATCCGACCTGCGCAACGTGGGCGTGAGCCGCAGGGGCATGCGGGTGGAGGTCCCGGCCGACAGCGGCGGCGGCGCCTTCGTGGGGGAGAGCTTCACCGTCTTGCTGACGGCGTGCGTCGACGCGCCGAAGCCGGGTTCCGACGAGTATGGCCGCGCCGAGGGCGACTGCTGGGTGGGGCGCGACGGCTACGAGATGGCCGGCGGCAGGCGGCAGCGGGCGCGGGCGTTCCGGGGCGCCGTGACGGCGCTGGAGGACGGCGCCACGAAGGCGTACAGCGAGGTCTATGTGGTCGACGTGCCGGACGACCTGACGCAGCCCGGCCCCGGTGGCCCGCTGCAGGGGACCGAGGCGACCCATCCGGCCCCGCCCGCCGGCGCGAGGGTGCGCCGCCTGACGCACACGGCGAGGGCTGACGACCATGCGATGCGCGGCGTGAAGGGCCACCTGCGGGCGTCCGGCGACGGCCGATGGATCGCCTGCATCGCCCCGGTGCGTCGGGGCGGCGGCGTGGTTGACGAGGTGCATCTGGTCGACCCGGCCTCGGGCGCCATGCGGCGGCTTTCGCGGCTGCCCGAAGGCGTGGCGGGCGACGCTCGGTTCGATGCGCTGTCCCGGTTCGTGGCCGTGGGTTGCCCCGACGGTTCCGTGGCCGTGATCGACACGCGGAAGGAGCGCTGGGGCGCGGCCACGCAGATCGCCCCGGCCGGACCGACGCCGGGCAACATCGTCCTATCGCCGGACGGCAGCCTGGCCGTCTACAACCGCACCGTGGCCGGAGTGCCGCAGGTCTTCTGCGCCGAAACCGGGTACTGAGCCCCGAGAGCCAAGGGAGAGACACCGTGATCGTTCCGACCCACATCGCCGACCGCCTGCTGGCCGAGTGCCTCGGCCGTCCGCGAGCGTACCAGGAGCTGGGCCGCCTCTGCGACACCGTGGGAGGCCGCGTGGCGGGGACCGAGGCGGCCGCTCGGGGCGAGGAGTGGGGAGCGGGCCTGATGCGGGCCTGGGGCGTGCCCTCGGTGGCGTTCGAGGAGTTCCCCATCCGCGCCTGGAGCCGCATCTCGCTGGACGCGCGGGTGACCGGTCCCAACGGCTGGGCGCTCACGGCCGTCAGCCATGGGCTGACGCCCGAGGCCGCCGATGCCGAGGGGCCCGTGGTCGACATCGGCCATGGCGACCCCGAGGATTTCACCGCGCATGCCGCGTCGCTGCCGGGCGCCATGGCCCTCTGCGACGAGGGCGCCGGAGCGGGCCGCAGGAAGCTCCACCGCATGGAGAAGCTGGCGCTGGCTCAGGAGTACGGCGCGTCCGGCATGGTGATGATCTCATCGGCGTCGGGCATGCTGCCGCGGACGGGGGTCTGCCACCGGCTGGGCGCCGACATCCCGGCCATCGGGATCGCACGGGAGGACGGCCTGCGCATCCAGCGGCTGCTGGCGGCGGGCGGCACGGTGCGGCTGGCGGTGAGCATGCGGAACCGGCTCTGGGACGGCTCGGCTCGGAACGTCATCGGCGAGGTACCGGGGAGCGAGTTGCCGCACGAGGTCGTCATCGCCGGGGCGCACCTCGACTCGTGGGACGTGGCGCAGGGGGCGACCGACAACGGGCTGGGTTGCGCCATCGTGCTGGAGATGGCCCGGGCGCTGGCAGCGCTGGGCGAGCGCCCCCGGCGGACGCTGCGCTTCGCGCTCTGGGGCGCCGAGGAGACGGGCATCCACGGATCGCGGACGCACGTCGAGCGGCGCGCGGACGAGCTGGACTGCATCGCCGGCGTGATGAACTTCGACATGACCGGCGACCCCTACGGCTACTGGACGCCGGGCCGTACGGAGCCGGGCGCGATGCTCCGCGGGCTGGCAGAGCAACTGGCGCCGCTGGGCATGCAGCCCGACTTCAGCAGCGGCGCGGGCCTCCACAGCGACCATCAGTACTTCATGCTGGAGGGCGTGCCCGTGGTCTGCCTGGCGGCGAGGCTCGAGGGCGAGGGCGGACGCTACTACCACGCCGCCGGGGACACGTTCGACAAGGTGAGCCAGGCCGCGCTCTGCCGCGCCGCCGCCGTGGGCGCGCACACGCTCTGGGCCCTGGCCGACGCGCCCGAGCGGCCGTTCGCCCGCCTCGACACGGCGCAGGTCCGCGCCATGCTGGAGGAGGCCAAGCTGATCGACGCGCTCCGTGCGGAGGGCTACTCCGGCCCGGCGTTGGGTTAGGGGCCGCTTGTCGCGGGCTTGCCATCGGGCCGCGGCACATCCCAGGCCCGGACGTGGCTGAACGCTTGAGCGTCCAGCAGCCCCACACGGCCGTCGCCGGCGGCGGGCAGGCTGTAGCACTGCATGAGCAGGTCGTTCAGGTATAGCTCCGTAAGGGAGCCCTTCAGGAGCAGCCGGAGGCGCACCATGCCCCCGAAGGCCCGGTCGCGTGCCACGCGGTTGTCGGGTGTGAAGCCGCTGCCGTCCAGCCCCATACGCCCGTAGGAGACCGCACCGTCGTGCTCCAGCACAATGGCCGTACCGGTTTCGCCGTGGCCGAGCCAGAGCGCCACGGGCGGGGCTCCGGGTGGGCGAAGCGCCACGTTGCCTTCAAGCAATATGCCTGCGGCGGCATCGACCCGTGGCTCAAGCAATGCCACGCCCGGACCGGCGGCGGGGCGCTTCAGGCTGATCGGTGCGCCCTTCATCTTGTCGTTCACCTGCCACCAGACCAGCCAGAGCGCGCCCGCCGTGTCCGTGGAGGCGCGCTTGAGGGTTCCCATCGAGACGGCTCCGTCGCGGGCGATGGCATGGTGGTTCGCGAGCAGGTCTGCGCCGCACCGGTAGAAGCGGGCGAAGTAGGTGTGCCCCGCCAGTAGCTCCGGGTTGCGCTGGGCAAGGCGGAAGGGGCCATGGGGCTTGTCGGCCACCAGCGTCACCATGCGGCCGCCCGTACCGTAGAGCATCACGTACCGGCCGTCGACCTGCTCCACGGCGCCCACTTCGCCCTCGCCGGCGCCCTCGACCACCGGTGGCGGCAGGGCGGTCCACGTCACGCCGTCCAGCGACTCGCCGAAGCCGAAGCGGCCGCCGGTGGCCGGCTTGGGCGTGGCGGTCCAGTAGCCGTAGAGGCCGCCGCCGGGGCGCGGGATCGTCCAGATGCAGTCCCAGCGGCCGTCGCGCTGGTACCAGCGCTCATCCTGCCGGAACTCGGTGCTGTCGTCGAGGCGCTCCCAGTGCACGAGGTCGCGCGATTCGGCGAAGAAGATGGTCTGCCGCGGGCCACGCCACTCGGAGTAGTTCATGATGAACTTGCGGTTCTTGCCGGCGCCTGGCGCCTGCCAGACCGAGCCGGTGCCCATCCAGACGACACCGCGGCGCTTGGTCAGGATGGGGCCCGCCTCCTTCCAGCGCACTCCGTCAGTGGAGGTGGCCATGGAGATATTGTCCCACCCCCGCCGGGCGTTGGCCAGGTAGTAGAGATAGTTGACGCCGCGGTGGCGGTACAGCCATGTGTCCCACATGTTGCCCGTCCGGCGGCTGCGGGCTTTGTAGAAGAGCGACTGCTCGGAGCGGTCGAAGACGTCGTCCGCCGGGTCGTCGCCGACGATCGCGCGGGCGTCGCGGGCCGCCCAGAGGAAGCCGTCGCCGTCGAGGATGAGCCTGTCGCGCTCGATCCGGGCGCTACCTATCAGGCGGCTGACGGGGAAGCGGCCCATCACGTCGTCGGCCTTGCCGAGGTCGAAGCGCCACCATGCCGCCGGGGCGGGGTCCGAGGCGACGGACGGGCGCAGGGCGGCGATCTGGTGTGGGGTGAGGGCCTGTTCGTAGATGCGGGCGTCGGCCACCTCGCCGAGGAAGGGTCCGATCTCGCCCATCTTGCCCACATAGCGGAGCCCTATGAGCGCCATGGCATCGCCGCCGAAGGACTGCAGCGCCTCTACCGGGTAGGTGGCCAGCGCAACGCCGTCGCGCACGACGGTGACCGAGCGATCGGAGTAGACCACGGCGATCTGGAGCAGCTGGTCCGGCGCGGCCGTCTCGGCGGGCCACGCGGCCTGGTCGCGGTGCGTGCGGTGGAAGAAGTCGCTACCCGGCATCCACCTGGCGGCGGCGATCTCGCCGAGGACGATGGAATCGAAGCGCTCCTCGGGATCGATGAGGGTCAGGAGACCGGCGCCCTGCTGCTTGAGGTCCGCAACGGCGACCCAGGCAACCAGGGTCTTCACTGTAAGCTCAGGACCGGCATCGGACATGGCAGGCTCCACGCAGAGGAACGGGACGGTTACGGCGAGCACAAGCGCGACGTGGAGCATGGTCACAGGTCGGAGCCTCCGTCATCGGCCGACGCCAAGGCGTAGCCAAGCTCGCCGCGAGGCCGGCCGCGGTGTATCATGGTTGACGTCTGCCGAGGCCAAAAGGTAACAGACGGCACTCACGGGCACACACCACCAGGAGGGAAGCATGTCCACCACACGCGGCGATATCATCGAGCATGGCGGCGGCGGGGCTGTGGCGCCCAAGCCGAAGTGGCTGCGGAAGCGGCTTGAGTGGTTCATGGACCAGCGGTTCGGCATCTTCTTCCACTGGGGGCCCTACTGCCAGTGGGACTGCTGCGAGAGCTGGCCGCTGGTGCCCGAGGACACCTGGGCGCGGCCCGACGGGATGCGGTGCTGGGAGGAGCGGGGGCGCGACCTCGCGCGGTTCCAGCGGGACTACTGGGCGCTGAACCGCACGTTCAACCCGGTGGAGTTCGACCCCGCCGCCTGGGCCTCGGCCGCTCGGGCAGGGGGTATGAAGTACGTCACCTTCACCACCAAGCACCATGACGGCTTCTGCATGTGGGACACGCGGACCACCGACTACCGCGTAACGCACCCCGACTGCCCGTTCCACGAGCACCCGAAAGCCGACATCGCGCGTCACGTCTTCGACGCCTTCCGGCAGGAGGGGCTCGGCGTTAGCTGCTACTTCAGCAAGTCGGACTGGCACTCGCCGCACTACTGGTCGCCGAGGTGGCCGCCCGTGCACCGCAACCCGAACTACGACACGGCGGAGCACCCCGAGATATGGGATGGCTTCGTGCGGTTCGTCCACGGCCAGGTGGAGGAGCTGATGACGGGCTACGGGCCCATCGACGCGCTCTGGCTGGACGGCGGGCAGGTGCGGGCCGACAACAAGCAGGATATCCGCATGGCCGAGATGGCCGCCATGGCGCGGCGGCACCAGCCGGGGCTCATCATGGCCGACCGGACCGTGGGCGGGGATTACGAGGACTTCATCACCCCCGAGCACACCATCCCCGAGGAGCCGCTGGGCGTGCCATGGGAGTCGTGCCTGACGCTGGGCCACGCGTGGAAGTATGTGGAACACGACCAGTACCGCCCGGCGCGCGATGTGATCCGGATGCTCGCCGAAGTGGCCTCGAAGGGAGGCAACCTGCTGCTGGGCTTCGGTCCCGACCCGCTGGGCCGCCTGCCCCAGGAGGCCGTGGCGCGCCTGCGCGAGGTCGGCGCGTGGCTCGAGGTGAACGGCGAGGCTATCTACGGCACGCGCGAGGTGGCGCCGTACGGCAGCGGCGACGTGCGCTTCACGGCGCGCGGTTCGACCACGTACGCCATCGTGCTGAAGGTGAGCGATGAGGCCTGGGCCCGGTCCGAGGCGGCCGTCCCGGCCTTGCGTCCGGCGCCGGGCTCCAAGGTCCATCTCCTGGGCCATGCCGCGCCGCCGGCCTGGCGCGCCGTCGGGGATGGGTTCACGGTGGAGCTGCCGGATGGTTTGGACAGGGAGGCGCCGGCCTGGGTGGTGAGGTTCGAGCGGGGTTAGGCGGCGGGGCGCCGGCCTTGAGATCTGTGCAGGCATCGCTCATAATACGCGTATGACCATGACCCCGCGCGCGACGGTCACCGCCCAAATCGGGCGAGCGCCGGCGAGCAGCCCCGTCGTCGAGCTCTCGCATAGCCTCGGCAAGACGCCGACCGTGTGAGGGCACGCCATGCATGTTCTATCCACCCTGGGCCTCGTCGCCCTGTTCGCGTACGGACCCGCCGTCCGGACGCTGACGCCCCGTAGCACGGCCGACTACGGCTCCGGCGCCACGGTGCAGACCGACTGGTACAGCCCGGGCGGGCCGGGGCCGAAGGTGGGCGTCTTCGTGGGGCACCCGAACGGCCTGGCGCGCGGCGACCGGGTGCTGGTCCGCTTCGACCTGGCGCCCTACCTGCTGCCCCCGGTGGCCGAGGTCTCGGCCCGACCGGCGACGCTCACCTTCCATGTGGAGGCCGTCCACGGCAAGGCGGAGGCCCGGCGCATCGAGGTGAGCCACCTCCGGTACGATGCCTCCTCGCTCGGCGGCAACGACACGGTGAACAAGGACGCCGAGGTGGTCGGGGTCATCACCGTTCGGCGCGGCGCGGCCCAGCCCTACCGCCTCGACGTCGGCGCCTGCGTGGAGGCCGACCTCTGGAAGGGCAACCGGTACAGCACGTTCCGCTTCCGCGACATCGACGCCGAAGCGGCGGGCAACCCGGAGATGCAGCCCACCGGGGTCGTGATCTACCTGAGCGGCACGCTGCCGGCGCTGGAGCTCGGGGAGGGGAAAGTCGATAGTTACAAGGTGAAAGTCGGAAGTGGCGAAGGGAGGGCGTCGTGAGGCGGATCATCGCGCTGTGCCTTCTGCTGGCGCCGGCTTGCTCCATGGCGACGGTGCTGGTGCGCGACGGGCGGCCCGCGGCCACGATCGTGCTGGCTCCCACGGCGCCGGACAGCGTGCGCTACGCCGCAGAGGAGCTGCAGCGGTACCTTGAGCAGGTGAGCGGCGCGCGGCTGCCGATCCGCACCTCGGCGGCCTCGGGCGCGTGCCTCTACGTCGGCGAGAGCGCCGCGACGCGGAAGCTGGGGCTGAGCGTGCGCGGGCTGAAGCCGGACGGCTTCCGCGTCGCCTCCGGGCCGAACTGGGTCGCCGTCGTGGGGCGCGACTACGCCGGCCCGCCCATCTCGGGCATCCGGAACCCGTGGCGCGCCGTGGAGGTGGTCAACGACAAGCTGAAGCTGGGCGCCTTCGGCGAGGCGGGCACGCTCTACGGCGCCTACCGGCTGCTGGAGGAGGTGTGCGGCATCCGCTGGTACATGCCCGGCGACCTGGGCACGGTGATCCCGAAGCGACGGACGATCAATACCGGCAAGATCAGCCTCAGCGTGTCGCCGGACTTCGAGTACCGGTACCCCTGGTTCTGCAACTTCGCCGAGTCGGAGGCCGACGCCCGGTGGTTCCGCAGGGCCGGCTTCGGCGCCCCGGCGCCCGCCCAGTGCATCGACTCGTTCGCCATGTTCCTGAAGCACAAGGAGGCGCACCCGGAGTACTTCGCCCTCATCGGCGGGCAACGCGACTTCACGAACCTCTCCTGCATCACCGGCGGCGGCAACCTCTGCCTCTCCAACCCCGGCCTCGTGCGGCAGTGCGTCGCCGACATCCGCGACTACTTCCGCGCCAACCCCAGCCAGTCGACCTTCCCTCTCTCGCCCAACGACGGCATGACGAAGGTCTGCGAGTGCCCCGACTGCCGCAAGCAGGTGGACCCCGGCCAGGGCGAGGCGGGCAGGTTCTCCAACGTCGTCTGGAGCTTCATCGACAAGGTGGCGCGGGGCGTGGCGAAGGCCTGCCCCGGCAAGTTCGTCGGCGCCATCGCGTATGAGCGCTACAACACGCCGCCCACGCGGATAGCCAGGCTGAGCCCCAACATCGCGGTCATGATCTGCCAGAGCCGCAGCTCCTTCGTCGACCCCAAGCGGCGAGCCGAGGCCAGGAGGGCCATCGACGGCTGGCGCACCCGGGCCACCCGCGTCTACCTCTGGGAGTACTACCTCTTCAGCTGGCCTCCCATGCGCGGCTTCCCGGTCTTCTTCCCGCACCTGCTGGCTCGGGACCTGGCGAGCCTGAAGGGCGTCAGCCGGGGCGAGTTCATCGAGGCCGAGAGCGGCGTCGGCGGCACGAGCGGCATGGATTGCCCCGGCATGGCCCACGTGAACCTCTACCTGACCGCCCGGCTCATGTGGCGCGCCGACCAGAGCGTCGATGCGCTGCTGGAGGAGTACTACAGCGCCTTCTACGGCCCGGCGCGGAAGCCGATGAAGGCGTTCTGGACCGCCGCCAAGGAGGCATGGACGGCCCGCGGCGCTTCGGGCAACCCTATCAACATCTATACACGCTCCGACCTGGCCCGGCTGGCCTCCTGCCTCGACCAGGCCGTGGCGGCCACACCCGAGGGATCGGACTACCGCAAGCGCGTGGAGCTGATCCGCGACGAGTTCGCGCCCGCCCGGCGCAAGCTCTCCAACGCGCTGGTCGTGAACCCGCCGAAGCTGTCGCTGAAGGGTCCCGGCCCGGCCGTGCGGATCGACGGCCTGCTGGACGACGAGGCGTGGAGCGACGCGGAGCCCTTCTCGTTCGTCACCAACGACGGCGAGGCGGCGCCCCACAAGAGCTGGGGATACGCCGCCTGGGACCCGGAGGGGCTCGTCCTCGCCTTCTCGAACTACGACCCGGAGATGGGCAAGCTGACCGCCCGCGCCACGCGCCGCGACCAGGACTACGCGCCGGGCATGTGGGACGACGACTCCGTCGAAATCTTCCTTTCGCCCGACCCGGCGAAGCGCGCGAGCTACCGCCAGTTCATCATCAACGCCGACGGGCTGATCTGGGACGCCCGGACCCGCGACGGCGCGCCCGGCATGGACCTGGCCTGGAACAGCTCCGCAGTCGCCGTCACCAGGCGCGAGCCCAACCGCTGGGTGCTGGAGGTGCGGATCCCCTTCCGCGACCTCGGGCTCTCCGGCCCCGTGGCGGGCAAGGCCCTCGCGGCCAACTTCTACCGCAACCGCTACTGCGGAGGCCCGGCGGTCTACAGCTGCTGGTCGCCGACCCTGACCATCCAGCACGCCAACCCGGAGCGGTTCGGGATGATCGAGTTCGGGACGCGGTAGCGGCGCACGCCATGAACCAATCCATGGCCCGGATCGCCCTCCTCGCCCTGGCCGCCGCCGCGCAGGCCGGCGCGGGGCCGCGCATCGAGCGGATCGCGCCGCCGGAGCAGGGCTTCTTCGGCAAGCGGCTGATGGTGCGCGGCATCGCCGTCAAGGCCCACGATTGCGTGGCCGACGCCGCCCTCCGCGAGGCCTCCCGGCGCATCGGAGCGATGCTCTCGCGCCTGCCCGAGGCCGCGGCGCGCATGGCTCGCGCGGGCGTGGAGATGCACATCATCGGCCGCGACCAGGTCACCTCCGACCTGCCGGACCACCGGGCGTGGCGCGGCAAGCCCTTCGACGGCGCGCTGACCATCGACGAGCGGACGCGCGGCGTGGGTGGCCTCCACGCCTCGTGCGGCGAGGAGAACCTGCTGCGGCTGCCCGGCGACCGGTATGCCGGCCGCGACATCTGCAGCCACGAGTTCGCCCACACGCTGATGGAGTACGGGCTCACCTCCGAGGCCCGCGAGCGCATCCGCGACGCCTGGCGGCACGCCCGCGACGCGGGGCTCTGGCCCGGAGCTTACTCGCTCACCAACGAGGGCGAGTACTTCGCCGAGCTGACCATGTGGCGCTTCGGCGCCCGAGGCGACCCGGGGCGCATCGAGCCGCGCCCGCAGCCCGGCCGTGCCTGGCTGAAGGGCTATGACCCCGAGGGCTGGGCCGCGCTGGAGGCCGTCTACGCCCCGGAACGGCGCCGCTCTTCGCCCCATGCGCCGGAGGCCATTGACACGCCGGGGCGTCGCCGGTAGTATGCCGGGTGCGTGGCCGGTTTGCCGCAGCCCCGGCCGCCAGACTGGACCGCCCATGCTTCAGCCAACGTGGCAAATGCAACTGCTCGGGGACGTCCGTGTCTACGGTCCCGGCGGCCGCGTCATCACGAAGTTCCTCACCAGCAAGCACGCGCTCCTGCTCGCCTTCCTGGCCTACAAGCCGGGAGCGGTCCATGCCCGCGATGTGCTGGTCGACATGCTCTGGCCGGGCTCCCCGCCCGCGGCCGGCAAGTCGAACCTGCGCGCCGTGCTCGCCTCGCTGCGCAAGCAGCTGGAACCCGCCGACCTGGGCGTCGCGGTGATCGAGGCGGACCGGCTCGTCGCCCGCGTGATCCCCGGCGCCATCGGTTCCGACGCCGCCCTGTTCGATGCCGAGCTGACGGCCGCGGCAGGCGCGGGGTCCGACGCCGAGCGCATGGCCTGCCTGGAGCGCGCCGCCGCCGCTTACGGGGGCGAGCTGATGCCCTGGCACTACCACAACTGGGTGATCCGCGAACGCGAGGCCCTGGCCGACAAGTACGTCAACGCGCTGGCCCAGCTCGCCGACCTGAAGCATAAGGCGGGCGCCATCGGCGACGCCATCCACTGGGCCAAGAAGGCCGTCGACATCGACCCCTCGGCCGAGGACCTCCAATGCCGGCTCATCCGCCTCTACCGGCAGGCGGGCCGCAACGCCGACGCCGCGCGCCAGGGCGCCGCCATGCGCCACGCCGTAGAGCATGAACTCGAGATCCCCCTGGGCAAGGCGGCCCTCGAGCTGCTGGAGGAGCTGCCCCCGGCGCCGGGCCGCCGCTCGGAGCCCGTTGCCCCGAGGCGCGTCCGAGCGCGGGCGAAGCCGGCCACGGAGCCGCCCGCCGCGGCCTCCACCGCCAACCGGCTCCCGGCATCCAGCACCAGCTTCATCGCCCGGGAGGAGGAGATCGCCGCCCTGCTCGCCCTGCTGGAGGGGGAGCTGCCCCGGCTGGTGACCCTCACCGGCGGGCCGGGCTCGGGCAAGACGCGGCTGGCCCAGGAGTGCGGCCGCCGCGTGGCGCAGCAGGGCCTGCGCTCCGTCTGGTGGGCGCCGCTTGCCGGGGTCGCCGATCCGGCCGCCGTGGCCGAGGCCGTGGCGCGCTCCGTCAGCCCCACGCCGCCGACCGGCCCCGATCCCCTCCCCGGCATCGCCTCGATCCTGGGCGGCGGCCCGAGCCTGCTCATCCTCGACAACGCGGAGCACGTCATCGACGCATGCGCCGACCTCGTCGGCGCCCTGCTCGCCCAGTGCCCTCTTCTCACCTGCATGGTCACCTCCCGGCAGCGGCTCGCGCTGAGCGGCGAGCAGGAGATGCCCGTGGCGCCGCTGGAGGTCCCCGCCTGGGATGCGCCCATCGACGAGCTGGCCCGGTGCCCGAGTATCCGCCTCTTCGTGGACCGCGCGCGCCTGGTGCGGCCCGACTTCGCGCTGGGCACGGGCAACGCGCAGGACGTGGCGGACCTTTGCGCCCGGCTGGAGGGAATGCCGCTGGCGATCGAGCTGGCGGCGCCGCTGGTCCGGTCGCTCTCCGCGCGCCAGATCCTCTCCGGCGTCACCACCAGCCTGGGCCTGCCGGAGAGCGGTAGCCGCGACGTGGCTCCCCGGCACCGGAGCGTGCGCGCCGCGATCCAGTGGAGCTACGACCTGCTGCCGCCGCCGCCCCAGCGCTTCCTGGCCGCCATGTCGGTCTTCCGCGGAGGCTGGACCGGCGAGGCCGTGGGCGCGCTGTGGACCGACGCCGCCGCCTACCCGCTGCTGGACAGCCTGGTAGAGCGTTCACTGATCACGGCGCACGACGTGGACGGCGAGATGCGGTACGGCCTGCTCGAGGCAGTGCGCGACTTCGCCGCCGGCAAGGTGGCCGACGCCGACGCTCCCGCGCTGGCGAGGCGGCACTCGAACCACTTTGCGCTGCTGGCCGAGCAGGCCTGCGCGGGCATGAAGTCCGGCGACCAGGCCCACTGGATCCACCGGCTGGAGGCCGAGCGCGGCAACCTCGCCGAGGCGCTGGACTGGGCCGTCGAGGCGGAGCCCGCCGCCGCCCTGCGCATGGCTGTGGCGCTGGCCCAGTTCTGGTATGTCCGGGGCCACCTCTCCGAAGGCCGCGCGGGCCTGCGGCGCGCCCTGGCCGCGAGCCGCGCCGCCGAGTGCGACCCGGCGACGCAGGCGCGTGCCCTGAGCTCCATGGCGATCCTGTCCGCCGCGCAGGGCGACCCGGGCGCCGCGC
>CAISJD010000123.1 GCA_903885605.1 uncultured Chthonomonas sp. | reverse complement strand
GCGGTACAGGGCAAGGAAGTCCGCGACGAGGCAAGCATAAGGAGTCTAGGCTGATTCGGATCAGCCCATAAGGTACACTGCGGAAGAGAGTGAACTGCCCCGCCATGGTTGGCCGGGCGGGGCGCCCACGGGGCGCGGATGGAAACAGCATGAGCGAGACAATCGAGTTGGCGACGGCCATCATGGTCCGCGCCCTGAGGGCCGAGATCGCAGCAGGGAGGGTTGATGCCGCACAGGATGCCCTTTGGGGATTGGTGCGGGAGCTCGGTGGCCTGGCCAGGCTATGCGCTGAGTGTGGCGGTGTATTCAACCCGAGCAGGCGCGATAAGGTCTACTGCAGCGCACAGTGCCGGAACAGAACGAACGTCCGTGCAATGCGACGCCGCAAGGCCGCAGCGAAGGGTGTGCAGGCATGAGCCACTGGAAGCCGGAGCTGCACGGAGCCTGCCGCGACTGCGGCGGGCGAATGTTCTACGGGCACATAGACGGCAAGCCCGCCATCGGATGCCAGTCCTGCGGGCGTGTGGTGCCCAATGTCGAGACCGCACCTAAGGCCCCGCCGCAGCGGACGGTGCGAGGTCAGCGTTCGCTACCTGGGTTCCGGTCGGAGGGGGTGCCGGTCAAGCCCTCCGGATCCACACTGGAAGAGCAGTTCCTCGCGAGCCTACTGGCCGCAGGGCTCCCGGAGCCGGGGCGCGAGGTGCAGGTGCAGCCGGGCCGCAGGTGGCGGTTCGACTTCGCGTACCAGGACCGCTTCATTGCCATGGAGGTGGAGGGCGGCACATACAGCGGCGGTCGCCACACTCGCGGGCACGGGTTCCACGCGGACTGCGAGAAATACAACGCGGCCACGGCGCAGGGATGGCGCGTCTACCGGTTCGACGGGCCGATGGTGCGCTCAGGCGCGGCGGCACGGTTCATGGCGCAGGTGCTATCTGGCGCGGCAACCATCCTCATGGCATAGGAGGCGGCGGAGTGACATGGGCAAACTACAGCACAGCGTAGCGCGGCTGGCCGAACTGTATCTCGGGGGCCAAACCCTGCGGCAGGTGGGGCAGGTGATGGGGGTGGGGGAGTGAGCAGTTCAACTTACGATGAGGTCAAGCCGATAGAGACACTCTACAACGGCGTGACGTTCAGGTCTCGACTTGAGGCGCGGTGGGCCGTCTTCTTCGACATGTGGGGGATAGAATGGCAGTACGAGCCGGAAGGATTCGAGACTGCTGCTGGACGTTGGGTGCCGGACTTCTTCCTTCCTCAGGTGTCCATGATGGTCGAGGTCAAGCCGACGGTTGCGGCTGTTGACCAGAGGGTGATAGCCAGAGCCTCCGCGTACCTCACGGCCCTGGACTCACATCCTGTGCTCATCTTGCCGGGGCAACCTAGACCCATCAACTACCCAGTGATGTTGGGGCCGGTTGAAGCGCACGCCGATGGCCTCCAATGGCATATTGATAGGTTCTATGATCAGGCCGAGCCGGATGAGAACGGCGAGCCGGTGTGGTTGTGGTCGGATGTGGTGCTGAACGGGTGGTACTTGCACGAACGCCGGTTCTTCTCTTACTGCGGGCTTGCTCCAATGGAGTACGAAGAGCCCGACGATGGGCAGTGCAAGCAAGCGAGAGACTACCGATTCTGGGCCCCCGTCAAGGTATACTGAACCGGTAGTCAGTGACTACGCATCGGCAGCCAGGCAAGCTGTCCACCGTCCGCGATGCAAAAGGCCCTCCTCCCGCACAGGGTTGGAGGGCCTTGCCACGTGTGGGCCGAACGCAACAACGCCCCGCCGGGTGATCGGCGAGGCGCGTTGCAGGCTCTCCATGAGATGCATCAGACCGGGGGAGGGCGAGCCCCATCCTGACGGTCAGCCGGTCGGACCCAGCGCAGGCGCGATACCCTACTGCGACGCACGGCTCCTCCGTTCTGCGGCGATGGCCGCGTGATCTGACCTATCCTACCACGCGCGGAGGCAGGTACACTCCCGGCATGGCGAACATCTACCAGATCGGGCGGCAGTATCGGGCGCGGCTCATAGCCGGCAACGCGGAGGCGGCGGCGGGCCTCATCGACGCCTTCGAGGGGGCGCTTGGCCTGATCCAGGTCGAACAGGCCGCACTGGTTGAGGAGCTCGCGCAGACGCCCAATCTGACGCGCTCTGACATCCGAAGCATCGCCATGGCGCAGTCAGGGCTCCAGCGGTTCGAGGATTCTGCCCGCGAGGAACTGGAGCGCTACAACCTCCTAGCCGCCGGTGTCACGGAGCAACAGCAGAGGGCCGCGTCACGATTGGCCGTAGAGGCTCTCCAAGCCTCGCTGACGAGCGGACAGGCCGTAGCGGCAGGTGTGGGCGGTTCGTTCAATCTGGTCGCGCCAGAGGCGACTGAGACCCTTGTCGGGTTCCTGTCGGATGGCTCACCCCTCGGGCCTGTCCTGACGCGGGCGGCAGGCGATGCGGCCTCGGAGGCGGCGCGGCAGTTGGCGTCCGGGCTTGCGGCCGGACTGCCCACCGACACGATAGCCGGGAACGTGGCGGCGGCTACCGGGGCCGACCTGGACACCGTGCTGCGGATCGTCCGGACCGAGACCCTGCGAGCCTACCGCACCTCCGGCTTCGACCTCTACGACTCGAACGCCGACATCATCGGGCGGTGGATGTGGGTGTGCGGGCTCCAGCCGAACTCCTGCGCGGCCTGCGTGGCCATGCATGGCACGATCCACCCCCTGCGCGACCGGATCAATGGGCACCCGAACTGCGGATGCGCCATGGTGCCCATCGTGGACGCGCTGCCCCTCGAGGAGCAGCAGCCGCCGCAGACGGGCGAGGAGTGGTTGCGCGACCAGGATCACGACG
>CAISJD010000122.1 GCA_903885605.1 uncultured Chthonomonas sp. | reverse complement strand
GTCGGTGTCCTTGGCCCATCGTGCGCCGTCCCACGTCAGCCAGCTCTGCCACGGGTAGCAGTATCGAATGTCGCGGCCATGGCGCCGCAGGAGCCGCTCGGCGTTCCCATCATCATGGAGGGCCAAGGGGTCGGGGTCGGGGTCGGTGGCCGCTCCGGTCTGCGGTGTGACGTTGCGCGCCTCGGCGGCCTGGGCGGCCACGCGCGGGGAGTATGTCTCGGCCTGCCGCGCGTTCGCGTTGTGTATCGTCTGCTGCCCGTAGGTGCTGCCGCCCCTGCGCTCGTCCCACTTCTCCCGCATCAGCCCCGATCCGCGGAAGAGCCTATCAACCTGCCCGAGGTCGCGGCCTGTCCAGAACACGAGGTCGGTGCATAAGGCCATGTCCGCTCGGGAGTGGTCACCGCCGTACTTGGAGGTGTCGCCGCCGTACAGCCGCCCGAAGTCGGCTCCATTCTTGGCGTTCATCGCCCTGTGGAGTACATCGGCGTCGGTGCCGACGGGAAGCTGGGTAGTTACAGCGGCGGGCCTTGCCCTGGCGGGCGTCTGCGGGCAGTGACGGCGGAACAGCTCGTGCAGCTCGGCCTCGCGGTCGTTGATCGTGTCGGGAGTGCCGGGCACCTGCCTCCCCGTCACCGTGAGGTACTGCCCTCGGTCGTAGAACTCTACGGCTCCGGACCTCCGACCTCCAGCCCTATCGCCATCGATCGGCAGCTTGCCGCGTACCCAGATATGGACGCCGGTGCCGCTCGGGGAGTATTCGGCGTAGCTGTCGAGGTCGCGCACGATGGCGGCGGCCTCATCAGTCAAGCCGCTCTCGGTAACCACGTGGTCCAGATCGATGCCGCAGAATGGATCGTCAGCCGATACGGCGAAGCCGACGCCGGTGTACCTGCCTGCGGCCACTGCGGATTGCGCCGTCTCGAAGTCCGACCATGTCGCGGGTTTCGTGCTTGAGCCGTGGCGACCGGTGCGCGCGTCGTACGGAACCTTGGTGGTCTTGCCGTCCTTCTGCTCGCTGCGGAAGCAGAGCCACTGCTTGGCGTTGCGCAGCTCGTGGGGAATGCCGCTCATCGGGCGTACCGGTCGATCGCGCGGCGTAGGCCCCAGAGCACGATGCCCTGCGCCCATCGTTTCCCGGCAAGGTGCGCGTACCACTCAGCCGCGCGGGCTCCGTCGCGCAGCTCGGCGATAGGAATGGGGTACTCCTGCCCGGGCGCCCAGCGGCAGACGATCTCGCGTCCGCGGACAACCCAGGGGTAGATGCTGTCGGGGGTGCGGGGCGGCCTTGTCGCGTCGTAGGCCTGGAAGGCGTAGGTCGCGGTGGCTCGCGGTGGTGGTATACTCACGCTGATTATCCTCGGCGCCTCACACCACGGTTTCCCTCCGGCGGGTGTGGGGCGCTTTGTCATGTCTGGGCGTGCCCAGACGGGGTTATGTGGCGGTCTCGCTCATCTCGCCATTCCCTCCGCGCCCCGTGGGCGCCACGCCCGGCCAACCATGGCGGGGCAGTTCACTCTCTTCCGCAGTGTACCTTATGGGCTGATCCGAATCAGCCTAGACTCCTTATGCTTGCCTCGTCGCGGACTTCCTTGCCCTGTACCGC
>CAISJD010000121.1 GCA_903885605.1 uncultured Chthonomonas sp. | reverse complement strand
GCCGTCGCAGACGCTCTCCGACAAGGAGTACCAGATGCTGCGGACGGCATCGCTGAACATCATCCGCAGCCTCGGGATCGAGGGCGGCTGCAACGTGCAGCTAGCGCTCTCGCCCGACTCGTTCGACTACTTCGTCATTGAGGTAAACCCCAGGGTCTCGCGCTCCTCGGCGCTGGCCTCCAAGGCGACCGGTTATCCCATCGCCCGAGTGGCGGCCAAGATCGCCGTGGGGCTCTACCTGGACGAGATCCAGAACGCGGTGACGCAGAAGACGCTGGCCTGCTTCGAGCCGACGCTGGACTACTGCGTCGTGAAGATCCCGCGCTGGCCGTTCGACAAGTTCACGCTGGCCGACCGCCGGATCACCACGCAGATGAAGGCCACCGGCGAGGTGATGGCCATCGACCGCTCCTTCGAACCGGCCCTGATGAAGGCCATCCGGAGCCTGGAGATCGGCGCCTACGGGCTCTCCGGTAAGCATGTGAACGCGCTCTCCGATGTCCAGCTGGAGGAGCGTATCTCCGTCGCCACCGATGAGCGGCTCTTCGCCATCGCCGAGGCCTTCCGCCGCGGCATGATGGTCGAGGAGGTCCAGGCTCTCTCGGCCATCGATCCCTGGTTCCTCCATCGCGTGCGCAACCTGGTGGCCATGGAGACGCGCCTGCGGGTCCATGGGCGAGCCGTCGCGGCCCTGGCGGACACGTTGGACCCGACCGCGGCCGAGGTGGGGATCCTCCGCGAGGCCAAGCGCATGGGCTTTGCCGACAAGCAGATCGGCGAGTGCATCGGTCTGGCCGAGTCGCTGGTGCGCGACCTGCGCAGGGCGTTCGGGATCGTGGCGACCTTCAAAATGGTGGACACCTGCGCCGCCGAGTTCGAGGCCGCCACGCCCTACTACTACTCGTGCTACGACGAGGAGACCGAGACGATCCCATAGCCGTTGGGCCGGTGTCTGGTCCGTCTGTTCCGGCCGCGGCCGGTGACGCTGTGAAGGAGGCTTCGTAAAGTGGCAGCAAGCTCAGGCAAGAAGAAGATCGTGGTGATCGGCTCCGGGCCGATCCGAATCGGGCAGGGCATCGAGTTCGACTACTGCTCGGTGCACTGCGTCTGGGCGCTCCGGGAGGCGGGCTACGAGGCTCTGATCATCAACAACAATCCGGAGACGGTGAGCACCGACTTCGACACCTCCGACCGCCTCTACTTCGAGCCGCTCACCACCGAGGACGTCCTCAACGTGATCGAGGCGGAGCAGCCCGAGGGCGTCATCGTCCAGTTCGGCGGCCAGACGGCCATCAACCTGGCGCGGCCGCTGCACGACGCGGGCATCCGCATTTTCGGCTCCAGCTGCGAGTCCATCGACCTCGCCGAGGATCGCGATCGGTTCGAGCGCGTCCTCCGCGACCTGGGCATCCCCAAGCCCGCAGGCCGCGCCGTGACGAGCCTCCGCGCCGCCGAAGAGGTGGCCGAGGAGATCGGGTACCCGGTGCTGGTGCGGCCCTCCTACGTCCTTGGCGGCCGGGCCATGGAGATCATCTTTGCGCCGGACGAGCTGCGGTCGTATATGCAGTACGT
Organism: uncultured Chthonomonas sp.; assembly: GCA_903885605.1. Taxonomy (GTDB): domain Bacteria; phylum Armatimonadota; class Chthonomonadetes; order Chthonomonadales; family CAJBBX01; genus CAJBBX01. The sequence continues at coordinate 6,642 of CAISJD010000121.1, read as the reverse complement.
GGTCGAGGTCTCGCCCAAGGCCCCGATCCTCGTGGACAAGTACGTCCTGGGCCGCGAGGTCGAGGTCGACGTCATCAGTGACGGCGAGGACTGCCTACTGCCCGGCATCATGGAGCACATCGAGCGCGCCGGCGTCCACTCCGGCGACTCTATGGCGGTCTACCCGCCGCAGACCCTGAACCGCGACATCATCGACCAGATCGTCGACACCGCTACCGCGCTGGCCCGAAGGCTCGAGGTGCGCGGGCTGATGAACATCCAGTACGTCGTCGAGGGGAACGAGGGCGAGAAGCACGGCTCGCAAGGCCTCCACGGCGGCTCAGCGCAAGTGATCGAGGTGAACCCGCGGGCCAGCCGCACGGTGCCGTACCTCTCCAAGATCACCGGGATCCCCATGGTCAAGGTCGCCACGCACGTCATGGTCGGCCGCACACTGAAGGAGCAGGGGTACAGCGGCGGGCTCCACCCCTCCGCGCCGCTCATCGCCGTCAAGGCGCCCGTTTTCAGCTTCCCCAAGCTGGTGGGCGTCGATATCGCGCTGGGGCCGGAGATGAAGTCCACGGGCGAGATCATGGGGCTGGAGACCGACTACAATCGGGCGCTCTACAAGGCCATGATCGCCAGCGGCGTTGACGTGCCCACCACCGGCACACTGCTCGCCACCATCGCGGACCACGACAAGGCCGAGGCGGTCGATATCATCCGCCAGTTCTCGGAGATCGGCTACAGCATCTACGGGACCCAGGGCACCGCCACCTACCTGGCCGCCCGGGGCATCGCCGCCAAGGTGGTCCACAAGATCCACGACCAGACCCCCAACCTGCTGGACCTGGTCCGCTCGGGCAAGGTAGACCTGCTCATCAACACGCTGTCGCCGGACAAGCGGACCGAGCGCGAGGCGCTGCAGATTCGCCGGGCCTCGGTCGAGGTCGGCGTGCCGTGCCTGACGTCGCTGGACACGGCGCGCGCCCTGCTGCTGGCCCTGAGCGCCCGGAAGCAGGGACGCGACTTCGCCTGCGACACAGTGGACGGCTACCTGGCCCCGGCCGCCGGCTGACCCGACGATGGCGGGGGTGAAGCGGGTCGATCTAGAGATCGACTACCATGGATACACGGTCCGCGAGATGCTGGCCGACCTGGAGGTGCAGTCCACTCGCACCCAATGGTCTTCCGCGCGTCGGGTCCGGCTGATCCACGGCACGGGCGAGGCGCTGTGGCACGAGCTGCGCTCCTGGTGCACACGCCGGCATCTGGCCTGGGCGCCCGAGCCGCACAATACCGGCTGTACCCTCGTGTACCCGGTTCCGCATCCTGAGCCGCGGGCCGTCGGCCCTCGTCCGCGGCGCACTCCGGCCCGCCGAGCGGCCGTCGCGCCCGTTCACGAGGCCCCGCCGCCGGTGCCTTCGCCGGCCAATGCCGAGCTGATGGAGACGGAGATGGCCAGGCTGGTGGGGCTGAACCCGCGGCAAGTGCGGCAGCTTAAGGGCGCAGAGTAGGTCCCGGGCCGGCTTTTCGCTTGACAGCCGCCGCTCACCCGAGTACAATGCTCGCGAAGGGCTGTAGCACAGCCTAGAGGCATCGCCGTCTGTACCCGTCTATGGGCGTCGGAGGTTGGTCGTTCAGGGAGGCCACACCGTCGTGCGGGGGCAGGCGACTAGCACACTCCGGCTACTTGCCGGAAGGGGGTTACGCATGCAGAACCGACCAAAGAATGGCTTCACCCTGATCGAACTGTTGGTTGTCATTGCGATCATTGCCATTCTCGCAGCCATCCTGTTCCCTGTGTTCGCGCAGGCTCGGGAGAAGGCCCGCACATCGTCCTGTCTGTCCAACATCAAGCAGCTCGGTACCGGCATCGCCATGTACATCCAGGATGTCGATGAGATGGTGCCCCGTGGTCAGTACAACGTCGACGGCATGGCGTCCCTTGCCAGCCGCACCTGGGTCAAGGACATCGAGCCGTACACCAAGAACTGGCCCATCGCCCGCTGCCCCTCCGAGACCACCGACCCGTTCGGTATCTGGAATGGCTCTACCGCCAACATCAAGTGGTGGTACAACTGGATGCGCTGGCCGTCCTACGGCTATAACTGGAACTACCTGAACCAGTCTGACTGCTCGTACTGGGGCAACTGGGGCGGCGGTCTTCCCGTCTCCCTCGCTGCCATCGGCTCTCCCGCCGCTACCGTCGCCCTGACCGACGTTAAGCTCGTCGGCACCAGCGCCGGTTTCTACACCTCCGCCACCGTGGACAGCCCGGCCGCCATCTGGGCGCCGGACTGCTGCACCTGGAGCAATGGTGGATGGGGCATCGGCGCATTCGGCGACACGCTGAACTTCGTCGGCAAGGAGACCTACACCGGTCTGTTCGCCGTCCGCCACACCAACGGCGGCAACGTTGCCTTCACCGACGGCCATGCCAAGTTCTACATGCCGGGCGCCGCTGCGGCCGGCACGAACTGGCGGACCGGCATTGCCAGCGGCGCCATCGTTATCAACGACCGCTCGCAGTACATCTGGGACCTCCAGTAATCTAGGAGCTATGATGCGAGCTTCCGCTAGAGCGTTGGGCCTGATCGGCGTTGCGGCCCTCCTTTCCGCACTCGTTGTGGGTTGCGGCAAGAAGGATCCCCTTGAGGAAGCCGCCCCGCCGCCGTCGTCCACCGCCGTACAGGAGCCGACAGTCAAGAAGAACATGCCTGGTCCAGTCGGACCGACCGGCATGGGTGGCCAGCAGGGACCCGGAGCCAACACCGGTGGCCTGCAGGGCGCCGCGGTGAGACCGCCGGGCATGTAGCCTCGGCTACATCCTGACGACGATGCCGCTTCCGAATCGCCGCGGGCGCCTGCCTCTTGAGGCAGGCGCCCGCGGCGTCTGTCTGCTTCGGCCTGTCCCGGTATGCGGGGTCAGTCGGCAGCGACGACCCTCCCCCCAGGACCAAGGCGGTACCGCCTCCCGCGCCAGGTGACCCGCTTGACTGCCGGAGCCCAGGCCCAGAGCGCGAACGCCACGAGGTCATCCAGCGGCAGCAGCCAGAGGCGTCCCCTTGATGCCGTATCTCCCAGTAGCCCCAGCACGTAGGCCGCGTTGAGGCCCCGGGCCGCCGCTGTGGCCCCGACGAAGAGCCATGCGGCCCCGGATGGCGCGGCCAGGGCGCCGAGCACGGCAAGCGGCAGGCCATGGGTCAGCAGGGCTCCCGCCGCGCCCGCCGGTTGCAGCGACCTGACCGTGGCTGCCCAGCGAAGCCGGCGCTGCAGCGAGGTGGATATCGGCTCGTCCTGCAGCACGGTCTCGACGCAGCCGGCGCTGAAGGCCACGCGCGCTCCCGCCGTCGCCGCTCGATGGCCCAGGAGGTAGTCATCGGCGATGTTGCCGAGAAGGCCCTCGAACCCCCCGATCTCGGCGAGCAAACCCCGACGGATCGCCATCGTGGCGCCGAGCGCGAGGTCTTTCCAGCCCAGCGCCGCCGCCAGCATAGCGCTTGGGATGAACGATGCTCCGATGCCGAGCGCCTCCATCAACGCAGCGATCCCATGGCCTCCGCGTCCGACGTAGGGGCACGTGGCGAGACCCACGCCCGGGTCCGCCAGCGGGGCGCAGACCTGCGCCAGGGCTGTCGCGGGCCAGCGCACGTCGCTGTCGGCGAGGACGAGGAACGCGTGCCTGGCCGTCGGAGCTATCTGGCAGAGGTTGGCCACCTTGCGGTTGGCGCCTGCTGGAGCCGCTGAGTGAACGAAGCTCGACCGCCGTTCGGGGTGGCGTTCGGCCACAACGCGGGCGATTGCCATTGCGGGATCGTCGGCGTCCTCGGCTCCGAAGACGACTTCGAAGTCGGGGTACTCCTGGGAGTAGAGCGCCTCCAGATTATCGGTCAGCCCCTCCTCTGCGCCGGACAGGGGCTTGAGTACCGATACCGGCGGTGTGAAGGGCTCTCGCACGGGCTGTTTGCGCCAGCGCCGGACCGACCAGGCGGTCGCCGCCCAGTAGACCCAGGATAGAGCGGCCATCCCCTGGAGCGTCGCGCCGAGCACCGGTACCAATTCGGGTCAGCCGCCTTTGCCTACGACAACCACACCGGCCACGATGAGCGCGGTTCCGATCCAGCGCGTGGCCGTAACGGCCTCGCCCAGGTAGGTGGCCGCCAGGACCGCGCCAAGGAGGTAGCTGAGCGCCGTAATGGGAAGGACAAAGGAGAGGTCGGCCCAGGAGAGGGCCAGCGCATACATGCCGTAGAATGCGGCCATCAGTGCGGTGCCGGCCCATACACGCCAGTCGCCGGCGGCGACAGCGGCCAGTCGCCATCCCGCCGGATCGGTCCGCCCGGCAGCGCGCATCCCCGCAGCCAGCAGGGCCTCGCCCACGGAGACGCAGATCACCGACACCAGCACGAGGACGATCACCTGCGATTTGGGTACCACGTGTGCCACGGTGGGCCTCCTCAGGACCTGGCGTCGCCTGCGTCGCTGAACGACGTGAGCCGGGCGTCAGCCGCGCCGACGGCCCGGCGCACGCCTGCTGACAGGAGTGCGCTGAGCTCGGAGCCGTCGCCGCCGGCGAACCGCCGCTGGCGTGCCTCGTACTCGCTGCCCGGGTGGCAGTAGACCTCCGTCAGTCCCTGCGGCAGGGCACCAAGGACACTGAGCCAGGTCTGCTCCGTCATTCTACCGCCCTCCACCTGACCGAAGACATGGTCGGTTGTGCATAGCCCGAGGCGGGCGGCATCGGCCCGGGCCCATGGCGCCATCGCCCGCAGGAGGATCCACTCCGTTCGGCGCAGGGCCAGCCCGTATCTGGTCCTGGGCCGCCAGGGCTCATGGGGCAGGCGCACCCAGCGGCAACCGGCCTCCAGAGCCAGGCGCGTGGCGGCGCGCCACACAGCAGGATGAAGATGGATGTGCTGGTGGCCGTCCCAGTGTGTCAGGCGAAGCCCGGTGGCATCGAATGCCGCAAACTGCGCCTCGACCTCCGAAGCGCACTGGGCCGCCGCACGCCTGTCGAAGCTGAGGCGTAGTCCCGCCGCCGCCGCGCTGGGAAGGAAGCGCCCGCGTGGCCCCACGAGACGGGTGACGGCGCCCTGCGGCAGGCATGGCCGGCCGTCGCTCAGGGTCAGGTGGAGGCCCACATCGAGGCTCGGCGTAGTCAGCGCTACCTCGACGGCTTCCCGGGAGTGGGGCGCCGCCACCATGAGGCCGCACGCTGTAACAATGCCGTCGCGGTGGGCTGTGGCGACGGCATCGTTGACCGACGGACTCGAGCCGAAGTCATCAGCGCTGACGATCAGCCGACGCCCCGGCGCGATCACGGATCGAAGAGGCGGCCCTGGGGCGACTCGTCGGCCACGTGCGCGCGGAACGGAAGCCCAAGATGCTCGTGGGCCAGGCGCGTGGACTGGCGTCCGCGCGGGGTGCGTTGGATGAACCCGAGCTGAAGCAGGAAGGGCTCGCAGATATCCTCGATCGTATCGCGCTCTTCGCCGAGCGCCGCGGCGATGGTCTCGATGCCCACGGGGCCGCCGTCGTACTTCTCGATGATGGTTCGGAGGTACTTCCGATCGAAGTCGTCCAGTCCCAGCGCGTCGATGTTGAGCATCGCCAGGGCGGCCGCCGCCGACTCGGGCGTGATGGTGCCGTTGCCGCGGACCTGTGCGTAGTCGCGGCACCGTCGGAGTAGACGGTTGGCGATGCGAGGCGTCCCGCGTGAGCGCGCCGCGATCATCCCGGCGCCCTCGTCGGTGGCATCGACCCGCAGGATCTCAGCCGACCTGCGAACAATAGTATGCAGGTCTGTGGGCTTGTAGAACTCCATGTAGTACTGGAGGCCGAAACGGTCCCGGAGCGGCGAAGAGAGCAGGCCCGCGCGGGTGGTGGCGCCCACCAGCGTGAACCTCGGCAACGGCAGCCGCATGGTCCGCGCGCTGGGCCCCTTGCCGATGACGAGGTCCAGCGTGTAGTCCTCCATGGCGGGGTAGAGGATCTCCTCCACGGCGCGGTTCAGGCGGTGGATTTCGTCGATGAAGAGGACGGCGCCGGGCTCCAGATTGGTCAGCACCGCCGCCAGGTCGCCGGGACGCTCGATGGCCGGCCCGGCGGTGGTGCGGATCGATGTCTCCATCTCGTTGGCGCAGACCAGCGAGAGTGTGGTCTTGCCGAGGCCCGGGGGACCGAAGAAGAGGATGTGGTCCAGGGCCTCGCCTCGCCCGCGCGCTGCCTCGATGGCGATGCCGAGGTTCTCTCTGAGGCGCGCCTGGCCGATGAACTCGGCCAGGCGCCTCGGGCGCAGTGAGAGCTCGTTCTCGTCGTCTTCCCGACGGTTACGATCCAGGACGCCCGTGTCGGCCATGGGCTACTTGGCCGCGAACCGCGCCAGCAGCTCCTGGAGCGAGCCCTGACCGTCGAATCGGGCGCGCAGGTACGCCTGCTCGTCGATGATGTTGGGCTTGTCGTCGTGCTTGTAGATGACCCCCAGCGGGTAGCCTTCGTGGTTGACCGACAGGGCGAAGGCCGCTGACCGGTCCGTCGGGTCGTGCGTCTCGGGCACATCGAACGTGCGGCTCTTGTAGAACTCCTCGGTCTGCTCCTGGTTGAACGTGGGGCAGGGCGAGAAGGTATCGACAAGCGAGAAGCCCTTGTGCCGGATGGCCT
>CAISJD010000120.1 GCA_903885605.1 uncultured Chthonomonas sp. | reverse complement strand
GTCGCCCCACTTCATGAAGGTGCGGATGGCGGTCGGGGCCGTGTAGAAGACGGTGACCTTGTGCTTCTCGATGACACGCCAGAAGCGGTCGCGGGCCGGGGTGTCGGGCGAGCCTTCGTAGACCACCATGGTGGCGCCGTTGGCCAGCGGGCCGTATACGATGTAGCTGTGGCCGGTGACCCAGCCGACATCGGCGGTGCACCAGAAGACATCGCTGTCCTTCAGGTCGAAGATCAGCTTGGAGGTGGTGTAGACGCCGGTGAGGTAGCCGCCGGTGGTGTGCTGGATGCCCTTGGGCTTGCCGGTGGAGCCGGAGGTGTAGAGGACGAAGAGGGGATCCTCGGAGTCCATCCACTCGGGCTCGCATACGGGCTCGGCGGCGGCCAGGAGTTCGTCATACCAGAAGTCGCGGCCGGCCTCCATGGTCACGGGGGCCTTCTCGGCGCCGATGCGCTTCACGACGACCATCTTCTCGACGTTCGGGCAGTCGACCGCGGCCTCATCGGCGGTCTTCTTCAGGGCGACCACGTTGCCTCGCCGCCAGCCGCCGTCGGAGGTAATGATCAGCTTGGCGCCGCAGTCGTTGACGCGGTCGCGGAGTGACTCAACGCTGAAGCCGCCGAAGACGACCGAGTGAATGGCGCCGATGCGGGTGCAGGCCAGCAGGGAAATCGGCAGCTCGGGGATCATGGGCAGGTAGATCGAGACCCGATCGCCCTTGGTCACGCCCAGGCTCTTCAGCGCGTTGGCCAGCCGGTTCACCTCGTCATACAGCTCGGCGTAGGTGATCTTTCGCACGTCGCCCGGCTCGCCCTCGAAGATCATGGCGACCTTGTCTTTGCGGGCGCCCTTGGCGTGGCGGTCGACGCAGTTGTAGGAGACGTTCAGCTTTCCGTCAACGAACCACTTGGCGTGCGGAGCGTCCCAATCGAGGACCTTGGTCCACTTCTGGAACCAGTCGAGCTGCTCGGCGTATCCGGCCCAGAAGGCCTCGGGATCGGCGGCTGCCTTGTCGTAGATGCTCGGGTCGCCGGCGTTCGCCTGTGCGGTGAACTCCGGGCTGGGGGCGAATGATCGGCTGTCCTCGTGCAGTGCGCTTGTTGCTTCCGACATGGAAGGTCTTCCTCCGTGTGTGGGTCTGAGCTAGCTCGCCGACGCTGCGGCGGGCCCCCGCTTGCTGGTGATGTGCAGGGCGATTGCCAGGATTGCGGATACAAGGCACAGAAGCCCGGCGAGTGCGAATGCTGCGGTATAGCTGCCGGTTACGGTCTTCGCGTAGTTGCCGGCCTGGATGCCGACAACGCCCGCCATACCGTACGATGTGAACACCAGGCCGTAGTTCTGGCCCAGCTTCTTGGCTCCGAAAAGCTCCGCCGTCGCCGACGGGAAGAGCGCGAAGTTGCCGCCGAAGTTGAACCCGACCATTCCCGCTGCCAGCGTGATGGCCGTTTCCGTCTTCATCGTCGGCAGCAGGAACATCATGACCGTCTGGAACAGGAACATGGCGATGAAGGTCGGAGTTCTGCCGACCTTGTCGGAGACGGTGCCCCATACCACCCTGCCGATGGCGTTGAAGACGGCCAGCATACCGACCGCTGCAGCGCCCTTCTCCATCAGGGCCTTCTTGGCCTCGGCGTCCACGGCGCCGGCTGCGGCTACGAGCTGCTCACCGGCGAATCCCTTCGCCACGCCGATGACCGTGAGGCCGGCCAGGGCGCCGCTGAAGAACATCATCCAGATCATGTAGAACGCCTTGTTCGTGAGCAGCTCACCGATGCCGCCGTCCGACTTGGCCGCAGGTACGGTGCCAGGAGGGTTGGAGAGCATCAGGGCGCCCAGCGAGACTGCGATCAGCGAGACCAGCCCGTGGGCCAGATAGAAGTTGGCGATCCCGTGCTGGGCGATGAAGACCGTGCCGCTGAAGGGCAGCGCCTTGTAAGAGACGATGAACGCCCCGAAGCCGAAGCCCGCGACCGCCAGGCCGGAGACCAGCCCCTTCGCCTCGGGAAACCACTTCACCAGCGCGGCGATCGGGCAGACGTAGGCGAAGCCGATCCCCGCTCCGGCCACGATGCCGATCGTCAGGCAGAGTAACGCCGTGTTGAGCCCAACCCCGGGTAGTTTGGCCATCAGGACGCCGCCTGCGGCCAGGAACCCCAGCCCCATGAGGGCTGCGCCGATCAGCGCGGGCAGCCTCGGTCCCTTGGCATCCTGCACCTTGCCGGCGCCTACCATGGTCAGCGCAAAGGTGAGGATCGCCAGGGCGAACGCCCAGCGGAGCGGGGCCTGGCGCTCATCGTGCAGCTTCTTTGCCTCCGCCTCCGGTGCGACGATCGCGTCGGCGGCGTGCGGCTTGCCGGCGGCCTCCAGCTTGGCGTGCTCAGCGGCTGTCAGGACCGGGACAGGGTAGACGGCCTCTTCAAGGGGTTGCCAGAAGATGCTGTAGCCGTAGACGGTGCCGAGGATCAACTGAACGATGATGGCGCCTACCAGCACCTTCCAGCGCGTCAGCGGGCCCGCTACGGCTCGGGGTTCAGGCTTGGCGGAGTGGGACATTCACGGCTCCTGTTGCGACGGGCCCCATAGGGCTGGATCAATAACGTCCGGCGCCGGCCATCGGCCGGTACGGAGCGCCGTCCACTGCCCTCGGTGCGCCTCTATAGAAGCCGGCGAGCCTCGGACGACAGCGCCCAAGCACTTTCCTCACACCTGCGTAGAGTGTTTACCCTACGCCTCTCAGTATACGCCGCAGGCCCTTCGATGTCAAGCGTTTAGGCGCGATTCGCGCCGGATCGCTCGCTGTTTGCCTTCGTTTGGTTGCGATACGGGTGTGCGTCCGGGCCGGAACTCCTTCGATTTGCTTCGATCTCGTCAGTCGGCTCAGCCTTCCGACAGTAGCGCGACGAGCACTGCCCGATCCACGGAGCCTCCGCTGACCACGCAGCAGACGCGTTTGTTTGCGAAGCGCCCCTGTTCCGCCAGTACCGCGCCGACAGCCAGGGCTCCGGTTGGCTCGCACTTCACGTTGGCCTCTTCCATCATGGTGACCAGTGCGGCTCGGATGAGGTCCTCAGGCACCTCCACGATGCCCGCCAGACCTCGCTGGAGTATCTCCCAGTTGCGTTCGCCCAGGCTCAGGGTACGTGCGCCGTCGGCCAGCGTCGCCGGTTCCGCTTCGTTTTTCTCAATCTTCCCGGTTCGCAGCGATCGAGCCGCATCGTTCCCGATCGCAGGCTCGGCGCCCCAGACGGCGCTCCGCGCTCCGCGCTCCCGCAGCCCAAGCACCAGGCCTGCCGTGAGGCCGCCTCCGCCAACGGGAGCCACGACGCAGTCGAATGCCCGGCCGCAGTCGGCCAGCTCACGGCCCAGGGAGGCGTTGCCCTGGATGACAAGGTCGTCGTCGTAGGCGCTGGCGACATACGCCGAGGGGTCGTCCGCGGCCAACTGCGCCACGCGGTCGGAGCGTGACGTGGTGGCGACATCCACAATATCGACCTCGCCTCCGAAGCAGCGGACGCGCTCCATTTTGACCTGCGCCGATGTGCTGGGCATCACGACCGTACACCGTTTCCCTGTCACCCGGCATGCCAGCGCCAGCGCCTGCCCGAAGTTGCCCGACGAGGCCGCGATGATGCGACCATGCGGTACCGAGCGAGCCACGTTGAGGGCAGCGCGGTACTTGAAGCTGCCGGTGTGTTGGAAGCACTCCACGGCCAACGTGAGGTCACACCCAAGACGGTCACTGAGGCCGTCCGCGCATACCAGCGTGGTGGGCCGCACCGCCCAGCGCTCCGGTACCGCCGCCTGTGCGCCGCTCATAGCTTTGCCTTCGCAGTCGCGCCCAGAGCGATCAACACGGAACCCAATGGAGGCGCCACAACGGGCGCCGTGCGATTGCCGTAGCGCACCGTGAGCCGCGCGGTGCGCTCCTCCAGATTCCACAGCAGAGCATGGCCCGCCTGAGGGTACCAGGCCAGCGTCGCGGGGTAGTCCTCTATGACATAGGGGAAGTCGGGCTTGCCGGCGATGATCTCCCGCTTCAGCCGGAATAGCTCGGGCAGGCTCTCGGAAACGCTCCGGGCGCCCGTCCAGCGGCTATGGACGCCGGGCCGAACCACCGCCGCGCGTGTCGGCCCGCCGGGATTGGCCGGGGCATGCGATGCGTCATGGTCGCCCAGGAAGACCCAGCCCTCGGCGGGTTCGCGGCCGCAGGCCTCGAAGGGGACGCCGATGGCGAGCGCCAGACTGAAGGGGTTGGCATCGCCGACATAGCGGCCAGCTTCGCCCCACCAGTGCTTGATGGGGCCCGCCGGGCGCATTCCGGCGAGCCTCAAGTGGATGGTCGCCTCATGCTTCATCCTGGGGGCGAGGACTTCCCAGTGAGCCTTGGGGAAGGGCGTCAGGCCGCTCATGAAGCAGGTGGTGCGGACGTCGGAGAGCGTGGAGACGGTGAGCTTCGCGGCCATGTTGGTGGCGGAGAGGGCGTTGGCCGGGTAGGCCGTGGTCTCGCTGTAGGCCAGCTCAGGCGCCGCGAAACGCCTGTGGAAGAGGGAGCTGAAGAGCTCGTTCATCTTGCCCTTGGTCGTTGAGAACTCGCCGTCGCCGAAGTGCCCTTCGCCGACCCGGAAGAGCTCCGTGCGATAGTCCTCCAGGCGGATGCCTCCCTGCTCCGATCCCATGAACATGACCATGTTGCCCAGGCGCGCGGGCCGCGCCGCCCGGCGTTGCGCCAGGTATGAGGCGGACAGCTCGGCGCACGCGGCATCGACCCACTCACGGACCAGGCGCGTCAGGCATCGCGAGGCGATGTCGGCCATCAGTTCCGCCCACTGGGCCTCACCGTACCCGTGCCGCTGGAGCCACGCCCGCTTGTGTGCCTCGCAGAAGCAGCCGCCGATGGAGCCGGGCGACCGCGCCAGACGGAAGTCGTCATCCAGGAAGATTCTGCGGAAGCCCTCGCCGGCGGACACGCGCAGGGCTGCCTCGTTCTCGGCGGTGGCGGGCGGATGGAGCGACGTGCCGGAGAAGGCTCCGCCGTCTGATCCCACCCCCATGCGCCAGTGGCGTGGCGGCGTCAGGGGCACCCCGCTGCTCATGGAACCGAGCGAATCACCCGGATGGCCCAGTGGCACATGCACCATGTGCGCCTCCATGCCCAGTGCGCGGGCAGCCGCCGCGTGGGAGCGGGTAGCCTCCATGGGGTAGGGCCAGTAGCCATACAGGAAGCCCGTGAGCCACACCGCGTTGATGCCGGCGTCCCTGGCGGTGCGCAGGAGCTCGGGATCGGCCTTCAGCCCCTCGGGCGACAGGCAGACCTCGAAGCGCCGCTCCGATTGGATCGGCATGGGACTGTCGAATGCCCCCGCCATCGGTGCGACGCCCGCCGCCGCAAGCAAGGCCCGCCTTGTCATCGTCATGCCGTCTCCCCCGGTTGATCTGTGCATCATGCATACGGCGTCGGGGCCGCGATCTCCTCCTGCGGCCCGCTGCTGGGGTATAACGGCCCTTGCGCGCCTGTGCGGAGCCGAATGGGCCGCCGCTTTCGTAGAACCACGCAGTAGATGATAGTCCGGCGCCCGGCCAAGCGCCGCAGATCCCACGGATGGCGAGGCGGCCGGAGCGCCACGAGGTGCATGCATGGCAAGATCGATCACTGAGATCGCCGTTCGCGACTCCGGCAGCATCACGCCGCTTCCGGGTACGGCCGGCTCGCCCTATGTGCTGGCCAGGCTCGACGACGTGGTCAACTGGGCCCGGCGCAACAGCCTCTGGCCCGTCGGCTTCGGGCTGGCCTGCTGCGCCATTGAGATGATGGCCACCGCGGCCTCGCGGTTCGACATCTCGCGGTTCGGCGCCGAGGTCTTCCGCTCCTCGCCGCGTCAGGCCGACCTGATGATTGTGGCGGGACGCGTCAGCACCAAGATGGGCCCGGTGCTTCGGCAGATCTATGATCAGATGCCGAACCCCAAGTGGGTGATCTCGATGGGCGCCTGCGCATCGTCGGGCGGCGTCTACAACAACTACGCGGTGATCCAGGGCGTGGACCAGATCATCCCGGTGGATGTCTACGTGCCGGGGTGTCCGCCCAGCCCGGACGCGTTGCTCTACGCACTCATCAAGCTGCAGGAGCAGATCAAGGCGGGGTCGTCCGGCGCGCTGGTCGAGCTCCCCGGCATGGGGCACTGAACATGGGCAATCCGGTAACCGCCACGCGTGAGACCTGGGGGCCTATCGCCCAGGGCATGGCACTCACGCTCAAGCACTTCACGCAGATGATCGTCGCGCGGGACAAGACCTCCGTCACCGTGCAGTATCCTGAGGAGCGCCGTGAGCAGTACCCTCGCACCCGGTGGCGCCACGCCCTGACGCGGCATGAGGACGGTCTGGAGAAGTGCATTGGCTGCAGCCTCTGCGCCGGCGCCTGCCCGGCCCGCTGCATCTACGTGGAGGCCGCGGAGAACACCGACGAGCATCGCTTCTCGCCCGGCGAGCGTTTTGCGGCCCGGTATGAGATAAACATGCTTCGCTGCATCTTCTGCGGCTACTGCCAGGAGGCGTGCCCCACGGGCGCCATCACGCTGCGCAAGGACTTCGAATTGGCAGACTACAAGCGGGCCGACTTCCTCTATACGAAGCAGATGCTCTTGGAGCCGACGCCCGCACCCGACGCCGCAGGATGAGCGTAGCCCTGTTGCAGTAGCCCAATGCGAATGGCCCGCCGGACGGCGGGCCATTCCCGTGAGCCCGTGGTGCGGGACCTACTCGGCCATGCGCCTCGCCACGTACTGGAGGATGCCGCCGTTGCGGTAGTACTCCACCTCCATGGGCGTATCGATCCGCAGGATCGCGGCGAAAGTCGTGGCCGGCCGCCCGTCGCGCGGCGCGGCAGTGACCGTGACCATGCGCGGCGCGGCCTGCGCCTGCAGCGCCTCCGCAACGCCCCGGATGGTGAAGAGCTCCTCGCCGGTCAGGCCCAGGCTGTCGGCGTCGGAGCCCTCCTCGAACTGCAAGGGCAACATGCCCATGCCCACGAGGTTCGAGCGGTGGATGCGCTCGAAGCTCACGGCGATCACGGCCTTGACGCCCTGCAGGTAGGGGCCCTTGGCCGCCCAGTCGCGGCTGGAACCCGAGCCGTACTCCTTCCCTGCCAGCACGATGAGGGGAACGCCGTCGGCGGTGTAGGCCGCGGCGCCGTCGTAGATGCTCAGGATCTCGGACGACGGCAGGATGCGCGTCACGCCACCCTCGGTTCCGGGGGCCAGCCGGTTGCGGATGCGCGTGTTGGCGAAGGTGCCGCGCACCATCACCTGGTCATGTCCGCGTCGCGATCCGTAGGAATTGAAGTCCTTCGGAGCCACGGCGCGCTCTGTGAGCCAACGGCCTGCGGGCGAGTCCGCCTTAATGGAGCCGGCCGGCGAGATGTGGTCCGTGGTGACGCTGTCGCCCAGAAGGGCCAGTGCCGCGGCGCCCACGACATCCTCGCCGTCCGCCGGCGCGTCGGACAGGTGGTCGAAGTAGGGAGCCTGCTTCAGGTAGGTGCTCTCGGCGCTCCACTCGAACAGGCCCCCGGAGGGCGCCTGCACGGCCTGCCAGTTGGCATCGCCGGCGAAGACATCCTTGTAACTCTCCGTGAAGAGTTCGGGGGTCACGTAGGCGGCCACCGCGGCGGCGACCTCGTTGTCGGCCGGCCATATGTCGCGCAGGTGGACGGGCTGTCCGTCGGCGTCGGTGCCCAGCGGCTCGGTGGTCAGATCCAGATCAACACGCCCGGCCAGGGCGTAGGCCACCACCAGCGGCGGAGACATCAGGTAGTTCGCCCGCACCTCCTGGTGGACACGCCCCTCGAAGTTGCGGTTGCCTGAGAGGACGCCCGCGGCGACGAGCCGGCCCTGGGCGATGGCGTCGGAGACCTCCGGGCGCAACGGACCCGAGTTGCCGATGCATGTCGTGCAGCCGAAGCCGACGATGTGGAAGCCCAGCTCGGCCAGCGGATCGGCCAGGCCCGCATTGGCGAGGTAGCGGGCGGCCACCTGGCTACCCGGCGCCAGCGACGCCTTCACCCACGGCGCGGAGCGGAGGCCCCTGGCCCGGGCGTTGCGCGCCAGCAGCCCCGCGGCCATGAGGACCGACGGGTTCGAGGTGTTGGTGCAACTGGTGATGGCCGCGATAGCCACCGCCCCGTCCGGCATGGGGACATCGAGGCCGGCGATCGAGGTCTCGCGCGGACCATCGGTCCGATCGGCGTCCGAAGCGGGCCGCAGGCCGGATAGGTCGGCCAGGAACCTGGCGGCCACCTGCGTCAGAGGAAGGCGGTCCTGCGGGCGCTTGGGGCCGGCGACGCAGGGCTCAACGGAACCGAGGTCCAGGCTCAAGCGCTCATTGTAGTTCGGCTCGGCGGCGTCCGGCTCCCACAGGAGCATCAGCTCCTCGGCGCAGGCCCGCACCAGCTCGACGTGGTCGGCGGGGCGGCCCGTGGCGCACAGGTAGCGGAGCGTCTCCTGGTCGATGGGGAAGTAGCCGCAGGTGGCGCCGTACTCGGGCGCCATGTTGGCGATGGTGGCGCGATCTGCCAGCGATAGCGCAGCCAGGCCCGGGCCGGTGAACTCCACGAACTTGCCCACCACGCCGTGCGCCCGGAGCATCTGGGTGATGCTCAGCACCAGATCGGTAGCAGTGGCTCCGGCCGGAAGCGAGCCGGTGAGCCGGACGCCTACGACCGGCGGGATCAGCATACTGATGGCCTGGCCGAGCATGGCCGCTTCGGCCTCGATGCCTCCCACGCCCCAACCCAGAATGCCCAGGCCGTTGATCATGGTTGTATGGGAATCGGTGCCGACCACGGTGTCGGGATAGCAGACGCCGTCGTCACTCTGCCAGATCACCCTCGCCAGACGCTCAAGGTTCACCTGGTGGACGATGCCGGTGTTCGGCGGGACCACGCGGAAGTTGCGGAAGGCCTGCTGCCCCCACTTGAGGAAGGCGTAGCGCTCGGTGTTCCGCTGGAATTCCAGCCCCGTATTGATCTTGAGCGAGTCGGGCGAGCCGGCGGAATCGACCTGTACCGAGTGGTCGATCACGAGGTCGACCGGCAGGAGCGGGTTCACGCGGGCGGGATCGCCCCCCACGGCCGCCACGGCGTCGCGCATCGACGCGAGGTCCACCAAGCAGGGGACGCCGGTGAAGTCCTGCAGGACGACGCGAGCCGGCATGAAGGCGATCTCAGAGACGCCGACGCCGGCTCCCGAGATCAGCGCCTCCAGGTCGGCGGCTGTCACGCTGACGCCGTCGAGGCGCCGCAGCAGGTTCTCCAGCAGGACGAGGTGGGTGTAGGGTAGCCCGGTGCAGTCCCAACCCTGAGCCGCAAGCCGGCGCAGGCTGTAGACCTTGCCGGTAAGGCCGGCGGCGCTGATGTCGCATAGGCAATCGGGCGGTGGTTGCATCCAGTTCTCCTCCAGCGGGCGATAAGCTCCTAAGCCATACGTGTCGGCGGCCCGACGTGTGGCACTAAGCCGCTGCCTCCTCCTCCGGTTCAGGGCGGAGATGGTGCCATAGCCAGAAGCCGAAGAGGGCCAGTAGCGCCACGCCGATCACAGCGTCGGCGCCATGGAAGTAGGACTTCAGGGACTGCCAGTTCTCGCCCAGCTTCAGGCCGATCCAGGCGAGGAACCAGCACCAGGGCAGAGAACCGATGAACGATAGCGCGAGGAAGGGCCAGAACGGCATCCGCGCGATGCCGGCAGGCAGTGAGATGAAGGTGCGGATCACGGGTAGGAGCCGTGAGATGAAGACGGCCCAGGCGCCCCAGCGCTGGAACCACCTGTCAGCCCTGTCAATATCCCTCTTGCGGATGAGCACGTACTTGCCGTACTTCTCAACGAAGGGCCTGCCGCCCCAGATGCCCACCCAATAGGCCACGGCCGAACCGACCGCGCACCCGAGCGCCCCTGCGAAGGAGACCCACCAGAGGTCCAAAGGTTGCGTGGGCGGCTTCTGGGCGGCGGCCAGCGCCGTGCCGCAGAGCGCGCCGGAGAAGGGCATGATCACCTCGCTGGGCAGGGGGATGCAGGCGCTCTCAATGGCCATTAGCAGAACGATGCCGGGATAGGCCATCGTTCGGATGACGTGCATGACCCACTCGATGATCGGGCCCAGGATGGTCTCCAGCATGGTTGCTCCTAAGTTCGGACAGTGTGCGGCGCCGGGTTGCCGCGTTGGTCAGACAGCGCCTGCACATATACGTCGACCACCCGCCTTGTCATCGCATCCGGTGTGTAGAGCAAGGCGCGCCGCTGGCAGTGGGTGCGCATGGTTGCGAGCAGATCCGCGTCTCCCAGTACGCGCGAGGCTG
Organism: uncultured Chthonomonas sp.; assembly: GCA_903885605.1. GTDB lineage: Bacteria > Armatimonadota > Chthonomonadetes > Chthonomonadales > CAJBBX01 > CAJBBX01. The sequence continues at coordinate 50,854 of CAISJD010000120.1, read as the reverse complement.
CCTCGGCGAACGCGTGAGCGTCCTGATCCACCACCAGGCCATCCTCGCCATGGACGATGGTCTCGCTGGCTCCTCCGCCCCGCACTAGGACGCACGGCGTACCCGCGGCGCGCGCCTCCGCCATCACGAGCCCCTGGGTCTCGGTTACCGAGCTGAAGACGAACAGGTCGGCGCAGGCGTAGACAGGCGGCAATTCGTCGTGCGGGATGGCTCCGACGATGTGCACTCGGTCAGCGGCTACCATGTTGGCCGCTGTCTGCCGGAGCGCGTCCAGGTGAGGCCCGGCTCCGACGACTGCAAGGTGGCAGCCCGGAGTGTCCGTAGCTACGCGGCCAAACGCATCCAGGACCAACTCGATGTTCTTCTCCCTGGCGGCTCGGCCAACGTAGAGGAGGAGCCGAGCATCGGCAGGGACGCCGAGCCTTGCTCGAGCTGCTACGCGGGCGTCAGCCGTCAGGAGGGCAGGGTCGGGCAGCGGCACGGCGGTCGGGAGGACCGTGATCGGCGCCCGGACGCCGTAGCTCAGGAGGCTGTCGGCGGCTACGCGCGAGGGGACGATGACCTGAGCGCAACGGTTGTAATAGGCGGGCATCCACCATCGCAGGAGGCCTTGCACCACGGCGTCCGGGACGAACTTCAGGTAATGGCCATAGTGGCTGTACAGGGTGTGGTACGTGGCTATGAGCGGTACTCCGGCATCCCGCGCATAGCGAGCCGCCACAAGCCCGACGAAGAACGGATTGTGCGAATGCACCAGGCTCGGAGCCAGGTGCAGCGCCTCGCGGCTCAGCCGGGCCACCCAGGGCGCAGCGATCGGGTACTTCTTGCTGAACCAGGTGTGGAGCGACGGCAGGCGCAGTACGAACGGGTCCGCATCGAGGTGGCCCGCGTAGCGCGGCGCTACCACGAACACGTGATGGCCCTCGTGGCGGAGCCCGTCCACCAGGGTGCGGAGCGACGTCGTTACGCCGTTCTGCACGGGCTCGTAGCACTCCGAGAAGACGCCGATACGCATGCGTCCGCTGCCCGAGCCGGGGTGTGGCCCCTCGGCAGGGTCGCCGGCGTCCATCAGTGCTGGGGCCTCCGGCCCCCGGCCCCAATAAACTCCAGGGCGGCCCGCAACGTGCCGCCATCTCCGCCGTCGGTCTGCTGGATGGCGCAGCCAGACTTGCGCGTCCCAGGCCCGGCGCCCAGTGGCGCTCGCTCTGACGGGCTCACGGCGCCGCCGCCGAGCATCCGGGCGATCTGGTCTAGCCGGTCGCGGCAAGCCTGGGCGGCCTCAACGGGCCGTGGGCTGCCCATGGCCACAAACCGGTCGATCGGTTCAGGGCGTAGCGCCCAGAACTCCTCAGCGGCCAATGGAGGCGCAGGAGGCCGCCTGCGCGGCTGCGTCCGCGAGGGCTGCGCCCCGGCCGGCTTGGCCGCCGGCTGCGGCGCCGGGTATGGCGCGACCGTTGCCTCTGCCGGCTCTGGTGCGTCGGCGGGCGCAGGCTCCGGCTCAGGCGCCGCGGTGACGGTAGCCTCCACGGCGTCGTGGGCTACGGAGGGCTCGATGACAATCGGTGCGGGCCGATGCGCCGGCTCCGCCTGTGGCTCGGGCTCGGGCTCGGTAACGACCATGGCCGCGGGCGGCTCCCCTTGCTTCCGATCGCGGAGCCAGGGGAAGTAACGGTCCAGGTCCGGTAGGCCGGAGTGCGTGCGGGGCTCGGCGGCCGCAACCGGGCCGGCCTGCGGCGCAGGGGGAGCAACCGGCTCTGCCTCGGACGCGCGCTCCACCGGTGGGCCTTCCGGTTCCGTGATCACCTCGGCCGCCGGCTCCGCTGCTCCGGCGGTTCCATCGCCGGCGGACGTATCTGCGAACGCGTCCTCCGCTACAGCCGACGCCGTCGGCGGCTCGGTGCGCTCCATGGGCTCGGCGGCCTGTTGCGGCGCCGTGGTCGGCGCCGGCGGGCGTCCACCGCGCATCAGGTCGGCGATGGACTGCCTCACCGACGCGGCGGGGCGCGGCTGAACCTGGGGCGGCCTTGCGCCGACAGGGGAGGCCGGCGGTCGCGCCGGTTCGTCAGGCTTCCGTACGTTCGCCGGCTCGGCAGGCGGCGCGTCGGCCTCGTGGTCGGCGAACTGGGCCTCAATCCATGCGTTGGTGTTCTGATCCGTCATGCCAAACCCCTGTCATCCCGTTTGCGTCCGGGCTACCATCTGCCGCGCACGTCTCACGCACTCACACGATCAGCATGGCGTCGCCGAAGCTGTAAAATCTGAACTCCTCGGCAACCGCTCGCCGGTAGGCCGCCATCATCGCCTCGGAACCGGCCAGGCTGCAGACCATCATGAGCAGCGTCGACCGCGGCAAATGGAAGTTCGTCAGCAGCGCATCCACCGTTTTGAACCTGTAGCCGGGCCGGATGAACATCTGCGTCCTGCCCGGTCCCTCCTGAACAGCGCCCTGATCGTCGGCCGCGCTCTCCAACGCTCGCACCACGGTGGTACCGACGGCGATGCACCGGCCGACGGCACTGTTGATGATACCGGCGGATGCCGCCGGGATGCAGTAGTCTTCGCCATGCATCACGTGATCATCAATATCGTCGGCGCGCACCGGGCGGAACGTGTCTACTCCGACGTGCAGCGTGATCGGCGCCACGTGCGCGCCGGCCGCCCTGCACCGGGCGATCGTCTCCGGCGTGAAGTGCAGGCCTGCCGTGGGCGCCGCTGCGGAGCCCGGGGCGGCGGCGTAGACGGTCTGGTACCTCTCCTCATCGTTCAGGCGGCTGTGTATATACGGCGGCAGCGGCGCCTCGCCGGCCTCGCCGGCAAGGTCGGCCAGCCGTGGTTCGGCGAACCGCAGTGCGCGGCCGCCCTCGGCTGTCCTATCGATGACTTCGACGGTGATCCAGCCGCCGGCTCCCAGGTCGAGCCGGCACCTGGACCCAGGGCGTACCCGGCGGCTCGGCTTGGCCAGGCACTCCCAGACATCCGGCGCGGTCCTGCGAAGGAGGAGCGCCTCGACGTCGGTGTCGCGCTCTGAGCGGGCTCGCAGCCTCCGGGCGATGACGCGCGTGTCATTCAGCACCATCACGTCGTTCCGGCGCACGAACTCCGGTAGCTCATCGAACCGGCGCAACTCGGTCTCGCCGGTGGAGCGGTGCAGGACCATGAGCCTGGACTCGCCACGTGGGCGCGGCTCCTGGGCGATCAGGCGCTCCGGGAGGTCGTACTCAAACAGGTCCGTTCGCATGGCGTTCAGGCGATCACTGACGTCGGGACGCGCGGCGGCTGTTCGCATGGCGTTGTGGTAAAATCGGCCCTGTGCGCTCGTAGCTCAGTGGATAGAGCTTCTGACTTCGGATCAGAGGGCCGGGGGTTCGAATCCCTCCGAGCGCGCCCCACCCCTCCCATGCCGGCATCACGCTCCGGCAAACGACATCTCCTCGACGTAGACATCCTGGAACCGGGGATCCTCGTTCAGCGATACGTGGGCCATCCGTTCCCGGATTTGCCGGTACCCGCCGTCAGCCTCTTCGGGCGAGAAGAGCGCGATCTTGGCTCCCAACAGCGCCGTGTTGCCGACAGGATGCACTCGGTCGAGGGGCATCTTGAGCAACCCGATCGTGCGTGCGCTCTGCCGGTCCACATAGTTGCCGAACGCGCCCGCGAGGTAGAGCGTCGTGAGCGCGTCCTCCGTGATGCCCAGGCGCTCCATGAGGATGCGCAGGCCCGCCGCCACCGCGCCCTTCGCCAACTGCACCTGCCGCACGTCGTTCTGGGTCAGGTCCACGCCCGGCGCCAGCGCCACGGACGAGGCGCGGTCGGTCAGCCGGCCTGTGGCCTTCAGCTTGCCCGTGTGAAGCAGCGCCGCAATGGCGTCGACCAGTCCGCTGCCGCAGACGCCTCGCGGCTCTACGTTGCCCAGGACCTCGCAGTGCAGCTCGCCGTCCCTGGCGGTCACCTTCCAGATGGCGCCCGTACTGGCGCGCATACCGGCGGCGATCCTTGCGCCCTCGAAGGCCGGTCCGGCCGCCGCCGAGGCGCAGAGCATCTGCTTGCCGTCGGTCAGGACGATCTCCCCGTTGGTGCCGAGGTCGATCAGGCCCGCGGGTACCGTCGATTCATGCAGTCCGGTGGCCAGGATGCCGGCCAGGATGTCCGAGCCCACAAAACTGCCCAGGCATGGCAGGAACTGGACCACCGTGTCGGCGGGCACGTCCCATCCCAGGTCGCCGCCCGTGCGGGTCTGGAGGCCGTCGGCCACCGGCTCAAACGGGTAGCGCGAGAGCGGCTCCAGGTCGATGTCGCAGAAGAGGTGGTGCATCACCGTGTTGCCGACCAGGGCGACGCGCCTGAGGCGGCTGGTGTCCGCACCAGACGTGCCGAACAGCAGGTGAATCAGCCGCCCGACCTCGTGGCGGATGGCTTGAACCAGCGTGGCCTGCCCGTTCTCAGCCACGGCGAACTGGATGCGGCTCATGACGTCGCCGCCGTGCCGGGCCTGCGGGTTCAGTGCGGTCTTGACGCCGAGCACCTGGCCGGTCGCGAGGTCCAGGAGCTGCGCCACGACGGTGGTCGTGCCGACGTCGATCGCGACGCCGAGCCCCTCGGAAGGGGTGAACTCGAAGACCGCGTCGTTGGCGAGGATCGTCGCGTCCCACTGGCGCAACTCGATGGCGAGGTTGTCCTCCACCTTGCACTGGCAGGCCAGCCTCCAGCCGGCTGCCAGTTCCTGCGGTCGGAGGTGTTCGGTCTGGGCCGCATTCACCGGCACGTCGCCGGAGAGAACCCGCACCTTGCAGCCGCGGCACCGGCCGTTGCCGCCGCACGGAAACTCGACGCCCTGGTCGAAGAGGACATCGCGCAGGGGCGTACCGGCGGTCACCGTCAACTCCGCGTTGATGGGCTGTAGTCGCACGCTGTAGGTGGCGTCAGGGGTCAAGGCGTTCTCCGGGGTCGGGCCTCTTCGGCGCTAGGGCACGTGGTCGTGGGCGTAGCGCGCCAGTGCGGCCAGGTTCTCGTGCGGCGTATCGCGCGGGACTTCGCATCCGGCTCCCACGATGTGCCGGGCTCCCGCGTCGGCATGGCACCGGGCCGCACAGGAGGTGACATCGTCCGGCGTCCCGTCTCGGAGCGTCCGCACCGGGTCCATGTTACCTAGCAGTACGCAGTAGGGACCGGACTCGAGCCGCGCGCCGTCCAACGGTACTAGGAAATCTATATCGACGATATCGCACCCGAGTTCTGCCATATCCCGACAGATGCGCCGGGTGTTGCCGCAGATGTGCAGCCGGACGCCGGCGCCCATGGCGTGGATCGCATCGACCATGCGCCGCTCAAACTCCCACACATGCTCCCTGTAGAAGCGCGGCCCGACCAGTGAAGCTGCGGCGTCGCCGATCCCGATCACGTCAGCGCCCGCGGCCACCTGCGCACGTGCGAAATCGATCTCCATGGGCGTCACGAACTCGAACAGGTCGCGGACGAAGCCGGGGTCGTCGTAGAGGTCCACCATCAGCCGGTTTATGCCGCGCAGGTCAGCGGCTTCGGCGCAGGGGCCTTCGATCCAGCCCTCGACCACCAGGTCGGCGCCGACGCGCCGCCTCAGCTCCTGGATAGCCTGGAGCCGGTTGCTCATGCGTCGCCCGTCATGTGGGGCAGGGGGACGGAGCGTGGCCAGTGTGGACTTGTCCGTAAGGAGCGAAGTGGCCTCGTCGATGGCAGCCGGGCCGTCCGTGTGGAATGCGACCGTGGCGCCGCAGTCGGCCGCCTCAACTGCCGGGTCCGACATGGAGTTCACGTAGTCCAGGCCGAACTGCTCGGCGGTCCTCAACTGACCTTCGGCCAGCACGCGGTAGTCTGTCTCATAGGACAGGTAGTCGGCCCCGATCAGGCCGGCAGCGAACTGCATCGTGATCGGCATACATGGGAGACCATCGACAGGGGCGCCGGCCAGATGGGCCAGTACGCGGTCGCGTCCGTTCATGAGGCGCTTCTCCGGCGGCCGTCGGCCGTCGTACAGATTGGGTATCGGCCTGAAGTATAGCCCACGCAAGGAATCCGGCGCCCCGGTGTTGAACCCTGTTCGGCAGCTGTTCGGCCTACGCTTAGGAACCCCGCGCACGGAGGAGCATTTCTGATGACAGACAAGCCAACCAGGCGACGCTTTGTGCAGGATGTATCGGCCCTGCTGGCGGCCTCCGCACTGCCGTTATCCGCAGAGGCCCAGACGGTTCGGCGGCCTGCCCGCCGCGTGAGCGCCAATGACCGGGTCCGGGTCGCCGTTGTCGGCGTGCGGAGCCAGGGCCTGGGCCACGTCCGGTCGTATGCCGGCATGGACAACGTCGACGTCGTGGCGATCTGTGACGTGGACACAGCCACCTGGCCCAATGCCACAAAGGCCGTGACGGACAAGGGCAAGCCGGTGCCGCGAACCTATCAGGACGTTCGGAAGATGCTCGAGTCAGACGACATCGACGCCATCTCCACGGCCACGCCGAACCACTGGCACGCTCTGGTCAGCATCTGGGCCATGCAGGCCGGCAAGGATGTCTACGTCGAAAAGCCGGCCAGCCATGAGATGCTGGAGGGACGCCGCATGGTGCAGGCCGCCCGCAAGTACGGGCGCATCTGCCAGGTGGGAACCCAGAGCCGGTCCAGCCCCGGCCTCCAGGAGGCCATGGCGTTCCTCCACGGCGGAGGGATCGGCAAGGTCCACCTTGCCCGCGGGCTCTGCTACAAGCGCCGGATGTCCATCGGCCAGACGACGGCGTCGACGCCTCCGCCGGCCGGCGCGGACTACAACATCTGGCTCGGACCCGCTCCGGAGAAGCCCCTGCACCGGAAGCAACTCCACTACGACTGGCACTGGTTCTGGGACTACGGCAACGGCGACCTGGGCAACCAGGGCATCCACGAGATGGACAAGGCCCGCTGGGGGCTGGGCAAGTCGGGGTTGCCGTCGCACGTCGTCAGCGTGGGTGGCCGCTTCGGCTACGAGGATGACGGCGAGACGCCCAACACCGACATCGTCTTCCTGGACTACGGCGATTCCACGATCATCTTTGAGGTGCGGGGACTGGTCGACAACCCCGCGAAGCCGGACCCGTGGAGGCTCTTCGTCGATCCCGCGCCCAAAGGCGACGTGGCGGTGGGCAACGTCTTCTACGGCTCCAAGGGCATCATGGTGATGCCCAGCTACACCAACGCCGTGGTGTATGACCTGGACGGCAACCGCGTCAAGGAGTTCCGCGGCGGCGGCGACCATCACGCGAACTTCATCAAGGCCGTCCACAGCCGCAACCGCAGGGACCTGAACTGCGACATCGAGGAGGGGCACCGCTCCGCCATGCTGGTCCACGCAGGCAATATCTCATACAGGCTGGGCGAAGAGGCCCAGTTCAGCAAGACGCTCACGGGGTTCCGGGGCGGCGCCGAGGTGGAGCAGGCGTTGGGTAGGTTCGAGGAGCACCTCTCGGCCAACGGAGTGTCGCTGGCGGCGGGTAAGTACAGGATCGGCCGACCGCTCCACATGGACGCACGCAGAGAGACCTTCCGGGGCGACGCCGAGGCCGATGCGCTTTGCACCAGGCCCTACCGTGCGCCGTTCATCGTGCCCGACAGGATCTGAACCGACTGGAGGGGGTCGGGTACGGCCCGACCCCCTCTCCTTACTCCCGCACGTCGGCGAAGACGGGCAGGTAGTACTGCCACGCCTCGTTCCGGCGGCCCGCGACGTACTTGGGCAGGCTGATGAATGGGGTGTACCGGGGCCGGCGCGGCGTGTGCATCAACTGCATGCTGGTCTGCGACAGCAGCTTGTCGCTCTTGCGGGCGTTGCACCTCCGGCATGCCGTCACCAGGTTGTCCCACTCGCTGCCGCCGCCGAGGCGCCGCGGTATGACGTGGTCCAGCGTAAGGTCCTTGGCCGCGTGGCCGCAGTACTGGCACACGTACCCGTCCCTGGCGAAGACCGTGCGGCGGGAGAGCCTGAGTTCGGGCATTGGGCGCCGCACCTGCGACCTGAGGCGCACGACTGACGGTGCGTCCACAACCATCGAGGCCGCTACCACCGGGTGTCCCAGCGTATGCAGTACATCCGCTTTGCCGAGGTAGACGAGGGCCAGCGCCCGCCGCAGGTGGCAGACATTCAGCGGTTCATAGTCGTGGTTGAGCACCAGCACCTCGATGCTCATCGCGCTTGCCCCTGATCCTTGGCGTGGGGGTGCGGCGGACGCCAGAACGCAAAGAGCCCGCTCTGGGCCTCGGGGCCGCAGGCGGGCTCATCCATGGTGGGCGCATCCTGGCTGTTTCGGTTGCCATGATGGCGGGCACATCGCAATCTCGCGCTGACACGACGGCCTGTGGTGATATGATCGTCGTAGGTCGCCGTATAGCAGTTGGCGGGCCGTCTGCATTGGCTCCATCCCTGATACGCGCCCATGAATGAGCTGGATGCCCTCTATTATGCGGGTGTGTCGATGGGGGAGTCAAGGCGATGCGCTCAGGACCGTGCCGGTAGGCTGCCGGGGCAGCCATTTGACACCACTCGAACAGGCAGGATATACTGCTGCTCTGCGGGGCGACTGCCAGTGCCGCCGCGCTTTTTTTGCGGCTCCCAATTGACGTAAGGAGGCCTCCCATATGGCTGCTGCCGTCAGCATCCAGGGACTTACCAAGAAGTACCTAGACGTTTGGAACAAGGCTGAGATCACTGCGGTCGACAACCTCAACCTTGAGGTCGGCGAGGGCGAGATCTTCGGGTTCCTGGGGCGCAACGGCGCCGGCAAGACCACGACTATCAAGATGCTGCTGGGCCTTATCTTCCCCACATCGGGTTCCGCCACCGTGCTGGGAAAGCCGGTGGGTGACACCGATGCCAAGGCGCAGATCAGCTACCTGCCCGAAGAAGCGTACTTCTACGAGTCCATGACTGGATGGGATTGCATGGACTTCTACGGTCGCCTCTTCCGAATTCCCGAGCCGCAGCGGTCAAAGCGCATCCAGAAGGCGCTCGAGGATGTTTTCCTCGATCCCAAGGCGTGGCGGCGCCCGTTGCGCGGCTACTCCAAGGGCATGCGCCAGCGCATAGGCATTGCCCAGGCGCTGATCAACGACCCCAAGCTGCTCTTCCTGGACGAGCCCACCTCAGGCCTCGACCCGATCGCCCACCGCGAGCTGCGTGACATCATCGTCAACGTCGGCAAGCAGGGCAAGACGGTCTTCCTGAGTTCGCACCAGTTGCCGGATGTCGAGCTGGTCTGCTCCCGCGTGGCCATCATCCACCAGGGCAAGCTGCTCGCGTCGGGGACCATCCAGGACCTGACCACGGGCGACACGGTTGAGATCAGCGCCGACAAGGTGAGCGACTCCCTGGCAGGCAAGATCAGGGGCGTTGTGCCCGCTGCCGAACTGGTCGGGCAACGGCTGCATATTGCCGCGGCCGATCCGTCCAAGGTGAACGATGTTGTGGACCTCATCCGCGGAGGCGGCGCCATGTTGCTGTCGGTAAAGCCGCATAAGCGCATGCTTGAGGACGTGTTCGTGGATGTCGTGATGAATGAGGGAGGCGCTTGATGGTCACGCTGGCAATCGCCAAGCAGACCCTGGAGGACATGCTTCGCCGCAAAATCCTCCTCGTGCTGCTGATCATCGCGGTCGGAATGATCGCCCTTGGGCCGTCGGTCGGTTTCCTTAGCCCGCGCGAGAGCTCGGCCGTCCTTCGGAGCCTGGGCCTGGCGGTTATCCTGCTTGCCGGTCTACTCATCACCATCCTCTCCGGCATCCAGGTGATCCCGACCGAGATTGAACGCCGCACCATCTACACCGTGCTGAGCAAGCCGGTGCAGCGGTACGAGTTCGTCCTGGGCAAGTTCCTGGGCGGCATCTTCACGGTCTTCGTCATGATCGCTGCCATGGGGTTGGTCTTCCTCCTGGTTCTCGCATGGCAGGAGAAGCGCTTCGACCCGGAGATGCTCAAGGGCGTTGTGCTCACCTTCTTCCAGATGACGCTTCTCGGAGCGCTGGCGATCTTCTTCAGCACTTTCGCCACGCCGGTGGTGAACTTCTTCCTGAGCTTCGGGCTGTTCATCGTGGGCAACCTCTCATCGGTCACCGATTCGCTGATCTCCAACAAGAACCCGGCGACGCGGATCATGGCCAGCGCTGTCCACTACATCATTCCGAATTTCGGCAACTTCAACCTGCAGAACAAGCTGATCCATCCTTCTGTTGAGATCTCGAATGCGAACGTGTTCATTGTTCAGAACATCGTTTATGCTGTGATCTATTCCGCGGTTCTCTTGCTGCTGGCCATCCTGGTGTTCGACAAGCGCGAGGTGTAGCGGAGGCGCGTTGTATGAAGGCTTCAACACGGAGAAACCTGGGCCTCGCCGTCATTCCGCTTCTCATCGCCACGATGTTCCTACAAGCGGCCATTGACCCGTCGGTTCGGGAGATCAACAAGGGCCAGAAGACCGCGTTTCAGGGCCTGTCCGGGGAGTTCGTGCTGGGGCCGTTGCTCGGTCTCCAGCAGGCGGTCGCCGGCCTCCTGTGGGTCCGCGCCGACGAGTTCTTCCACTCGGGCGACTATGACGCGATCCTGCCCATCGTCCGCATGGTGACCTGGCTCGATCCGCACCAGCTGGATGTCTATATCACAGGCGCATGGCACCTGGCGTACAACTTCACGGACTCCAGCGAGCGATCGGATCGTCGGTACATACCGGCGTCCCAGCGCCTGCTCGAAGAGGGCGACGCAAACAACCCGGAGATTTACGACATTGCGTTCGAGTTGGGGTGGCAGAACTCGGACAAGATCAAGGACTTCGCCCGGGCTGAGTACTGGTACCGCAAGGCGTCAACCCGCCACGGAGCCGACGAGCGCGGGCAGGCGAAGGCGCCGGTGCCGATGTTTGTGTGGCATCAGCTGGCGCACTCGCTGGCCAGGCTGGGGCGCCTTGAGGAGTCGGTCGATATCTGGAAGAAGGCTCTGGCCATGTCCGAGGACTTCGTCAAGAAGAACCCTACGGACTTCTCTCGGCGAAACGTCCGGGGCAGCGAGGTCCACAACCTGGAGCTCACGCAGAAGCGCATCTTTAGCCGCTACAAGCATGAGCTCGACTGGGAAGTGGACGCCAAGGTGGGCAAGGGCGTTAACCGGGAGACCGGTGAGCCCCTGAGCCGCGACACGTTCGTCTTCGTGACCGGCAGTGAGGTATCCCAGAAGCAGTCAGCCTACGCCAAGGCGGGCCTCTCCGCTCCGGCCATGGCCGTGGGCGCACCCCGGCCGCCGGCCATCGAGCCTACGTGGAACACTGCGTTCGATGCGCGCCCGCTCTTCACGGCGCCCAAGGTGCTTGAGGTGAAGGGCCGTTTCAACGTCGGCGACGGCGCGCGGGTCACGGTTCGGCTTCATGATGACAGCTACCGGACCGCCCAGCTGAAGGAGTTCACGTTCGACATCAACCAGGATCAGACGCTCATGCTGGACCAGCACTCGGTCCGGGCCGGCACCTTCGGCCGCAAGATCGACATGAGCAAGGATCCCAAGATGTACAGCTTCAAGAGCAACATCTACTACCTCGTGTTCGAGTTCAATCCGAGGGCTACATCGCCCTTCATCCAGGACCGCTTCGGCTGGAGCGGCGAGGGGATGGCCGACCCGAAGTACCTCTGGACAGACTCGTCCCTGCAGCCTGAGGTCCGCTGGATCCGCAAGGTCTATCGGATCACCCGCGAGCAGGTCTTCGGAGGCTCCATCCCGGAGAGCGCCGTAGTCAGCAACGAGGAGTACGCCCGCGTGATGGCTGAGCCGGGACCGGCGAAGTAGCTACGTCTGCCGGTCTGTCTGTTTCGGGGCGGCGCAGGCTCTTGCTGCGCTGCCCCTTTTGCGTGCGTAGCCGCACCGTGGGCATGGGCCAATCCACCGTTAGGGTGCCATAATAAGGGGATCGTGCTAGATGGGGAGCCAGCGGTGCCCTGTACCCGCAATCCGCTATAGCGGGGTTGAACTCCCGGCCCCCGGTGCGTCCACAACCTGGTTCAACATCCGCGGGCGGCGTTCATGGCTTGGCTCCGCGCATCGGCAAGCATGTGAACCGTGTCAGAGCCGGAAGGCAGCAGCACTAAGCATGACTTCCCGAGTGCCGCGTGACTCCCTCGCCGTAGTCGTTCCGCGTTGCTCCCGGGCGTAGGCGCAACAAAGGCCGGGTGCACGATCACCTTCTTCTCGTCTTCGCTGCGCCGTCGCGCTCCGGCACGGCCACCGCGGAGTCTGCCATGGCCTACGTCGCGCTGTACCGCAAGTATCGGTCCCAGAGCTTCGCCGAGTTGATTGGGCAGGACCATGTCACCACGGTGCTGCGCAACGCCATCCGCTCGGGTCGGCTAGGGCACGCCTACCTCTTCTGTGGGCCGCGGGGTTGCGGCAAGACGACGACCGCGCGGCTCCTGGCTCGCGCCCTCAACTGCATGGCCGCGCCGGGGCCCACGCCTGACCCGTGCGGCGAGTGCCCCTCGTGTACGCGCATCCGCGAGGGCACGGCCATCGATGTCATCGAGATGGACGCTGCCTCCGAGACGGGCATCGACGATGTCCGCGAGAAGATCATCGAGAACGCCCGCTATGCCCCTGCCGAATCGCGGAAAAAGATCTATATCATTGACGAAGTCCACGACCTCTCGCTGAAGGCCTTCGACTCCCTGCTCAAGACCATCGAGGAGCCGCCGAGCCACGTGATCTTCGTCCTGGCTACCACCGAGGCGCATAAGGTGCCCATCACCATTCGGTCCCGGTGCCAGAGGCTGGACTTCCGCCGCGGCACGTTACCCGACCTGGTGAGGAACCTGGAGCGCGTGGTGACAGCCGAGCAGATCGAGTGCACGCCCGAAGCCCTGGCCGCCATCGCGCAGGCAGGCGAGGGGTCTTTCCGCGATTCGCTGAGCATCCTGGAGCAGGTGCTCGCCTTCTCCGACGGCGGCCTGGACCTTGAGGTGGTGCATCGCGCCATCGGTTCCGTGGGCCCGGAGACGATGTACGAACTGCTGGACGCCGTCGCTTCGGACGATCTGCACGCGGTCTTCGTGAAGGCGGGCGAGCTGGTGGAGACCGGTAAGGATGTTCGCCAGATCCTGTCGGCCCTGCAGGGCACGCTGCGCGATATGCTCGTGGCCCGCATCGCCGCAGGGCCGGAGGCGCTCCCCAGCTGTTCGCCTGAGCGTTTCGCCTTGCTCAGGGACCAGGCATCGAGGTTCCGCCCCGACCAGCTCCTTGCCATGCTTGACGTGCTGGGTGCGGCAGAGCGCGATTTGCGCTTCACCAACCAGCACAGGCTACTGCTGGAGCGGGCCCTCTGGTCGCTGGCGCCGTCGGCACTGGATGCCGGCCACGCTCCTGCACCGGCTCGCGCAGCTCAGCCTGCCGTGCGGCAGAGCCAACCGGCCACCGCTCCGCCTGGCGCGCCGAACCCCGCACCGCCGCCTTCGCGACCCGCGCCGCCGCCTGCACCCGTGGTTCAGCCTTCTGCGCCGGACGCCGCGCCGGCCCGCCCCTCGGCGCCGGAGGCCGCTCTGTCGGGACCGGTGCCGGGCGATGTGACGATTGCCGTGATCCGCCGCGCTTGGCCCCGCGTGCGAGAGCGGCTAAAACAGGCGTCCCGGGCGGCCGCAGCCATCTTCGGCGAGGAGACGGTGGCCGATTTTGACGGCCGGACCATAACGATCTCCTTCCAGAATGCCTTCCAGCTTTCTCGCGCCGACCGGCCCGCGGGGCGGCAGGTGCTGGAACAGAGCATTTGCGACGAGTTGCGGGTGCAGGGGCTCAAGGTTCGCTGTGTGGAGGCCGGGGCCGCGGCCTCCGAGGCGGCGCCCGCTGGGCCGCCTACTCAGCTCACACTGTCGGACCCCGTGCAGGAGAACGCGCCGTCGAAGCCTGCAGGTTGGCTGGTCGACCTGGTTGTGGAGCATCTGGACGGGAAACCCCTAGACTGATCGTCGTGGGCGGCATCGCCCCTCGCGGCTTTCCAAGGAGGACGGAATGGGACGCGGTATTGGACGTGGCGGCTTCGGCGGACTGGGTGATATGAGCAAGCTGCTGCGCCAGGCCCAGAAGATGCAAGAGGACATGGCGGCCGCCCAGGAGGAGCTGGAGAAGGAGCGCGTGGAGACCACGTCGGGCGGTGGCGCGGTGAAGGCCGTGGTGAACGGCAAGGGTCGCCTCCTCGAGGTCGTTATCAAGCCGGAAGCCGTCGACCCTGATGACGTTGAGATGCTTCAGGACCTGATCGTCACGGCGGTGCGAGAGGCCCAGGAGGCCGCGGACGCCGAGCAGTCGCGGCGGATGCAGGGCTTGACCGGTGGCATGGGGCTTCCGCCTGGCCTGTTGTAGCGAAGGCATGGGCCAGAGGCCGAGTTGCGGGTATAATGGCCTACGCTGTGGCGGAGTGGCTCAGTGGTTAGAGCGAACGGCTCATAATCGTTAGGTCGTGGGTTCGACTCCCACCTCCGCTACCATTCTGGGGCGCGCGGGCCACGGGCTCGGGCGCCCCGAGTCGTTACCGGCCGTTAGCTGCTCCCTTCCGCACCAACCAACACCTATGCTGGCACTCCGCACCGCATCCGAGACCGATCGGCCTCTCTTTGATGGCTTCGTCGAGGCACATCCTTCGGGCGATGTGCTCCAGACCTATGCCTGGGGCGACCTCAAGGCTCGGAGCGGCTGGACGCCCCTGAGGCTCCTCGTCGAGGATGACGGCGTTGTCCGTGGAGCGGTATCGCTGTTGGAGCGGAAGCTGCCCGGCGTGGGCCGGTCGATCCTCTATGCTCCGCGCGGGCCCGTGATGGACCTTGACGACGCGCCATTGGTGGCCTGGCTCGGCTCCGAGTTGGTGCGCATCGCCCGGCGGCGCGGAGCCATCCTCGTCAAGGTCGATCCGCCGCTAGAGCGCCCGTGCGAGCTCGGAGCCGCCAACCTTGCGGCCGCGGGGTTCAGGCCCGTCGACGCGGGCGGGTTTGGTGGCACACAACCCCTGTGCGTCATGCAGCTGGACCTCGGCCGTGATGATGAGGAGCTGCTGGCCTCTTTCAAGCCCAAGTGGCGCTACAACATCCGCCTGGCGGAGCGCAAGGGCGTGGAGGTCCGCACAGACCTCGGCCGCGCCGATCTCCCGGAGTTCTATCGCCTCCTCCAGGAGACGTCTCGGCGGGACGGGTTCCGAGTGCGTTCGCTAGCCTATTTTGAGGCCATGTGGGACGAACTCAGCCCGGATGGCCGCATCTGGCTGGCGCAGGCGAGCTTCGAAGGCGCCGCAGTCAGCGGCGCGCTGGTGCTGACCCTGGGCGACCGCGCGTGGTACCTCTACGGCGCCTCGTCCAACGAGCACCGCAACGTCATGCCCAACCACCTGATGCAGTGGCGGCTCATCCAGCGCGCCCGCGATGCAGGCTTCCGTTGGTACGATTTCCGCGGCGTCAGCCCCAGGCGAGGAGGCGGTGCAGACGAGCATCTGGAGGGCCTCAATCGGTTCAAAGAGGGGTTCTCGCCGCGCTTCGTGGAGTACATCGGCGAACTCGACCTCGTGGTGTCGCCGGCGTGGTACTGGCTCTGGACCATCGCCCTGCCCCGTGTGCGGGCGCTCCTGAAGCGGGCGGCCCGGGAAGGGGAGCCCGCTGCCCATGGTTGAGGTAAGGCCCGACGCCTGGGTGGAGGTTGATCGCGGCGCGCTAGCGCACAACTACCGGCTGGTGGCCGAGAGGGCAGGCGCGGGCGTCGACGTGATGGCCGTGGTCAAGGGCAACGGGTACGGCCACGGCGCCGTGGGCGCCGCCCTGGCGTTCGAGGCCGCCGGCGCGAGGTGGATCGGCGTCTCCAGGCTCTCCGAGGCGGCGGCCCTGCGGTCGGCGGGCGTAGGAACCCGTGTCCTCGTCCTCACACCGATCGAGGCCGCGAACGCCGCGGCCGCGCGCGAGTTATCCGTGGACTGCACCGTAACGTGCGCGGAGGACGTGGCTGCCCTTGCCTCCGGGAGGCCGTCCGGCGCAGAGCCCCTTGCCCTCCACCTGAAGATCGACGTAGGTATGGGTCGGCTCGGCGCCCTCCCTGCCGAAGTCGGCGTCGTGGCCTCTGCTGTGGGCGGGACGCCCGGCCTGCGGCTGGAGGGCGTCTACGCACACCTTCCGAACGCCGCTGAAGCCGACCTGCCGCTCTGCCGCTCTCAGCTTAAGCTGTTCGGCAGCTTGGTCGGCGCGGTGCAGGCGGCATCATCCGGCACGGTTCAGGTGCATGTGTTGAACAGCGCCGGCCTCATGCTGTTCCCTGAGAGCCGCTATACGATGGTCCGCGTGGGTACGCTGCTGTACGGTCAGAGCCCCTCACCCGCGGCGCCGCGCTTGCCGGATCTGCGCCGAACCTGGGCCCTCAAGGCGCGCGTGCTACAGGTCAGGCAGCTGCCCAGGGGGGCCAGAGTGGGGTATGGCGGCGAGTGGACCGCCCGGAGGCCCACCCGGACCGCCGTGCTGCCTCTGGGTTTCGGCGACGGGTTCACCCTGGCGCCGATCGGGCCCGTCATGCGGCGGAGTCCGCTACGGTTTGCCATGGATCGCTGGCGCCGGAGCCTCCATGTGTTGTTCGACGGCAAGCCCGCCCAGGTTCTGGGGCGCGTGGCGATGAACATGGTAGTTGCCGATGTCACGGACCTGCCGGAGGTGGTCGCTGGATCGATCGCGGAGGCGCCATGCCTCCGAGTGCCTACGTCGGCGCTACTTCCTCGCGTATACTTAGGATGACATGGGTGCGTATAGCCGTCAGCCGGCCGGCATTCGCCGTGCATATCGTCGTCGCCGATCTGAAGCAAGAGCCAACCGCGTGACACGCGTGTGGCTTCCCGTTGCCCTGCTCGTCGCGGCGCTGGTGGGCGCGGGCGCGGCCGTGAAGATGCCTCAGGGCGACCGGCTGCACGCCTCGGTCCGTGTGGCGGGCATCCAGGTAGGCGGCCTCAGTGAGCCGGAGGCGCGTCGCGTCCTGCAGGAGTGGGCTGATCGCCGCGAGGCTGCGACTGCCGAGCTCACGCCCACGCCAGGCTCGGCCTCCAGGCGGACGCGGCGTACCACGGTGGCGGCTCTGGGGTACACCCTCGACATCGAAGCCACGCTCCGTGCGGCCATGGGCATCGGAAGCGCCGTCTCCGTTTTTGAGTACCTGGCCACGGCGGTCTCCGGCGAGAAGCCCGTCAATGTGCCCTGGGTTTGGAAGGTCGACAAGGCCAGGACCGCCCACGAACTGCGCCGGCTGTTTGCCGGGCCGTTGCAGAGGCTGCCGGTCGACTCCCGCCTGATAGAGGATGTCGGCGGCAACCGCGTCACGTCATCGAAGCCGGGCCTCGAACTGGACGCTGAGACCACGGCGCTGGCGCTTGGCCCTGTGCTGAAGGCGGTCACGCCGTCAGCAACCGGAACGCCTGAGACGAACCTGCCCGATCCCTCGGTTCGCGTGGTCTCCCGGGTGGTTGATCCCCGCGTGAGCCAGTCTGCGGGTGGCGGCCCGTGGGAGGTCGTGGCGCAGTACCGAACGCGCTACGCTCGAAATGCCGACCGGACGCAGAACCTTGTGGTTGCCTGCCGCAGAATCAACGGGCACATCCTCGCACCCGGCGACGTCTTTGCATATAACGACGTGGTCGGGCCCAGGGAAGAGGATGGCGGCTTCCGGACCGCCATGGTGATCGTTCGCGGCGTCTACAAGCCTGGTATCGGCGGCGGCATCTGCCAGGTATCGAGCACCATCTACAATGCGGCCCTCCTGGCTGATATGGAGATCGTGTCCCGATCGCACCACGGCACGCCGGTCGCCTATGTGCCGGCCGGCCTGGACGCTACGGTTGCCTACGGCGTTGTCGACTTCCGGTTCAGGAACCGCTCGTCAGGGCCGCTGGCAGTGATGGCCCAGGTCCGTGGCGGGCACGTCGAAGTACGCTTGCTCGGCACTCCGAGCCCGGGCAAGCGGGTCTCCATCGTCCAGACCGGGGTATCAAAATGGCCTCAGGCCACAAAGACGCTCGCGGACAGGACGTTGCCGCCCGGCGTCCGCAAGGTGGTTGAGAAGGGGCACGCCGGATGTCGCGTCACCACGTTGCGCGTGGTTGAGCAACCCGGCAAGCCCGTCCGTCGTGAGACCATCTCGCGCGACTACTACGCGGCATTCCCAAGGATCATCGCGGTTGGCGCACCGACGGCCCCGCCGCAGGGCGGGGCGCCGCAGGCCGGAGCGAGCCGCATCCCCGGGAGCTCGGCAGGCGCCGAGCCCGGTGGAGCCGCCGGCTCCAGCGAGGTAGAACAGTGATCTCTGGCTATCGAACAAGGTTCACCGCAATCGGCATCGGCGCGACGCTGTTGTCGCTAGGCGTTGCGCGTCAAGCTGCGTGGGCCGCGGATACAGCGTTTGTGACCGGTGTTGTGCTCAGCCGGACCGGCAAGGAGCCGGTTGCCGGCGCGACCGTGGCTGTCTATGACCAGGGCGGCAAGGTCATCGACTACGCAAAGACCGACACCGACGGAACCTATGTCCTGGCCGTGCCCTGGTCCGCCCTGAGGATCAAGAAGGCGGCCGGTGGCGGCTTCGTGCGCAAGGTGGGCTCCGGCGTGACCAGGATCACCGGTGGCATCGGCCGCATGGCATCCGGCCCGCTCAAGGCCGGGATCCGCGCCGCCGCCGCGGCGGCCTCAGCGGACCCGGTGCTCAAGATCGGCGCCCAGGCGGCCGCGGGCCTGGCCACGTCCGCCATCGATACCGTTGGGGGATCCGGCAAGCGCGGGCGCTCAGACCTGGCCCCAGGAGCCATGTGGCTGCGTATCTCGGCCACGGGCCGCGAGGACCTGGTCTCGCCGGCGCAGTTGTACTGGCTGGAGCGCGAGGAGCATCGCGCGGGCGGCAAGGCGCTTGAGGCGTACCTCGCCTGGCTCGATCCTGTTATGCTGGCGGCTGGAGGCGAGGGCGCCTCCGCCGTGGACTCCGGTCTCATGCGTTTCAGCAACGTGCGTGTGGAGCCCGGAATCGCCGAGGTGGGGGCCGAGGTTACCATCTCGGCCCGTTTCCCCACGCCCACGGAGCCGAGGACGCCCGTGCGCGTGGTGGCCAAGATTGAGCGCGCCAACATCCTGGTGCCTCTGGAGCCTGCTGGAGGCGATCGGTACCAGGGCAAGTTCGTTGTGGGTAAGCGATTTCCGCTGAACGACATGATGGTGGCCCTGCTCGCCTATGCTCAGCAAGAGGGCGAGACCGGCCCGGACCCCAAGGTGGAGTCCACGCTGGCCAGGGCGGGGTTTTTCGAAGCAGATCGCGAGTACGTTTTCGACCCAATGCGGGTCGTGAGTAGAAACCGGGGACAAGCCTCGCTCACCGTAGTGCGGCCGCCCAGGCGCTAGAGCTCCGACGGCGCGCCGCACGGCGCACCGGTCGTTGGTAGCTCAGGTGCAGGGCGAGGGGTGCGCCATACGGCGCGCCTACGGCGACGGCGCCCCAACAGGAGATAGAGATGACAAACGATGAGACGCTCGTGAGCGCCTCCGAGAGCACTATGCCTGCGCCGCAGGTTGATGAGACGCCCGCCAAGCCGAAGCGAGCGCGGTCGACGACTACGCGTCGGAAGCCGGCCAAGGCCGCAGCCGACGCCCCCGAGCCGACTGCGGCCGCGTCGGCCGAGCCTACGCCCGCGCTGGTACCGGAGCCCGCGCCGGCCCCGACAGAGCCCACCGTGCCCGAGGCTGAGGCCGCTGAGGCTCCGGCCAAGCCGAAACGTGCTCCGCGTCCCCGCAAGCGTCCGGTCCCTGCCGCTGCCGCGGAGCCTACGGCTGACGTAATCCCCGCGGCGCCGGCTGAAGAGCCGGCACCCGCGGTCGCTGAGGCTGCTTCTTCCGCGGAGGAGCAGGCAGAGCCTGCCGAGGCCCTCGCCGAGCCCAGGCGCAAGCGCTCTACGGCGTCCAGGTCACGCAAGCCGAAGCACCCCGTCGAGGCGCCCGCGGAGCCGGAGGCCGAGGTCTCCGTTGCCGAGACGCCGGAGCAGGAGGCCGAGGCGCCTGTTGCCGGTGAGCCGCCGGTCGTAGAACCGCTTGCTGATGCTCCCGAGGCTGAGGCCGAGACGCCGGCAGCAGAAGCAGGCAGGCCCGCTGCTGAAACCGTCGCTCCGCCGAAGCGCTCCAGGCGCTCTCGCCGCGGACGCGGTGGCAGTAACAACGCCGATGTGGCCGAAGGCCAGGAAGCGGTCGAGCCCGCCGCCGCCGAGGCACCCGCCGGTCCGACCCCGCAACCGGAAAAGGCTAAGCGTTCACGCGGCGGCCGGCGCAAGCCCGCCACCGAGGAGGCCGAGCCGGCTGAGCCCGTGACGCCGGGCGCTCGCGTGGTGGTGCGCAAGGGTCTCCCCGAGCTAGTGCTGGACGGCAAGCCGCTGGCGCCGGCGCTCTTCTTCGGCGACGTCAGCTCTGAGAAGCGCGAGCGCCGCGTTACATCCGAGATCGAGCGGGCGTCCAAGGCGGGCGTGCCCATCGTCTCAGCGTTGGTTGAGCTGACATGCCCCATGCCGCCGGACGACTCGGTCTACGAGATGGTCGACGCCCGCCTGTCCGTGCTGGCTCAGGCGTCGCCTACGGCGCGCATCATGCCCCGCATCGTCTTCGTGCCCGCACCGGTCTGGAAGCAGCAGTACCCCGGCGACATGGCGGTCTACGATGCCGGGGTATCGGAAGAGCCTTCGATCGCCTCCGACACCTACTGGATGGAGGCCGAGCACGCAGTCCGCGCCCTCGTAACGCATATCGAGCGAACTCAGTACGGCCGCCGCGTGATCGGGTACCACCTGGAGCGAGGCGAGTGGTTCCAGCCCGCCGAGGCAGGCTACGACCGCTCCTTCGCCAACCGAGAGGCCTTCCGTCGTTGGCTCCGCACCAAGTACGGCGGCAGCGAGGTGGCCTTGCGGGCGGCCTGGTTCAGCGGCTCCGTGCAGTTCTACACCGCCGAGATCCCGTCCCCGCGGACGGAGAAGCGCTCCGACCTGGCCTTCTATGAGTCGCGGCGGGAGCGTCAACGCGTTGACTTCCACGAGTTCACGTCTGAGATGACGGCCACGCGGCTGATCGGCCTCGCCCGGGCGGCCAAGGAGGCCGGCGACGACAAGGCGCTCGTCTCCGTCTGCTACGGTTATACCTACGAGTTCACCCACTCGGGTTCGGGCCACCTGGCGCTGGGCAAGCTGCTCAGTTCGAGCTACATCGACGCTGTCGCCGGTCCTCCGTCCTACAAGGACCGCCTCCCCGGCGCCAGCGGGGCCTGCCCATGGCCTGTAGACTCGCCGGCGGCACACGGCAAGCTCGCCATCCTGGAGGATGACTCGAAGACGCACCTGGCCCCCGCCGGCGGCGATGCCGATGATTTCAACCCGCGTATGGAGAGCCGTCACGCTACCGAGAGCGCGCATCTGCGCTCGATAGGCATCGGCCTTGCCCATCAGGTGGGGCTGGGCTGGATGGACCTTTGGGGCGACGGCTGGCTGGACTCCGAGGATGCCTGGGAGCGCGCCGGCCGCCACGTGGCGGCGTACAACGGTCAGTTGCCCGGCCGAAAGCGCGTGGCGCCCGACGTCGTGGCGATGATTGACGAGTCGAGCCTGTTCCATGTCCAAAACCAGGATGTGGCACGGCGCATCCTGCACGGCCAGCGCGAAGCCCTGGCGCGGTCAGGTGCCTCCGTCGCGTACTGCCTTCAGAGCGACGTGCTGCTGAAGTCGTTCCCCGACGACGCCAAGCTGTTCATCTTTCTCTCGCCGTTCCGAATGCCGGCCGCGCAGCGCGTGGCCGTCCGGGAACGCCTCCAGAAGGCCGGCAAGGTTGTCGTCTGGGTCTACGCGGCAGGCATCTGCGACGCCCACGGTGACCCGGAGGACGGCGCCCGCGATGTCGTCGGCATGACGTTGCGCAGGCAGGCCTGGGGCTCCGAGATGGGCTCCAAGATCGTGGCTCGGGACCATCCGATCGGCCATGAGGTCCGCGACGGCCAGTTTGGTGTTCGCGAGCGCCTCAATCCCAGCTTCTACGTCGATGACCTGGGCCCGGGGATGACGGTGGTGGGGGAGTACGCCGGTAGCGGCCTTCCGTCGCTGGTTGTGCGTGATGTCGATGGCTGGAAGTCGGTCTTCTATGGCGAGACGGCGCTGACGGCCGAGGTGGTCCGCGGGCTCTGCCACCTTGCCGGCGCCCCGCTGGCCACGCCCAACGCCGACGACTACGTCTCCAGCGGCAACGGTTGGCTTTCGGTGCATGCCGTGAAGGAAGGCGTCCGCTCGCTGAGTGTGCCGGCCGGTATGGGCCTGTACGACCTGCAGGAGCGCACGTTCCATCAGGCCGCCAACGGCATTGTCCGTGTTCCCATGCGCGCCAAGTCCTCACACGTCTTCGCCGTGGGGTCGCCGGCATCGATCCAGGCGCTTGGATTGAAGGTCGTGCAGGAGAGTGCGCAGCCTGCCGCCAAGCAGGCTGAGGAGGCCACACCGTTTCCGGCGTCCGGACATTTGCCCGGTCCGCCGCCCGCGCTACCCGGCCCACCTCCGGCCCTTCCCGGCCCACCTCCTGCGTTGCCCGGCCCACCACCGGCGTTGCTTGGTCCGCCAGCCGCCGCCCTGCCTGGACCGCCTCCGCCGCTACCGGCCCCGCCGGAACTACCCGGGCCGCCGCCTATCCTGGAGAAGCCCCGCCGCTCGGCCCTGAAAATCGACCTGATGCCCCAATCGGACGCTGAGCCACCCGCTGATGAGCTTGCGGAGGCCGACGCCGAAGCCGAGGCGCTTGAGCCGCTCGGTGAGGACGACGGCGCTACGGAGCCGGGCGAGGCTGGAGCCGACGCGTCACCGCACCGCCGCCGCCGCCGCGGCGGCAGAAGCCGCCGTCGCCGGCCGCGAAGCGGCGGCGAAGGCGAAGGGGCGGCTCCTGCCGCAGAGGGCGCGGGTGCCCAGGGCTAGCTTCCTGACGCTGGGCTGCAAGGTCAACCAGTACGAGACTGAGCGGCTCCAGCGTGGGTTCGAGGAGCAGGGCTTCGAAGTGGTCGAGCCGGGGTTCGCCGCTGACGTTTGCGTGGTGAACTCCTGCTCGGTCACGACCGAGGCGGAGCGCAAATCCCGTAGCGCGCTACGACGACTACAGCGATCCAGCCCTGAAGCGCTGCTCGTACTCACCGGCTGCTATCCGGAGATGCTGCGTCGCCTGGGGCATGGCCTGGACCTGCAGGCCCTGGTCGTGCCCAATGTCGACAAGCTCAATGCGCTCCGTTACATCCTGGACGCTCGACCCGACCTGCTCGTCGCGGCATGCCCAGCGGCGACGAGCCGCCCGAGCACCCACCGGACGCGGGCGGTCGTGAAGGTGCAAGACGGCTGCAACCTGAACTGCACCTACTGCTCCATTCCATTCACGCGTCCGGCTCCCACCTCGCGCCCACCCGCCGACATCGTCGATGAGGTCACCGGCCTGGCTACCTCCGGTTGTCCCGAGGTCGTGCTTGCCGGCATCTGCATCGGCCTCTACGATGCCTGTGAGGCCGGCGCCAGATGCGACCTGCTCGGGCTCGTCGAGCGCCTCTGTGAGCTTCCCAACGGGCCCCGCCTGCGTCTCTCGTCCATCGAACCCGTCCACGTTTCCGACCCGTTGCTCCATGCCATGGCCCTGGGCGGCAGGCTCTGCCCGCAGCTTCACCTGCCTCTGCAGAGCGGGAGCTCGCGAGTGCTGAAGGCCATGGGCCGACCGTATGACAGCGATGCGTTCCTGAGCCTCTGCCGACGTGCCAGGGCCGTCGTGCCAGGTATGGGCCTCACCACCGACATCATGGTGGGCTTCCCCGGCGAGACGGAGGAGGACTTCGCGGAGACGTGCCGGGTGGTCCGAGACGCCGCGTTCCACCGTGCGCACATCTTCCGCTACTCGGTGCGCCCCGGAACGCCCGCAGCCGACATGCCGGATCAGGTTCCCTCCGACGTGAAGGAAGACAGAGCGCATCGCCTGGCGGAACTGGCAGGGCGCGTACAGGCGGAGCAGGCGGCTGCCGCACAGGGCACGGAGCATGAAGTGGCAGTCGAACCCGCCTGCGGGGAATCCGGCCGGCTGGCCGGTTATACCGGCAACTACCTCCGCGTGCGCTTTGCGGGCGACCCGGCGTTGGCGGGTTCGCTGGCGCGCGTTCGGGTTACCGGTGGCTCCGGCGCGGTCCTGGATGCGGTCCTGCTGTAGGTAGCCCTAGCGGAGCGACTCCAGTGAGGTCCGATCGAGTGCGTCGAGCCGCGGCCCCAACTTGCTCACCACGCGGGCGGCCGTCTCGGCGCCGATCATGCCGGCGCGCTCCGGCGCGAGCCCCTGTGTGAGGCCGTAGAGCATGCCCGCTGCGAACATATCGCCGGCTCCGGTGGTGTCCACGAGGTCGGCCGGCCAGACCGGCACACGATGGAGTGAGCCGCCTGTGGCGACCAGCGAGCCGCGGCTGTCCATGGTGACCACGGCGACCTTGCAGACTGACGCCAGCGCCATGGCGGCCTCTTCGGGGCCTGCGCAGCCCGTCAGGGCCATGGCCTCGTCGCCGTTGCCCATCACCACATCGACGTGCTTTTCGATCAGGTTCTTGAAATCATTAAGGTGGCGGTTAACACAGAACGGATCGGAGAGGCTCATGGCCACCTGGACGCCCAACCGGTTGGCGCTACCCATGGCGTGGGTGACGGCCTCCTTCTGGCTAAACGTATCCCAGAGGTAACCCGTGACGTAGAGGCAGCGGCTGGCGGCCAGGTCGTCCATGCTGACCTCCGCGCGGGTGAGGTCCCGGCTCACGCCCAGGTGGGTGCACATGGTTCGCTGCTTGTCAGGCGTGATCAAGATCACTGAGACGCCGGTGTGGCCCGATCCGTGTCCCAGGTTGGCCTGGACCTGCTTTTCCTGCAACGATGCGCGATAGAGGATGCCGTACTCGTCGTCGGCAACCCGGCTGGTAAAGCACGTGCGCCCGCCCAGCATGGCCACGCCGATCATGGTGTTGGCGCCGGAACCGCCGGCTTCGTGGTTTACTATGTGGCCTGCCAGTCGCGGCAGCAACGCCTCGTGCTGGTGCTGGTCGATCAGTGACATGCCGCCCTTGGGGAAGCCAAGTTCCTCGAGGTCCCGGTCGGTCACTTCGGCCTGAATGTCGAATAGGGCATTGCACATGCCGAACACATCGAAGCGCATGGGTTCCTCCCGAGGTCACGACGTCATTTGTGCCCAGAAGGATACCAGAGGAGGCCGTGCGGTCAGAGGGCCGCGGGATCGGAGGCAGGCATGACAGTCGCGGTGGCCATGAGCGGAGGCGTGGACAGCGCCGTTGCGGCCGCCCTGCTCCAGCGGCAGGGAGTGCCGGTGGTCGGGTTCACCCTCCGCATCTGGGAGGCGCCGGGCGACGCCCCGGCATCGGGCTGCTGCTCCATCGATGCAGTGGCCGACGCGCGCAGGGCCGCCGCACGTCTGGGCATACCGCACTATGTGCTGGACGCGCGCAGCATCTTCTCTGAGACGGTGATGCGTCCGTTCGCCGAGGCCTATCGGCGTGGCGCGACGCCGAACCCCTGCATCGAGTGTAACCGCCACGTGAAGTTCGGCTGGTTCCTGGAGAAGGCTCGCGAACTGGGCGCCGACCGGGTGGCGACCGGGCACTATGCCATCATCGACCGGGAGCCAGGAGGCAGGTGGCGCCTTCGGGAGTCGGTCAATCGCGCCAAGGACCAGTCTTACGTCCTCTACTGCCTCTCGCAGGATGCGCTTGCCCATACGCTGCTGCCGCTGGGTGGGATCGCAGACAAGGCGGAGACGCGGCGCATCGCGTCCGAACTGGGCATGGCGGTCTCGGCGAAGCCGGACAGCCAGGACATCTGCTTCGTCGGTCCTGATGGTTACGCGGAGGTGCTTCGCGGCCTGTCTCCTGATGCGCTCGAGCCGGGCGAGATCGTCGACTGCTCCGGCGCACTCCTCGGCTACCATGACGGCATCGGCCGGTTCACCGTGGGGCAGCGCAGGCGGCTTCCGCCATCGGCTTCCGGGCCGCTCTACGTGGTCTCGATCGACGCCGCCCGCCGGCGAGTAGTTGTCGGGCCGGCCGACCGGCTCCTTTCGGACCGGTGCGAGGTGGGCTCAATGAACTGGGTGACGGTAGCTGAACCCGACCAGCCGCTTGCAGTGAGCGTACGCATCCGATATAATGCCACCGTACAGGCGGCATGTATCAGCGCGCCGCGTTCGGATGGCAGCGTCGAGTGCCGGTTCTCCGAGCCGCAGCGCGCGGTTACGCCCGGGCAGTCGGCTGTCTTCTACCGGGACGGTGCCGTTCTGGGCGGCGGCGTGATCCAGCCGAGACAAGCAGGGGAGTGAGGAGAAGTCATTGACCGCGCGTGATATCGTCGAGATCGTCCTTGCTGCTGTGGTGGTGGCCAACCTGGTGGCCGTCGGTCTCGGCATGCTCGTGATCACCCGCCGTATGGGTGACCTCACCCGCGTGACGCAGTCCGCAATCGCCCAGGTCGAGAGTGAAGTCGCTTCCACCTTGGTGGAGGCCCGGAAGGCGCTGGCGGAGGTGCAGGCCCTCTCGTGTTCCGTGGTCGAAGTGACGAACAGCCATCTGGTACCTACGCTGGAGGCCCTGAAGGCCGCAGCGGAACGCATGGAGGCGCTCGGATCAACTCTGCAGGAGAGTGCGCTGTCAGTCCGCAAGGTCACCGCCGCGGCTGAGAGCATCGCTACTCCGACAGCGGCGCTGGTTTCGGCTGCCAGGCTCTTCGCCTCGCGTGGAGGGCGGGCCGGCCTTCTGACGGCTCTGGCTGGAGCCGCCGCCAGGGCTTTGTTCGCCGGGCGGCGACACCATGATGCGGGAGCATCGTAGAGAGTGTAGTAGACGCATCAAATCCCTGGAGGTGCACTGTGGAGACTCAGGATACTGAGAAGAGCGTGTTGATGAGCATTCTGGCCGGTATCGGCGTCGGTGTGCTGGTGGGCGCTATCGCCGGCTTGCTGCTCGCCCCCAAGGCCGGTCCCGAGACCCGGGATGAGATCGGCAAGTCGCTGACCGACCTGGGGCACAAGATCGGTGACCTCAGTCAGCAGGTTGCGACCAAGGTGAAGGCAGTCGTCGAGACTGCGCGCACCGCCGAGGCCGCGCCTGCTGAGGATACCGCCGCGGCCTGAGCCCGATGCGCCGGCAAGGGGTCGCATAGCGCGCCCTTGCCGGCCGTCGAGGCCAACCCGGTAACCGATGGATTCCGACAAACCCTCCCGAGGCCCCCAGAACCTATCGCAGTGGCTACTCGGGCTTCCGTGGCGTCGTGTCGTCACGGGGCTCGTTGTCGTGGCCGCCCTGGTGGCGTTCGTGTGGCGCGTTGCCTCGGTCCTGCCTCCCTTCATCATCGCCCTCTTTGCCGCCGCGCTGTTGGACCCCGTGGTCTGCCGCATGGAGGGGCGCGGCGTCCCACGGCAGCGCGCCGTGGGAGCCATCTTCGTCCTCTTCTTCGCTGCCGTCACTCTGGCAGGCATCCTGCTGGTTCCTGCCGTAGTTCGCCAGACATCCGACCTGGTGACCAACCTGCCCCAGTACGGGGAATCGGCATCTCAGTACTTCTCGTCGCAGTCCAGGCGCGCCGACGAGTGGTACCGAGGCAATGAGAAGACGCTCCGGGCCATGGGCATGATGGAGTCGCCGTCTGCGTACCTCTCGGGTCAGGCCGGGCCGATCTCTGACATGTTGCGGGCATATCTGAGCTCCATTAACGGAGCTGTCTCCGCCGCATTCAGCCAGATTCTATGGATCGCCATCATACCGCTCTCCTTGTTCTGGTTCCTTCTGGAGTTTCAGAAGATCAAGGCGGCGCTGTTACGCTACGTCCCGGCATCGAACCGGCCCAAGGCCGCCCGAATGACCGACGAGGTTGTCGGCATCTTCGGCCAGTATGTGCGCGGGTTGGCCAAGGTCTGCCTGCTCTACGGTCTGGCGGCCACGGTGCTGTTTGGCGTGCTTCAGCTCCGGTATGGGCTGTTCCTCGGCGTCTCGGCCGGAGTGCTCTACGCGGTACCGTACGTTGGTCCCGTGCTCGCGGTGATCGGCGCCGCATGCGTGGCCACCGTGATGCAGAAAGGCGTCGGGTTTGTAGTCCTGACAGTCGTGTTGTTCCTGGTGGTGCATTTCGCATTTGACTATGGGGTGACACCCAGGGTCGTCGGCGGGTCTGTAGGTCTGCACCCGCTGGTCAACATCTTTGCTTTGATGGCCGGTGCAACGGCGTTCGGCGTGTGGGGCATGTTGTTGGCCGTCCCGGTGGCTGCCTCGATCCTGCGCATCGTCGATGTCCTGTACCCGAGCTTGCTGCGGCCCGACGACGGCGACCTTGGTGCCGTGGGGAACGTGCAAACTGCCGCCTGAGGATGTATCATAGCGCGTCCGGCGGCGTTCAGGTATCAGGAGTAAGTGGCGCTGTACGACGACGCTCGGCGTTGCGGGCGCAGACCGGCCACAAAAAGGGGGGTCCATTGGGCGACATCCAGATCGTAGTTGCAGAAGACGCAACGCTCATCCGTCGACTCATCGTCAATATGCTCTCTCGTGAGCCCGGCTTTGACGTGATCGGCGAGGCGGAGAACGGCCGCGAGGCAGTAGAGGTGGCCGAGGAGTCGGGCGCCGATGTTGTCGTGATGGACCTGGATATGCCGGTGATGAATGGCCTCGCGGCGGCCCGGCGGATCACCGCGATGCAACCTGAGACCAGCATCGTACTCCTCACCGCCCACCAGAACCTCGCGTCCGTAGCCGCGATGGCGGGCGCCAGCGAGTGCCTGCTGAAGTCCTGCAATCCATCGGACCTTGTCGCCGCTGTGCGCCGCGCCCATGCGAATAGGGCCAGCGAGAGGTTCGACGCAGCCCAGCGGATGCTATCCGACGTGAGCCTGGGTGATATGGCCCTTCGTTTCGGCCTCACCGACCTCGAGGCAGCAGTCTTGGAGCGCGCCGCCGATACCAACCTGACCTATAAGGCGATCGCGGCTCAGGTCGTTGGATCCGGTGGACGACCACTCACCGAGGCCGCGGTGAAGCACACGGTGGAGCGTGTGATGAACAAGCTTGGTGTGGAACCACGCACCAGGGCCGCCCTGGTGCGGCATGTCCTGAGTGAGATCAGGGGCCACCCGACGGTCGCGGACGGCCTGTAGGTCAGATCGTCATGGAGCCTGCGCAGCCGGCCACGACCATCCACGCCCTGGTCGTGGACGACAACTCGGTGAACCGCAGGATGCTCTGTGCGCTGTGTGCGACGATGGGCATCAAGACGACAGCGGTGGTCAACGGCCTGGCAGCTGTCCACGCATTCGCCGATGAGCGCTTTGATGTCGTCCTGATGGACTGCCGGATGCCCATCATGGACGGCTTGGAGGCGACCCGGGCCTTGCGTTCCTCAGAATCGCCCGGTCGCCGTGTGCCGGTTCTGGCAGTCACTGCCAGCCAACCGGCCCGCCACGCCGAAGCGCGTCGGCAGGCCGGGATGGATGGCCTCGTCCGTAAGCCGGTGCGGGTCGAGGAACTGCTATCAGCGCTGTCCGAAGTGGGGATAGCGGTCTCGCCGCCTATCCAGCAGCCCCAGCCCGTGCGCGAAGCCGCGCCGACGATAACGCCCGAGTTGGTCGCGCTGTTCGTTGTTGAGGCCGGCAACTACCTCGACCAGATGCGTACCGCAGCCGCGCGTCGTGACACGGCAGCCAGCGTCTCGGCCGCCCACGCGCTAAAGGGCATGGCCATGATGTTGCGCCTGGAGGAGCTGGCGCGCGCCACCCGGGCTACGGAAATCCGGTGCCGCGCGACGGGCCGCCCACCAGAGCCTGATACGGTCGCTGAGTTGGGGAGGCTAGTGGACGAGTCTCTGCCGGCGCTACGGGCCCGCCTCGAGGCCGACGTCACGCTCTGAGGGCCGGCCCCCGCCACGAACCCGCGGCGGGGGCCGGTCCGTTCCTACTTGCGCTCGAACTGGCCGTCGAAGGCCAGGGCCGACGGCGGGAAGTCGATCTGTCGCACGAACTCGGCCGACTCGGCGGCGCCGTGCTCGCGATCCATGCCGCCGTCTTCCCACTCCACCGACAGCGGGCCGCGGTAGCCGACGCTGTTCAGGGCGCGGATGATCTCCTCGAAGTCGATCGAGCCGCGTCCCGGGGAGCGGAACTCCCAGAAGCGCTGCGGGTTGCCGAACTCCGAGTGGCCGCCGAAGACGCCGATGGGTTTCGGGCTATCGGACCAGTAGACATCCTTCATGTGGACGTGGAAGATGCGCTCGCCCAGCTCGTAGATGAACTGCACGTAGTCCACGCCCTGATAGCCGAAGTGGCTCGGGTCGTAGTTGAAGCCGAATGCCGGGTGGTTGTCCAGAGCCGCCAGCGCCTTCTTCGCGCTGTAGAGGTCGAAGGCGATCTCGGTCGGGTGGACTTCCAGCGCGAACTTCACGCCGTTCTCGGCGAACACGTCGAGGATGGGCTTCCAGCGCTCGGCCAGCAGCGCATAGCCGTCCTCGATCTGGCTCGGCAGGTTCGGCGGGAACGAGTAGAGCAGGTGCCAGATCGACGAGCCGGTGAAGCCGTTGACCACGGGCACGCCCAGGTTCTTGGCCGCCACGGCGGTCTTCATCATCTCCTCGGCTGCACGTGCGTTCACGCCCGCCGGGTCGCCGTCGCCCCAGATGGCCGGCGAGAGGATGGCCTTGTGGCGCTCGTCGATGCGGTCAAGGACCGCCTGGCCCACCAGGTGGTTGGAGATCGCCCAGGTCTGCAAGCCCTGTGCGGCGAGGATCTCGTGGCGGGACTCGCAGTAGGCCGCGGCGTCGGGCCCGGTGGCCTGTGCGACGTCCATGTGGTCGCCCCAGCAAGCCAGTTCGATGCCGTCGTACCCGAACTCGGCGGCCTTCTCGGCGATGGTGGTCAGCGGCAGATCGGCCCACTGACCGGTGAAGAGGGTGACAGGTCGTGCCATGTCTCGGAATGCCTCCCTTGGTGTTCCGCGCCTACTTCAGCGCGATCGAAGTGCCCTTCTCTGACGATGCATAGAGGGCGTCGAGTATCTTCATTACGTCCAGCGCCTGATCCGCCGTGGCGATGGGCTGCTTGTCCTGCACGATGCACTCCACGAAGTGCGCCACCTCGGCCTCGTGCCCGTTCCTGTCGGGGCAGGCGGGGGTGATGTCGATGGGCGAGCCGTAGCGCTCGGTGAAGATGCGCAGCGGCTCCATGGTCGCCCCGCCCTTGTCTCCGTAGACCTCGTTGTAGAGCTTGTCGCCCGCGCAGTGCTGGGCCCACGAGGCCTCCAGCGCCAGCGAGGCGCCGTTCTCGAACCGGATCATGCCGCAGGCCAGGTCCTCAACGTCGTAGGATCCGCCGTTGGCGGGGACGCCCCACGAGCCGCCGCCTTTGCCGAACGGGCCGAACTTCGCGTAGGTGGCGCCGTAGACGCTCACCGGCTTGGGGTTGCCCATCAGGTAGAGGGTCAGGTCCAGAGCGTGGACGCCGATGTCGATCAGCGGGCCGCCTCCGGCCATCTCCTTGCTCGTGAACCAACTCCCCATGCCTGGGATGCCGGTTCGGCGGATCCAGCCCGCCTTGGCGTAGTAGATGTCGCCGAGCTCGCCGCTCTCGATGTACTTCTTGAGGACCTGGGAGTCGCCGCGGAACCGGTTGTTCATGCCGATCATGAACTTGCCCTTGGCGCGCTTGGCCGCATCGACGATCTTCTTGCCCTCGGCGGCGCTGATGGAGAGGGGCTTCTCGCACAGCACGTGGCATCCGGCCTCCAACGCGGCCACAGCCACGGCGGCGTGGAGCGCGTTCGGGGTGCAGACCGAGACGGCGTCCAGCTGCGCCTCGGCCAGCATGGCGGAATAGTCGCTGAAGATGGACTTCACGCCGTAGCGCTCACCCACGCCCTCGGCGCGCGCCGTGTTCAGGTCGCAGAGCGCAGCGATCTCCACATCGGGCAGCTTGGCATAGCCCTGTGCATGGACGCCGCCGATGCCGACGCCCACGATACCCACCCGGATCTTGCCGGATTTCTTAACCTTCTTAGCCACTCCGTAACTCCTTTGGTCGGCGGTAGTCGGCCGCACATGTCTCGGGCATTGTGGCACACCCGTGAGCGGCGCGTAGTCTCCTAGGGTCGTATCCATCCCCGGCGTTTGTAGATCGCCAGGCCGATGATCTCGTGCAGGCTGTCGCGCAGCGCCGCGACACGGGAAGCAGGCATGGACGGCGCCCATGCGTCGTAACGCAGTTCGCGGCACGGAACGCAGGTGACCCGAAGGCCGGCGCCCTCAAAGACGCCCCCGGAGCGCTTCAGGTGCCAGGCCTGGCTGACGACAATCACGTGCTTCCAGCCGCGCTCGCGGGCGATGCGGGCCGTCTCCAGCGCCTCGTCATGCGTGTTCTCGCAGGAGCGGGTCTCCAGCATGGGGACGTCGAGCCGCAGGGCTGCCAGCTGCTGCCTTGCCTCGGGTATCCAGCTGTCCTGCCCGCCCCGCCCGCGTGAGATCAGCAGGTCGGGCGCCCAGCCTGCCTGCCACAGCTCAACCCCGCGGAGTAGGCGCGGCAGGGCGGCGTCGGTAATCTTGAGCTTGTCCTGACCCCCGGCGGCCAGGACCACGATGGCGTCGGCGCGCTGGGGCGCATCAGAGCGGCTGACGCTGCGCAGCATGGCAGCGGGCAGGGGAGTGACCGCCGCTACCGCGAAGACCAGGCCCGCGGCGCCGGTGGCGGCCACAAGCCAATGCCGGCGGCCCATGAGGCCCGAGGCGAACCCAACCGCCAGGGCAGCCCAGTAACCTCCGGTGAGCGGCACTGGATAGACGCCTGAGAGGTACGATACGGCGGTCTGGAAGGCGGCGCCCGCCATCCCGGCGCAGCAAAGGCCGAGCAGTATCCGGCGCGGCCAACGGCGTCCTGTGGGTTTCTGCAACGTGATGCGTATCCCTCCACCGGCCGTTGCGCCATGCAGCCCCGGCCCGTCTACAGGGTAGTATTGGCCGTCTCGCGGCCTGTCTCCTGCCTCGCCTCGTGGCGGCGGAGCGAACAGCGTTGCGGCAGCGCCGTATTCTGCGTACTAGTAGTGCCTGCGCGCTCCGGCGCGCATCCCGGGTCGGCATCCGCAGAGGATTAGCGGCCGCCACCGTTCATTCGAGCAGTCCACGACATTCGCAGTACGTCAAGGCGGCGCCGCATCAGCGACGACGTGGAAAGGAGCCGGCTAGTGGCAAGCAGGAGGCAGAGGGCGTTCACGCTCATTGAGTTGCTGGTGGTTATTGCGATCATCGGCATCCTGGCGTCGATGCTGTTCCCGGTCTTTGCCCAGGCCCGCGAGAAGGCCCGGGGCATCAGTTGCATCTCCAATATGCGGCAGCTCGGCATGGCCGTGCTCATGTACGTGCAGGACTACGACAGCGCCTACCCGGCCCAGGACCACCTCTACATCGAGGGCAACTGCCCGTTCTGGATGGATGCCGCCTACGGTGTGCCTGACTGGCGCAGCAGTCCCTATGCCAACTGGGCGCAGGCCGTCCTGAGCCTCACCACTCGCGACACGCGGATCTTCGCCTGCCCGTCGAACCGGGGCTGGACGCAGAACTCGAACCCGCAGATGCCCGGCCTCAGCTACGTCTACAACGGCTTCGCCTCCGGCAGGGGTGAGGGCGGGAACTCGGAGCCGTCGCAGAAGGTGATGCTCTGGGACTACCGCTACCTGACCTCCTACGCTGTGGCCAATCCTGCACCGCCGATCCAGGGCCTCTGCCCGGAGCCGGGATGCTACTGCTACTACGAGGGGTGGTCGGCGCACAACGAGCAGTTCAACCTGGTCTACTTCGACGGGCATGCCAAGAACATGCCTCAGGCCACCTTCCGTGGCGGTATCTGGGGCCTGCCCGCCGGCAATCCGTTCTCGTTCTGACCAGACTGGAGGAGAGCCGATGAGCCAACTGCTCCGCGATCCGCAGACGCGTGAGGTCGTTCGCGAGGGCGCCAGCGAGGTCCGGGAGAAGCTCCGCGAGGATTTCTCACGGTGGACACGCTCCCGCCGCTATATGTCACTGAAGCCTGAGATCGACTGCGGCGAATGCATGGGCCAGTGCAAGACGTCCTGCGCGGGCTGCGCCGGGTCCGGCAAGGGACGCGTCCGCGGCGAGGATGGGAACGTGCCGGCGTGCGCGCTCTGTGACGGGCATGGCGCGGTGACCTGTGTGGCCTGCTCGGGCAAGGGGCATGTCGAGAACATCCACCGCAAGAAGTGGCTCTGGCTGATGGGGCTGGGCGGCGCAGGTTGGCTGCTCATCTTCTTCCAGCTCTGGGGCCGCGACATCCTGCCCGAGCAGCGTGCGGCGGTGCTTGACCGTGGCGCCCACGGCAAGTCCGTGACGGCGCCCATTCGCGGCAGCCGGTACGGCATGGGCCGCGATGGCGGAGCCTCCGCGCCGAACGCCGGGCAGCCGGGGATGCAGCCCGGTTTGCAGCCCGGTATGGGGCAACCCGGCACGCAGCCCGGCATGGGTGGTCCGGCTCAGGGCGGCATGGGCGTGCAGCCACCCGGCGGGATGTCCTATGGTCAGGGCGGCGTGGGGGTGGGCGGCTACCAGGGCGGCGGCAACCCCATGGGCGGGCAGGCCGGCCCGCCACAGGGCGGCGTCGGCGTGCCCATTCGCCGCTAGGCGTTGCGGGCCTTCTTGCCCAGCGTGGCTCGAAGGCCCACAGACCAGATGTCTGCCGCCCAGTAGAATAGCCAAAGGGCAACGGTGAGCACACCCATGCTGATGGCCAGCCTGGGGTTGGTGACGGCGTGCTTGATCGTATGGCCGATCTGGACAGGCCGCATCGCGAGGTCCCACGAGTTGTACCGCTCGATCAGCCCAAGGTAGACACCCACCGACATGGCGGCGAAGAGGAGCAGACCGAGGAGCCCGCGCCAGAAGCCTCGCAGCTTCAGCGCCATATCGACAGGGCGCACCGCCAGGATCAGGCAGACCATCCCGATGCCGCTGTAGGCAGCGTAGAAGAGCGCCCAGCGCGCCGCCGAGAGCAGGGCCACCCGATCATCGGCGCCACTGTCGGTCATCTGGCTCCAGCGGCCCGAGAGGAGGAGGTGCCTCCATTCGGTGAGCAGGTAGCAGGTGTTGGGCAGGAACGCAAGCCAGACGACACCCACGAGCATCGCCAGCGCCACCCGGCCGGGTTTGCGCTTTCCGCCGCCGAGCGCCGCTGCCACCACCAGCCCCAGCGCCACGGGCGCAAAGGCCAGGCCTACGTTGATTGCCAGCGAGCGCAGCGTCTCGGGGGTCATGCGTCCATCTCCATGTGCTGTAATATAGGCATGACGAAGGCGGTGGCGGTCGGGTTTCGCCCCACAGGTGCGGCCGCCGGAAGGGAGCAACGCAGTGGCCAGTTCGCAACCGGCGATCCCTGACAGTCTCACGGGAGTGATCGCTCCGCTCTTCACGGCGGTCCACGAGGACGGCTCGCTCGATCTCGGCGGCAGCGCCGAGCTGGTTCGATGGCTGGCCGATACCCGCTCTGTGGACGGCGTGTTCGCCCGAAGCGGCATGGGCAAGATGTTCACCTTCACCGTTGACGAGGCTCGGAGCCTGATCCGTTCCGTCGCCGAGGACGCCGCGGGCAGGATGCACGTTCTGGCAGGCTGTGCAGGCGAGTGGCTGGAACAGCCGACCGGCCGGTCCGCGGACCCGGCGAGGTACACGCGGCAGGCCATCGACCTGACGAAGTTCGCTGCGGACGCCGGGGCCGATGTCGCGGTACACATCATCCCGCACGCCATCGCGGCGGAGGAGGGCGAGACCGAGACGGATGTGGTGCTGCGCTACTACGAGGCGGTCCACGAGTCTACGTCCATGCCGCTGGCCCTCTATCAGCCCGGCGGCGTTCCCAAGCCCTACCAGCTGACGCCCGACGTCATGGCCCGCCTGCTCGAGATGCCGCGCATCATGGGGCTCAAGCTATCAACCACGGACCCCCGGCTCTTCGGCCCCATCGCCGAGGTCTGCGCGGCCCGGCCCTTCGGCCTCATCTGCGGCCACGAGGGCTACTACAGCAAGGGGCTGCAGCAGGGCGCCGTGGGCGTGATCAGCGGAGGCTGCATGCTCTACCCCGACCTCTTGCAGGCGGTTCGCGCCGCGCATGGCGCCGGCGACCTCGATGCGGCGGCCCGGGCGCAGGAGCTGGTGGACGCGGCGCTCCATGCGCTGGACGGCCGCGACTTCGTGGTCGCGACGAAGCAGATCGCCGCATCGATGAGCTACGCAGTTCAGCCCTTCGACCGGTCGGGCGCGCCCCCTTGCGATGCGGGTATCATCCATGGCATCAAAACTACACTTGAACGGCTGCGCCGGAAGTGTGCGCAGGCCGGTTGATTCCGCGGGCGTCGCGGAATTCGGGAGGATAGAACCGTGGGGTTCATGGACGGCAAGCGCGTTCTGGTCGCCGGAGCCAGGAATCGATGGAGCATCGGCTGGCACTGCGCCGCTTCTCTCATGCGTGAGGGCGCCCAGGTCGCCTTCTCGGTCTTGAGCGAGAGGGAGTACGAGGACGTGGCGAAGCTGGTCTCGACCAGCGAGCAGACCGACGCGCCGATCCTGCGCTGCGACGCTACCAAGCCCGAAGAGGTCGAGACGCTCTACTCAGAACTCGGCAAGCGGTTCAACGGCAAGCTGGACGGCCTCGTCCACAGCATCGCGTACGCTCCGCGGGAGGCGTTGAGCGGCAAATACGTCGACACCACCGGATCGGACTTCTCCCTGGCCATGTCCACGAGCGTCTACACC
This sequence comes from uncultured Chthonomonas sp., assembly GCA_903885605.1. GTDB lineage: Bacteria > Armatimonadota > Chthonomonadetes > Chthonomonadales > CAJBBX01 > CAJBBX01. Next base: position 13,991 of record CAISJD010000120.1, on the reverse strand, counting down.
CTGATCTCCCTGACCCACGGGGCCAAGCCCCTGATGGAGGCGGCCGGCGGCGGCGCCGTGGTGACGCTCACCTACCTGGGCGGCGTCCGCGTGATCCCCAAGTACAACGTCATGGGCGTCTGCAAGGCGGCTCTTGAGTCCAGTGCCCGCTATCTGGCATACGACCTTGGGCCCGATCGCATCCGCGTGAACGCTGTCTCTGCCGGTCCGATCAAGACGATGGCAGCCCAGGGCATTCAGGGCTTCGGCTCAATGCTCGACGCTGTGGCGGACCGCGCTCCCCTGCTGCGCCGAATTGGAGCAGACGAGGTAGGCGACACGGCCGCATTCCTGCTCAGCGACCTCTCCCGCGGCATCACCGGCGAGACCGTCTACGTGGACGCCGGGTACCACATCATGGGGCTCTAGGCCATGCCCGGCGCCGCGCCGACCCGCTCCGATGCCTGGGACCTGCTTTGCAGGTACACCCTCGGCGACGGCCTGCGCAAGCACGCCCTGGCCGTGGAAGCCGCCATGCGGTCGTATGCCGAGCGTGCGGGCGAGGATGCCGATGCCTGGGGCGTCTGCGGGCTGATCCACGACTTCGACTACGAGCGCTGGCCGGATGCTTCCGGCCACCCCGTGGAGGGTTCACGCATTCTGGCTGAACTTGCGTGGCCCGACGGGATCATCACCGCCGTCCTCGGTCATGCCGACTATTCCGGCGTGGCTCGCGAGACGGCGATGGCGCGAACTCTCTATGCGGTGGATGAGCTATGCGGCCTGCTGATGGCGGTGGCCTACGTCAAACCCGGCCGTTCGCTGGCCGAAGTCGATGTGCGATCGGTTCGGAAGAAGATGAAAGACAAGGCGTTCGCCCGGTCCGTTTCGCGCGAGGACATCGTGCGGGGCGCCGAGGAGCTAGGACTCGACCTGGATGAGCACATCGGGTTCTGCCTTGCCGCGCTGCAGCGCTCCTCCGAGGCGCTGGGCCTCTAGGCGGGCATCCCATGCATCCCCTGTACTGGGCAGCAGTCGCCGCGGGGGTACTGGCTTGCGCCTGGCTCATTCGTAGGGTCGTGTCATCGACGCGGCGCCTGAACCAGCGGATCGCGGAGCTGAAGGAAGAGGAGGCCAATCGGACGGGGCCTCCTGAAGACCCCTACATGGCCCTGGCGCGCCTCTACGCCGAGGAGGCCGCCCAGAGGCAGCGCCCGCGACGCAGGCACGAATAGCGGGCACACGCCGGACCGTCCCGGCAGTGTGCCCGCAACTTGATGTCGCTTCCCGTCGGCCCGGCTACTCGCCGTAGGCCGGGTCGTCCGGAAGCTCCTCGTCCGGCTCGGCTTCCTCGTCGTCCACGCCGTCCAGGACGATCGGTGCGACCACCTCGTCCTCTTCGTCCTGATGGTGCCGCACCGGGCCCGGGTCAGGGGTCGGGATGCGCGGGTTCTTCTGCCGGCACTCCTCGCACTGAAATTTCACCGTCTTGGCAGCCACGAGCCAGACCGGCATCTTGGGAATGGCCTTGCCGCACTCACAGCAGTGAACCTCGGCGGGCGCGATATCGTCCAGGGTTGTCATTCGCCGTTTACTCCTACGAAATCTCGTTCAGACGTCCGCCGGCTTGGCGGCCTCGGCGGGTGTCACCGCCGGCTGGCGCGAACGCGCCTCGTTGGCGATCTGGATGGACAGGACGCCGTTGACCAGCATGATCGCCGCCGCCAGCAGGTATTCGGCCCAAGCACGGCTGTTCACGGGCGATCCGGGCTCCGCCAGCGCCTGGTTGCCCCATATGACCCCGGCAACGGCAACGACCAGGAGTGCAGCCGCGGAGAGAATGAAGCCGTTGAGGTAGTGGAGCTTCACAGTGCGAAACCGATCCTCTCCCGGCGCCCGCGGCCCCGCTGGCCGGTCGCGCGCCGTGCGCCTAACAGACTAGCGCCCCCGATCCAACGGCATCGGGGGCGCAAATGGAGCCGACGAGCGGATTCGAACCGCTGACCTGCTCATTACGAGTGAGCTGCTCTACCACTGAGCCACGTCGGCACAGCCCAACCGAGGTGCCGCGAACCGGACTTGAACCAGTGACACGTGGATTTTCAGTCCACTGCTCTACCAACTGAGCTACCGCGGCACAGCGAGGAGGATTATAGACGAGCCCGTAGGCCCATGTCAAGGCCGGGAGAGGCTTTCGTCGGCCCCTCCCGGCGATGCGGCTAAACGTCGAGGCGAGGCCCCGCGGCGACAGTTTCGGGCATGGCGGAGTCGGCGAACTTCGTGAAGTTCTCGGCGAAGAGGTGCGCCAGGTGCCGGGCCTGCCGGTCGTAGGCCTGCTGGTCACTCCACGTGTTGCGCGGCCACAGGACCTCGGAGGGAACGCCGGGACACTCCTGAGGCACCATGACGCCGAACACGGGATCCTCGCGGCAGGGCGCCTCCTGCAGGGCGCCGGAGAGGGCCGCAGCGATCAGGGCGCGCGTATGCTGGATGCTCATGCGCTTGCCCACACCGTGCGGCCCGCCCGACCAGCCTGTGTTGACGAGCCAGGTCTGGGCCCCGTGCTTGGCCAGCTTCTCGCCCAGCATCTTGGAGTAGATGGTGGGGTGCCGCGGCAGGAATGGTGCGCCGAAGCAGGTGCTGAATGTGGCAGACGGCTCCCTCACGCCCGCCTCGGTCCCGGCGACCTTGGCGGTGTAGCCCGAGATGAAGTGGTACCGGGCCTGGTCTGGCGTGAGCTTGGAGATTGGCGGCAGCACGCCGAACGCGTCGCAGGTGAGGAAGAAGACATGGTTCGGGTGCGACCCAACGCTCGGGATCACGGCGCCGGGGATGAAGGTCAGCGGGTAGGCGGCCCGGGTGTTTTCAGTAAGGCCGTCGTCGTCGAAGTCCAGCAGTCGCGTGTCGAGGTCCAGCGCCACGTTCTCCAGGACCGTGCCGAACTTGATGGCCGACCAGATCTGCGGCTCGGCCTCGGCGGAGAGGTTGATGCACTTGGCGTAGCAGCCACCCTCGAAGTTGAAGATGCCGTCGTCGCTCCAGCCATGCTCGTCGTCGCCGATCAGGCGGCGGCCAGGGTCGGCCGACAGCGTGGTCTTGCCTGTGCCGCTCAGGCCGAAGAAGAGCGCCGTGTCGCCCGCGGTGCCCATGTTGGCAGCGCAGTGCATGGAGAGGACGCCCTGATCCGGCAGCAGGTAGTTCATGATCGTGAAGATGCTCTTCTTCATCTCACCGGCATATTCAGTGCCGCCGATGAGGATGAGCCGCTTCTCGAAATGGACGAGGATATACGCCTCGGAATTGGTGCCGTCGACCTCGGGGTCGGCATGGAACCCGGGGACGCTGACGATGACGAACTCCGGAACGTGCTCGTCGGTGGTATGCCAGTCGGGCCGTACGAAGAGCTGCCGGGCGAAGAGGTTGTGCCAGGCGAACTGGGTGATCACGCGGATAGGCACCCGGTACCGGGGGTCGGCCCCGGCGTAGCAGTCCTGGATGTAGACGCGCTTGTCCTGCAGGTAGGCGGTCACGCGTTTGAAGATGGAGTCGAACTTCTCCTCGGAGATGGGCTGATTCACCGGGCCCCACCAGATCTTGTCCTCGACGCCTGCCGTGCGCACGACGAACTTGTCCTTGGGCGACCGGCCGGTGTGGAGCCCAGTGCGTGAGACAAACGCGCCTCCAGAGGCCAACAGGCCCTCGCGCTGGGCAAGCGCGTTCTCGACCAGCGCCGCGGTTCCCAGGTTCCAGTGCGCGAAGAGGGCGCTCTTGATGCCGTGGTTCTCAATGCCGAAACGGCTGGGCCGGACTCCTAGGTTGTGCATGTTCGATCCTCGCGTGAGTGGGGATGGGTCCCGATTAGGGCACATAGTCTAGCATACGCGGGCCCGGGCACCAATGTGCGCGACCGGCGGCACTCCTGCCGCGGCGGCGCTGTGGTACTATCGGACAGAGTACGTTGGGCCAGACAGGCCGGCGTGCAACCGAGTTGCGTCCATGGGAGCTCCCAATGCCAACTGTCCGCGTTCGAGTCACTTCTCGCGCGTCCGAGCAGGTCGGTCAGCCGATCCTCTACCGCCTTGGTAAGGACTACAATGTCACGACCAACCTCCGGCGCGCTCAGATAACCGATGAGTCTGCCATGGCCGAGGTTGATCTGACCGGCGCCATCGAGGAAGTCCACCGCGCTATCGCATGGCTGCATACTACCGGCCTGCAGGTGGATGCCCTGGATCGCTCGGTGGGCGACGGCAGCAACCTGTAGTCGCCGCACACCTGAAGTTGCGCGCCCGCCGGTTGCGGGCCGGTCACGCCCCGAGGGAGGGAACGCCATGCCTGATAGACTGGACAGGGCGCTGCTGGCGCGGGGCCTGGCTCCAAGCCGAGAGCGCGCCCAGATGCTGATCCACGCCGGGCTCGTTCTGGTGGACGGCGAAGCTGCGACCAAGCCGAGCCTCGCGGTGGACGACGACAGACGCATCGAGGTCACCGGCGAGGCCCTCGCCTATGTCGGGCGTGGCGGCCTGAAGATGGAGGCGGCGCTGCGCCACTTCCGCGTCAACGTGAACGGCGCCCGCTGCCTGGACGTCGGCGCCTCCACCGGCGGCTTCACGGACTGCCTCCTGCAGCGCGGCGCGGCAAACGTGGTGGCCATCGACGTCGGGCACGGCCAGCTCCACCCGTCCCTGGCGGCGGACGCGCGCGTCGAGAGCCATGAAGGCGTGAACGCGCGCAACCTGGAGCCGGGTCAGTTCGGCCCGCCGTTTGACCTGGTCGCCATCGACGTTTCGTTCATCTCCCTCACGCTGGTGTTGCCGGCCGTGGCGCCCCTCTTGCGTCCCGGTGGCTACTGCATCGCACTGGTGAAGCCGGAGTTCGAGGCGGGCCGCGAGGCGGTGGGTGAGCGCGGGGTCGTCCGCGAGGAGGCCGATCGCCGCCGGGCGCGGGACCGCGTGACCCTCTGCGCGACGCGCGACCTCGGATGGGAGAAGGTGGGCCTGCTGCCGTCGCCGGTAGTGACCGGCGGCAATCGCGAGCATTTGGCGTGCTTCCGCAAGCCGCAGGAGGCGCTTCCCGAATGATCGCGCCGCTGACAGCCCTTGTCTGCCTCCTCGCCATCGCGGCCGGGCCTTCGCGCTTGCCCAACGGGCCACTGCCGGACGGTCTGGGCGTGAATATCCACTTCACCGATCCCCGGCCCGGCGAGATGAAGATGATGGCCGAGGCAGGGGTCGCCTGGGTCCGCATGGACTACGACTGGAACCAGGTGGAGTTCGAGAAGGGGAAGTACCGATTCGACGCGTATGACCGCCTTATGGCCGCCCTGAAGCCCCACGGGATCCGGCCGATCTTCATTCTGGACTATGTCCATCGCTTCTACGACGAGGCTCAATCGCCCCACTCCGACGAGGCGATCGCGGCCTTCGCTGCTTTCGCAGCCGCCTCGGCGAAGCACTTCGAAGGGCGGGGCGTCGTCTGGGAGATGTACAACGAGCCCAACATCCTGCCCTTCTGGAGACCCAAGCCGAACGTGCGGGACTACATCCGCCTGGCCACAGCCGTGGGCGTGGCGATCCGCAAGGCCGCGCCGAAAGAGGCCTATGTCGGGCCCGCCACATCCGGCGTTGACTACGGCTTCCTGGGGGCCTGCTTCGAGGCAGGGCTGCTGAAGTACTGGGATGCTGTCTCCGTCCACCCGTACCGCCCGATGCCGCCCGAGACCGCGGCCGGCGACTACAGCCGGCTGCGGGCCATGATCGCCCGTCACGCGCCGCACGGGAAGCGCATCCCGATCATCTCCGGCGAGTGGGGTTACAGCTCCGTCGCGGGCAGTGTCAACCCGGATGTCCAGGCCCGGTTCCTCGCGCGGCAGTGGCTCATCAATGTCTCCTCCGGCGTGCCGCTCTCGATCTGGTACGACTGGCACGATGACGGCCCTGACCCCAAGGAGCCGGAGCACCACTTCGGCACCGTGCTGAACGAGTACCATGCCGACCGCGACCCGGTCTACGAACCCAAGCCCGCCTATCTCGCCGCCCGGCAGCTGACGAGCTTCCTGCGCGGATATCGCTTCAACAAGCGGCTACAGGTCGGCGGCGCGGACAACTACGTGCTCCTGTTCAGCAAGGGGCGTGATGTTCGCGTCGTAGCGTGGACGACCTCCGCCGAGCCCCGGCAGGTCACGTTGCCCGCGAGCCCCGGAGCTCTAGAGGTCACCGACCACCTGGGCAGGCGTCTCAATGACGTGCAGGCGACGGGTCCCGGCGCCGAGCTTGGGCTGAGCGACGCGCCGCTCTACATCCGGCCGGCCGCTCGGAACCATGTGCTTTCGTTGGCCGCTGATTGGGATGCCCTCGGCGAGGAATGGCCCACGGCCTACGCACCCAGGGCGCGGCTCGGCGCCATGGTTCGGAACACCACCGACGCAGCGGTAACGATCGCCGCCGACGGCCCATCGGTTTCGCTTGCGCCCGGTGCATCGCATCGGGTCGCGGCGGAAGTCGACCTGCATCGTTCGGAGCAGGGGCCCGATGTGCGCCTATCCTTCAGCGTGGATGGCTCCGCGCCGATCGCGCAGGCCACGAGGGTCGTCGTGACGAACCCGCTTGTCGCGTCATTGGAGCCGCCCAGGGGCGGCAAACTGGCGTTCACCATCGCCGATCCGGCCGGCAGCGGCTTCGCGGGCACGGCCCAGGTCTTTGTGGAGGCCCCGGGCGTGGTGAACCGTACCTTTCGGCACGTCTTCCGGGTGCAGGGAAGAGCCGAGCCGCTTCGTTGGGATGTCCCCGCCGACCTCCCTGCGGGCGGCCGTGTGCGCGTCTCCGCCGAGGTCCGCGATGGAGCGGGCAGGCAGGTCCTCGCCTTGCCTCCTGTGGCTTACCGGCCCGTGGGCGCGTGGAAGGTCGGTGAGAGGGACGCGTCGCGGTGGATCTCCGTCCTGCCTGACGGCGACGCCAAGGTGGCCTCAGAGCAGACCTTGAGCGTTGTTCCCGCGCCGGGTCCCGATGCCCCGGCCGAGGGCGCCGTGGAGCTCAAGTACCGTTTCTCGTCCGGCTGGAAGTTCGTCTGCGTGCGGACGCTCGCCGAGCCGGAGCGGGCGATTGAGGGCAAGCCGAGGGCCATGGGCGCCTGGGTGTATGGCGACGGCCAGGCGAACCAGTGCCGCGCCCGCTTCGTCGATGCCACGAACCAGACGTTCCAGCCGGATGGTGAGACCATCACCTGGACCGGCTGGCGGTGGGTGACATTCCCTATGGACGGCAGCCGCAGTGGGCGCTGGGGCGGCGCCGAGGACGGGGTTATCCACTATCCCATCCGATGGGATTCGCTATTCTTGCTGGATAGTCCCGGCGGCAGGGCGACGCAGGGGCAGGTGCTGATCGCTGGGCCAACCCTCATCTACTGAACGAAGGAGTGACGCGTATGGAACCATTCAACGGTCTCGGCCTCGGCCTCCACAACATCAGCCGGCTGTCGGCGGCGCAGACGCGCTCGATCTCAGCCGAGAACCCCGACGGCTCCAAGGGCAAGGGCGGGATGGCGCTGCCGCCGGTGGACGCCAACGGCGCGCGCGTCGGCTCCGCCCGCGAACTGGGCCAGGGCTGGAAGGTGCGGCCGTGCATCACCGTGCCTGCACGGACCACCGTGACCGTGGTCGAGATGGACGGGCCCGGCGCGATCCAGCACATCTGGATCACCGTGCATCCCGACTTCTGGCGGCGGTTGGTCCTGCGCATCTACTGGGACGGCGAGGAGACCCCGTCGGTGGAGACGCCCCTGGGCGACTTCTTCTGCATGGGCTGGTGCCAGCGCGCCAACGTCAACTCCGCACCCATCGCAGTGAACCCGGCCGGCGGCTTCAACTCCTACTGGGAGATGCCCTTCCGCAAGTCCGCCCGCATCACTGTGGAGAACCTCTGGGACGAGCCCTGCCACGGTTTCTTCTACCAGGTGACCTACGCCCTGACCACCGTGCCCGCCGATGCCGCCTACCTTCACGCCCAGTGGCGGCGCAGCAACCCGCTGCCCTACGCCACGGACCACACGCTGCTCGACGGCGTGCGCGGCCAGGGCCACTACGTGGGCACCTACCTTGCGTGGCAGACCAACAACTGCGGTTGGTGGGGCGAGGGCGAGATCAAGTTCTTCATGGACGGCGACAGCGACTTCCCGACCATCTGCGGCACCGGCACCGAGGACTACTTCGGCGGCGCCTGGGACTGGGAACAGCCGGCCGGCCAGTACTGCATCTACTCCACGCCCTACCTCGGCATGCCGCAGGTGATCACAGCGGGCGCCGAGGGCATGTACCGCAGCCAGCAGCGCCACGGCATGTACCGCTGGCACGTCATGGACCCGGTGCGCTTCCAGTCTGACCTGAAGGTGACCATCCAGGCGCTGGGTTGGCGCTCGGGCGGGCGGTACCTGCCGCTGCAAGACGACATCTCGTCGCTGGCGCTCTGGTACCAGGCCGAGCCGCACGCCGGGTATCCCACCCTGCCGGATCGCAACGGGCTCGAGGTGATCTAGCTTCGGGCCGGGGTGAGGCCGCTCAATGAGCGGGCGGCCTCACTTCAGCCAGCGCGACGGCTCCAATGGGATGTCGGGCTCAAACGGATGCGGGCCCGAGAGCACCTCGATATCGTCTCGGCCACCGGCGTCGGCCAGCAGGCGCCCGCAGATCTCCACCACCTCCACATGCTCCGTGTCACGGATGCGCGCCACACGGGTCCGCTCCGGTCCGCCGCGACCGCAGAGGCCCATGGCGGCCCTGACCGCCGCCGCGCCGTCCTCCATGACGATGGGGATGCGACCTCGATAGGCGCCACCCTCGCCGCTCGTGCGGTGGTTCGTGTAGGTCGCCGCCATATCGGTGCGCTCGATGAGCCTTCGCGTCACGATATCGGCGAGGCCCAGCCCCGCTGCGTTGCCGTGGGATGCCGGGCTCACGTCCATGGTGGCGACCATGCGGACGTTGGGGCCGTCCCAGGTCGTCTCCGGGATGCTGGGCATGCGGACCCGGCCGATCACATGGGTGTCCATGCCCGAACCGCTGATGTCCTTACCCATGAAATCGACGACCAGGACGTCGATCTCCGGGAAGCTGAGCCGGGGAGCCAGGCCTCGCGCGCGGTCCAGGAGGCGTGACTCAGCCTCGCGTCCGATCTCTTCCACCGTCAACGCGTGGACCTCGGCCGTCTGGCCATACTGGTTCTCCAGAACCGCCACGCCACCCAGCACGTTGGCGGCCCTGGCCACCCGTCGGCCCACTTCCGGCATCACGTGGCGCAGCCCGTCGGCGCCGAACCAGTGGATCGAGTCCGCCCCCTTGCGCTTGCCGAGGCCGATGGCGCACATCTTGCAGAGCCCGGACTCGATGGGTCCCGTGAAATCGGTGTGGTGCTTGATCCGGTTGATGAGGAGCACCGCGTCGGCCGAGAGGGCGTTCACGTCGCAGTAGACCGGGTAGCCGTCATCCAGCGTGTCTACCTGCTGGACCTCCATGGAGGAGCGCACCTCCGCGCCCATGGCCTCGGCCGTGATGCCGTAGGAGGCCAGCACCTCGGCCTGCCCTTCCGAGGTGGCGCCTCCGTGGCTACCCATGGCCGGCACGATGAAGACCTCGAGCCCGGCGCCGCGCACGGCATCGACTACCGCTCGGACCATGACCGCGATGTTGGCGATGCCGCGGCTACCTACGGCCAGCGCCAGCGTCGAGCCCGGAGCCGGCGCCCGAGGCCCCGCGAGGATCGCCGCCGCAGCACGACCGGCGGCGCCCGCCGGGTCGAGCTCACGCGGGGCTACTACCCGTTGGCGCACCACCCAAACCTCGGGCAGGGCGATCTGCGGGTAGTCGAAGGCCGTGGTGCTGATCTCGATGTTCAAGGCGTTCTCCTGAAGCTCCAGCGGCGGACCGGCCGCCTGCCGACGTACTCGACTCTAGCACACCAATGCTCTCATGGGTTTGACGCTCCACGAGTCCGTCGTCCATAATGACGGGGAGCGCGGGCCCCACACCCGCCGGGGAGGACAGCGTGCCGTTACGCCAGGGAGAGGAAGCCGATGTGAGCGCACCGCTGCTGTCGGTGGTGGTGCCTGCCTACAACGAGAGCCACCGGCTTGGGGCATCGCTTCGGCGGATGGTCGAGTACCTCGACGGGCGCGGCGAGCCGTGGGAAATCCTGGTCGTCGATGACGGCAGTACCGATGACACGCCTGACCAGGTGCGTCGCGTCACCGCAGACGAGCCGCGATGTCGGCTGCTACAGTACGACTGCAACCATGGCAAGGGCTACGCGGTGCGCTACGGCATGGTTCGCGCAGCGGGCGACTTCGTGCTCTTCTCCGACGCCGATCTGGCCACGCCCATCGAGGAGTTGGAGCAGCTGCTATCCGCGGTTCGCGCTGGTTCGCCTGTGGCCATCGGTTCCCGCGACATTCCGGGCGCCAAGTTGGAACGGCGGCAGTCGGCCGTTCGTGAACTGGGCGGCAAGCTCTTCAACCGGTGCGTGCGCCTGGTGGCGGTTCCGGGCATCCACGACACCCAGTGCGGGTTCAAGATGTTCACTCGCGACGCATGCCGCCAGGTCTTCGGCATGTGCCGAATCGACAACTTCTCGTTCGACGTGGAGGCGCTCTACCTTGCGCGACGCCTGGGCCTCTCCATCGCCGAGGTTCCGGTGCGCTGGAGCCATCAGGAGGGCAGCAAGGTACGGTTCGTCCGTGACGCATGGCGCATGCTCTTGACGCTGGTGCGCATCCGCCTCACCGCATATCCCTGCGCGTCGGCCGCCCGGGTGGCAGTCGCCGGCTCCGAGACGAGGCGGTAGCAGCGGCCCATGGAGAGCCAGGAGTATGACCGCATGTTTCGCCTGGAGGAGTCCTACTGGTGGTTCGTAGGCCGCCACGACCTGGTCAAGCGAATGCTCCGCCGCTACGGCGTGTTGCGCACCGGCGCCAGGGTGCTGGACCTGGGGTGCGGAACCGGGGCTATGTCGGTAGAGCTGGGTTCGCAGTGCGATGTGGTCTCCGTCGACCTGAGCCCGCTGGCCCTCTCGTATAGCGCCAGGCGGGGCATCAAGCGCCTCTGCGCCGCCGACGCCCAGCGCTTGCCGTTCGCCGACGACACGTTCGACGGCGTCATCGCGCTGGACATCCTCGAGCACCTGCCCGACGACGCCGCATCGGCGCGGGAGATTCGTCGGGTCCTCAAGCCCGGCGGCCGGGTGGTCATCACGGTGCCGGCCTATCAGTCGCTCTGGAGCGGCCACGACCTGGCCCTGATGCACCATCGCAGGTATGTGGCTTCTGAGGTCCGTGCGCTCTTCGAGGTAGCGGGCCTGCGCGTACGCAAGCTCTCGTATGCCATGGCGTTCCTCTATCCGGTGGTCTGGTTCGTGCGCCGTCTCACGGCCGCCCGCACGAAGCAGGAGGCCACGTTGGTACAGGTTCCGGCGTGGGCCAACGCGCTCCTGGCGGGATTGCTGCGGGCCGAGAACGGCGCCATCTGTGCCGCCGACCTGCCCTTCGGCGTGACCGTCCTCTGCGTCGGCGAGAAGCCCTAGCGTGATGCTTCCGGTGATGATCGTCCTGGCCCTCCTCCTCGTCGCGGCCGCGGCCGTTGCCTACTACGCGATCCGCGTCGAGCCCTTCCGGATCCTGATGCCGGAGTTCGAGATCCCCTGCCCGGGCCTGCCCGAAGAGCTGGACGGCCTCCGCATCGCCCATGGCACCGATATCCATATCGGTGTCAGCCAGGGCAACCGCAAGGCTGTGGAGCGGGCGATCAAGGCCGCCCGGGCGGACCTCTTCGTCCTGACCGGTGATTACCTGTACGGTCACGGAGGCGGCGAGGAGTTCGCTCGCTGGCTGCCCGGCATCGGCGGCGTGCCGCTACCGGCGGTGGCTGTGACCGGCAACGGCGAGTACAAGCACTTCGCGCCTCGCGAACTGGTCGTGGAGGCCCTGCGCGGTTGCGGCGTCTCGGTGCTGCGGAACGAGTGCATCCTGACGCCGGTTCGGGGAGGGGAGCTTCAGGTCGTCGGCGTTGACGACCCGCACACCGGGCACGCGGACGCGGAGGCGGCGTTTGCCTCGGCGGACCCGGACCGATGGACCCTCATGCTGGCGCACTCGCCCGAGGCGCTGTTCGACATTGGCGGGAAGCGGTGCGACTTGATGCTCTGCGGCCACACGCACGGCGGCCAGGTGAAGTTGCCGATACTGGGCGCCGTCAGCCGGCACCTGCGGCGCGGGCGGGCGATCTACTCGGGCTGGTACGGTCCGGCCAAGATTGAGGCTGTGGTGGGGTTCGCCGTGGGCGAGCTGAGGGTCTTCATTTCGCGCGGGCTCGGCACGGCGCGCCTCGCCATCCGCTACAACGCCCCGCCGGAGCTTCCCATCCACATCCTGCGGCGGGTGGCCTGAGTCAGCGGCCTCTGAGGCGCGGCCGCCAGCGGTACCAGGGGCGTCTCGTCTGCACGTCGATGGCCGCCATGATGCTCGGCGCGAAGTCGCGGCTCGTCTCGAAGAAGGGGAGCGTCTCAACGACGCGGATCGTGATCTCGATCTCGCGGAGTTCCCTGGCGCAGATGAAGCAGACGGCCACGTGGGCGCGCACGGCCTCGGCCGCCACCGCGTCGAGGTAGCCCTCTACCAGTTCGGGTAGCTGCTCCTGCACCTGGCGGCAGAGGGAGAACTCGCCGACCTCGTCGTTATAGAGGCTTCTCTCTTCCATCGCTATCCAAGTCCAGCACCGGCCGTAGGTGCTCCCGCAATAGGGCGCGCGCCCTGAAGAGATGCGTCTTGATGGTGCCGGAGGGCTTGTCCAGCGCTTCGGCGATTTCCTCGATGCTTAACCCCTGGATGTGCCGCATGACGATCACGGTCCTGTACTTGCCGGGCAGCGCCATGATGGCTTCGTCGACGATATCAGCCACCGCACCCCGCACCGCCGACCCTTCGGGGCTCATGCTGCGGTCGGTGTCGGCGGGCTCGTGCCCGGTCTCGATCTCCTCGTCCAGCGAGAGCGCCCCGCGCGTCCGCCGGGAGCGCATGAGGTCTATGCTCAGGTTGGAGGCGATCTTGTAGAGCCACGTGAGGAAGCTGGCGTCCTGCCGGAAGTTGCGTAGCGCCCCGTAGGCCTTGACGAACGTCTCCTGCACCAGGTCGTCCGCATCGTCCGTGTTGCCCACCATCCGGTAGATCAGGTTGTAGACCTGGCGCTGGTAGCGTCGGATCAGCCTGTCGTAGGCCGTGGCATCGCCGGCCAGCGTACGCTGAACCAGTGAGGCGTCTCGAGGATCGGGTGAGTTGGGCGTTGGTGGCATCTGGGCGGCGCTCTACTTCCATGCTCCCATTACGGCAGCCCGTCGGCGCAGGTTTCGCCGCTCGGCCGCCATGATGGGTGCAGGCATCATCCCTTGATCCCCGACATGGTGATGCCCTGGATGAAGGTTCGCTGGGTCAGGAAGAAGAGCAGCAGGATCGGCGCGGTCATCACCGTGGAGACGGCCATCAGCTGGCCCCAGAACGAGCCGTACTGGCTGGTGAACATGGCGAGGCCCAGAGACAGCGGGAACTTGCCCTCGTCGTACAGGTAGACCAGCGGGCCGATGAAGTCATTCCACGTCGCAAGGAAGGTGAAGAGGGCCACTGTGGCCAGCGCGGGCTTGGCCAGCGGCATCACCACCCGGCGGTAGATATCGAACTCGCTGCAGCCGTCCAGCCGCGCCGCGTCGGTCAGGTCGGCGGGGATCGTCATGAAGAACTGGCGGAGCAGGAAGATGAAAAACGCGTTGCCCAGGAAAGCCGGAACGGTGAGGGGCAGCAGTGTGTCGATCCAGCCCAACGTCTTGAAGACAGCGAACATCGGCACCATGGTGACCTGTGCGGGGAGCATCATGGTGGAGAGGAGGATGGCGAAGAGCGGTTCGCGGCCCTTCCACGGGATGCGCGACAGGCCGTAGGCGACCAGCGAACTGGACAGGAGGACCCCCACGACGTTGGCGGTG
>CAISJD010000119.1 GCA_903885605.1 uncultured Chthonomonas sp. | reverse complement strand
TGGGACCGGGTAGAGCTCGCCGCTCGGGCCGATCCTGCAAACGAGGTCAGGGCCGAACACATGCCACGGTGCGATAAGGTCTGGGTCTATCAAGTTGACCTGTTTCACAGGTACCATCTTTGCGTATCCTCAGCGCTCCACTCCCTTAGGTTCTCGGCCCCGTGGGAGCGGAGCGCTTTGCTTTGCCGGGTCGTTGCCGCCCGGACCGTCTAGCTTAACGTGCGCCGTCTTCCAGCGCCGTCTCTGTGCCCCTGTCCTGAGGCGCAACCGCTCCCAATAGTGCGACCACGTCCACCTGGTACATGGCCGCGAGTCGGCGGGCCCGGTGCCACGTCAGAGCCGAGCCGCCAGACCGCTCCATCGTGGCAAGGTGTCCGGGGGTTACCCCGGCGCCCCGCGCTGCTGCTGACAACGTCAAGCCCGCAGCGTGCCGAGCCTGCCTCAGTGCCGTCATTTCTGCGCCGACGCGCCCATGCGCTGGATGTAGTCCGCCACTGCCACGCGCACGAAGTGCGACCGCGAGAAGCCGCCCGTGCGCTTCACGGCCGCGTCAAGCGCCTTCAAGCCGCTCGGTGTGAAGCAGACCGGCACAGGCTTCACGCTCGGACTCGCCAGCTTCCTCGTAGGATCGGCCATGCTATCTCTCCTCCTAGTTGTGAGCCGCCCCAAACGCAGCAAAGCCGGGCTCCTGTTGGTGGTCCCAGGTATGGGGTACCACCTTGCCGCCGATCAGGCGACACAGGAACCCGGCTATGCCGGAGGGTCAGTAGGTTGTAGTGCTTGCGGAATCACTCTACCACAGCACCGCAGGTCGAGTCAATGACCAACGGCACCGAAAGGCGTCGAATGCATCAGGCGGTACTCTCGGACCGTGGATCGGTGCCGGCATCGACCTCGCAGTCGATCCCCGCAACAGGAGCTTCGGCGCGGTCGGCGCCGCCCTGGGCTTGTATCTGCTCCAGCAGCTCAGAGGCGCTGAACCGTAGCGCTCGCGTGTAGGCGTGCATTGGATCGGGCCACACTAGCGGTTGCTCGCGAGTGTCAGGCAGCGGGCGGCGGTCGCGCCGGAGCTTCCGGTCCGTTGCTTTTCGGAGCATCGGCCACAGCTCGCTGTTATCGACGTAGAAGTCGGCCTTGCACCGCTTGCACGAGCCTGTTACCGCCACCACCGGCGCGTCGGGCCCCTCGGGCCATGAAACGCCGGCAAGGAGCTTCGACGGGAATGGGGCGGCAGCCCGTGCCGAGTAGGTGTGGAGCGCGTCGAGTACCGACCTGTGCCGTGGCGGCTTGGTGTGGAGTACTGCGCCGACCATGTCGAGACGCAGGCGGCCTGTAAGGTCACCGTCACGGTCACGGTCGGCACACCCTACTGTCAGTCCGCACTTGTCGCATATGACCCCGTTCTCCTTCCACCATAGGCAGCTCCTGCTCATCGCTTCCCCTTCCTTCCGCTCAGCAGGTTGTCCACCGGGCTTGCAGTGGCCTGCAGCCGGGTCAGGTCGGCGTCGGCCACCTTCACGTAGATCTGAGTAGTCGATACCCGCGAGTGGCCGAGCAGCGTCATCACGCTGAAGATCGGCCCGTTGTTCCTCAGGAGCCGCACAGCCGCGTCATGTCGGAACCGGTGGGGGTGTACGCCCTCCACACCTGCGGCCTTGCCCAAGCGGCGGCACACCTGGAGCAGGGAGAAGCGCGTGAGGGCGCCGCCCCGGCTTGAGGAGAAGAGCGGGTCGCCCGGGTCCTTCGGCTCATCGCGGAGGTAGCGGAAGAGCGCCTGCACCGTGTTGGCCCCGAAGGTGATGGTACGCGGCTTGCCGCCCTTGCCGCACCGGATGAGGGCCTGCCGCTCCGAGAGGCGCACATCGTCCACACGGAGGTCCACCAGCTCGCTGGCCCGTATGCCCGTCTCGTCCATGAAGTAGAGCAGGGCGGTATCGCGGTGCTTTGAGCGGCTCCGGCCTGCGGCCGCGAAGAGCTGCACCAGCTCATCATCGGTGAACGGGTCAATGTCGGGCGGTATCTGCTTTGGAACGGGCACCCGCTTCATGGGGTTCTCGCTGAGGCATTCGTCGCGCACGCACCAGTTACCGAAGGCGGTCAGAATGACGTGAGCGTGCTTCACCGAGGCGGGGCTAAGGGGCTTGCGGCCGCCGCCGTCGTTTCCGAGCATCAGAGCCCGAACGAAGGCCCGTAGGCCGTCGGCTCCGAAGTCCATGGAGCGCGCCGCGAGGAACGAGGCGAGGCGGCGCATCCAATCGCGCCGGTCGGCCATGGTGCGGGCCGACCACTGCTGTATTTCGCCTTCGAGGAACCATCCTGCGAGGGCCTGGTCAAACTGCTTCAGAGGCATGGACTCGCGGCGCGAATCCTGCAAGACAGGAGTACATACCGGCATCTTGGCTCCCTTTACTGGCGGTTCCGGGAGCGGTTTGCGACAGGACAGGATATCAGACTGAGCGTGAAACCCTTGGGGCCTGGAGCGGGAGACGAGGATCGAACTCGCGCCACCTGCTTGGAAGGCAGGATATCGGAATGAGCACGAAACCCGCGTTTTCACGCTCAGCAGACCCCCGCCGACTCAGCAAGACAGGAGTCCAAACCGCGCTGTGCAACCGCTACCCTATTATGACACAACAGGGCGCCGTTCAGGGCGAGTCTGCGGGAGCCCGTACCCGCCATATCTGGGGCCGGGGCAGGGGCAGGAGAGGCACGCGAGCAAGAGCCCGCCGGACGGCCGCACCGGAAGGGAACCCCTCCCAACACAGCCGCCACGGCGGGCGGACCTCTCCGGCCATCGTAGGGCCCCGGCGGGGTCTTCGCGGCTCAGCCGTGAGCTACGCGCAGCGCCGTCAGAAGGTGCATGCGTGCAGGTCGGCCTCGAACTTGGCCTCTTCGGCTGTGTACTCTGGCCTCCTGTCGTCCTGCGGCGCCACCTCCACCGACGCGACGCGCCCGAGTATCCGATCCATCAGGTACCGAGCCGCCGCCATGTCGCCCTGCTTCGCTGCTTCGATCAGTACCTCGGTCACCTCGGGTAACGCCGCTGCTATCCGCTCTTCGATCAGGGCGGCTGTCTCTGCATAGCGTAGGGCCTTGGGCGGTCGGCCTGCTCCGGGCCTTGCCCCTCCGTGGGTTCGTCTCATCTTGATTGTTCCTCCGTATTCAAGCCAAGCCGGACCTAGGCGCCATCGCCGATCGCGATGGAACCGCGCGATGCGCCGTCTACCAGCACGGTGGCAGGGAGCCCGCCGCCGATTTCGTCGGCCACGAAGGCCGCGTTACTCCGGTAGGCCGACTCCTGCCAGTCAGCCGCCTCCAGGTCGCTGAGCGCCGCCGCCTCGGCCACGGGCAAAAGGGGCCGGATGAGCTTGTCGATAGCGGTCAACGTGTCGGCCACCTCGCCCTTGGGCGCCCGGCGGGCGGCAAGCAGGGAGGGCGCCTCGGCCCGCAGGACGCGCAGGGCGGGCAGGTCGCGGGCCTCGGCGTAGGACTGTGCCAGGTCCAGCAC
>CAISJD010000118.1 GCA_903885605.1 uncultured Chthonomonas sp. | reverse complement strand
TCGGCGGCGGCGGCGGCAACTGTGATGCGTTTTGGGTATCGTTCGGCCAACGTCCAGCTGCTGCGGAATGCCGTAGACTGCTCGGCGCTTCATACTGCGCCGCGGGGCGCCGCCGACGCGTGTCACTTCGTCTGCGTGGGAAGGCTGGTGGCCGCGAAGCGGATGGACCTGCTGCTTGAGGCTTGCGCCCTGCTCGCTGTGGCCGGGACCTCGTTCACGTGCCGGATTGTGGGCGATGGGCCGCTGCGGCCTGCCCTGGACGAGCGAGTCCGCCGGCTCGGCCTTGGTGAGGCGCAGGTCGTCTTGTCGGGCGAGCGACACGACGTGGTCGAGGCATACGGCGCGGCCGATGTCTGCATCCTCTCGTCCGACCACGAGGGGACACCCAATGTGCTGCTGGAGGCATCTGCCAGTGGCCTGCCCGTGGTCGCGACACGCGTGGGTGGTGTGCCAGATATCGTGGAAGACGGCGTGACCGGCATTCTTTCGCCACCTGGTGACGCGAAGGCCCTGACCGCCGCCATGCTCAGAATGGCTGCAGAACCTGCACTGCGCCGCGCCATGGGGGAGGCCGGCCGAGCCAGGATGCTGCGGGAGTACGACACGGCCCGGCTGCCGGAGGCGCTCTCGAGGCTCTATGCCGCGGCCGGAGTGTGCGCCGGGCGCAACCGGAGCCCTGAGCCCCGATGCTGACGAGGGCAACCGTTCGAACTGCCGGTTCGTTCCTGCCGGATCGCTGGGCGATGATCCTGGCCCTGCATGTGCCGCTGGCGCTCGCCGTGCACTCGGTCCCATACGTGGGCCTTGCCCACAAAGTGATCACGTCGCTCTATGTGCTCCGGCTCGGGTTCCGCGGACAGGATCGCGTGGTGATGCTCTGTGCCGGCGCCTACGTCATAGGGGCGGAGGCGCTGTGGAGGATAGTGGACGCCCCCGGCCCCTGGGAGGTCGGCAAGTACCTGCTCATCGCCATGTTCGGCTGGGCCATGCTGCGGCGGCGTGAGTGGTTCTCGGCAGGACTGCCGGCATTGTTCGGGTTGCTGCTTCTGCCCTCCATCGCGATGTACGGCACCTGGCCATTCAAGATGGACATCCGGAACGCGTTGGGCAATGACCTTTCCGGGCCCCTGGCCCTGGCCGTCACCGGCGCGTTCTGCGCCAGGGCCGGCCTGACCCGCGCCGGCCTCGGGCGCATCCTGGTCTGGATGATCGCCCCGGTGGTCAGCGTCCTCGTGCTCTGCGTGTACGGCACAGTGGGCGCAGGAGACCTGACCTTTCGCACCAGCTCAATCGACGCGACGAGCGGCGGCTTCGGGCCCAATCAGGTCGCGGCTGTCCTCGGCTACGGCATGGCTGCGTCGTTGCTGGTCGCGCTCGGCGAACGGGGGGCGGGCGCCCGGCATGCCGGCCTCGCTGGCCTGGCCCTGGCCTTCGGGGCCCAGAGCGCCCTCACCTTCTCCAGGGGAGGGCTCTACAACACCGGCGGCGCACTGCTGTGCGGGTTGTTCCCGTTGGTCGCGAGTTCGCGGTACCGCGGACGCGCTGTTGCCGTGATGGGCATCGTTGCCGTGGTGGGTGTGGGATGGGTGGCGCCGCGCCTGGTCGAGTTCACCGATGGAGCGATAACAAAGCGGTTCTCAAATACAAGTCTGACACATCGAGAACTTATCATCGCAGGCGATCTCATGCTGTTTGCGCAATATCCGCTGCTCGGGGTCGGGCCGGGGGTGTCGCCGGCTGTGCGTCCTCTGCGCGGCGGACGTCCGCACACGGAGTACAGCCGGCTACTGGCCGAGCATGGCGTCCTGGGGGCGCTGGCAATCTGCCTGCTGGCCGTGATGGTGGTCAGGGCAGTTGCAGGTGCCAAGGGCGGCTACGCAAAAGCAACAGCGATCATGCTGTCTGTCTGGACCCTTCTCTATATGACGAATGCGGCCATGCGTCTCGCTGCGCCGGCCTTCATGTTCGGCTTGGCGCTGTGCCGCATGCAGTTCGATGAGGCGGGGGCCCCTGCCGCTGAACGACAGGCCGAGACGCCGGTGCTGACGGCCGGTCGCCACCGCCGCTCGCGGCGGCACAGTCGGTGATCCTCCCCGGCATTCCGCAGCCTAAGACATCCTTGGCGGCAGCCGCAGCGAATCTGTGGCGCCGGCCCGCGGCTTGGGCGTGCTGCAGGCCGCGCGGGTTGGCCATTGCGATCGCAGCAGCACACCTTCCGGTGGCGTTTCTGGTCCGGCAGTACCCCGCCGCGGCTGGTTTGCACGCTCTGCTGACCGTGTCGTTGCTGTTCGCTGCCGTAGCCCTGAGGCGCGGTGCGGCCACGGTCGCTTGCCTCGCAGCCTACACAGTCGGCTCTGAAGTGCTGTGGCGAATGGCCGCTGCGCCGGCGCCGTGGGAACTGGCCAAGTACGCCGTTGCAGTGACGCTGGTCTGGGCGGCCGTGATGCGTGACGGTCGAGGTACGTACAGGGCTCCCCTGTTCTACATGCTGCTCCTGCTACCGGCGCTGTGGGTGACCGACGGTCGCACTGGTTGGCTGGAGTTCCGGAATGCAGTGTCCGGTAGCCTCAGCGGCCCGATGTGTCTTGCAGCATGTTGCCTCTACTTCCGACGCGCGTCGCTTGACCCTATGGCGTTGAGGCGCTTGCTTGCGTGCCTGTGCGTTCCGGCGTGCGCGGTAGCTCTTCTTTGCGTCGCCGGTCTGCTAGGCGCTGAGCACGTCAAGTTCGGGCGCAGCTCATCGCTGGTAGCAAGCGGGGGCTACGGACCAAACCAGGTGTCCGCCGTGCTCGGGCTCGGAGCGCTGGCGGCATTCCTGCTGATGCTGAATCCGCACGGGGCACGCCTGAGGGTTGCTGCGCTATCGGTTTCGCTCTGGCTTACCGGGCAGTGCGCTTTGACGTTTTCCCGTGGGGGGGTGTACAGCTCCGTGATCGCGGGAGGTGTTGCCTGCATGGCACTGGCCCGGTGGAGGACCGAGCGCAGGCGGGTCGCTGTCGGCATCACCGCCTTTGTCGCAGTAGCGCTCCTGATGGTACCGGTCATGAACCGGGCCACAAACGGCCGCTTGGTGGGTCGGTTCATGTCATTCAGGCCTACGGGCAGGGACCAGATCGCTGCGGGTGACATGCGGTTGTTCCTGCATTACCCGGTGCTGGGCGTTGGTGTAGGATCAGAGCGGCGACGCCAGATGCACGCTGGGAGCCCGCAGATGGAGTATACACGGATGCTCGCTGAGCATGGGCTTTTGGGTGGCCTGGCTGTCCTGGTCCTCGCAGTGATGGCCTGGCGCGGCAGCTTCAATTCGGGGCCACCCTATGGCAGCGCCGTCAAGCTGGCCTGTCTGGCTTGGAGCCTCACTTACATGCTCTGGTATGCCATGCGTCTGGCCGCGCCGGCCTTCATGTTCGGCTTGGCCCTGTGCCGCATGCAGTTCGATGAGGCGGAGGCCCCTGCCGTTGAACGAGAGGCCGAGACGCCGGTGCTGACGGCCGGTCGCCACCGCCACTCGCGGCAACGTAGCGGAGGCCGCCAGGCGCCACCTCCTCCCAGATGACCGTTCTCTACCTGACCTGCGACTACCCATACGGGCCACACGAGGCCTTCCTGACGGCAGAGGTTAGTGCACTACGCCATCTCGGGCTACGGTTAATCCTGGTCCCGCGCACTCCGCCACGGCTCGCTGTGCATCAAGATGCCGCGCGACATGCTGACTGCACGGTCCGCCGGCCGCTCCTAGATGGCGGCATTGCCGCGTCTGCCGCAGTGATGGTCCTGCGTCACCCGTGGCGTGTGTTCCGGGCGCTGGCGCTGATTGTGCGGTCGCACCGGCCGTCGGTGGTGGTGCGCAACCTGCTCGTGCTCCCCAAGGCGCTCTGGTGTGCAAGGCTGGCCCAAGAAGAGGGCGTAGCCCACATCCATGCCCAGTGGGCCCTGACCACGGCCACCATGGCGATGGTCGCGGGTGAGGTGGCGGGCATCCCGTGGAGCTTCACAGCGCACCGAGCGGACATCGTGGCCAACAATCTGCTGGCCCTGAAGGTGCGTCGGGCCTCGTGGGTCCGGTTCATCTCACAGAGCGGCTTGGCGCTGGCGCAAGGACAGGGGGTCCGACTTGCAGGCAACGAGGCGGTGGTCCATATGGGGGTCGAGATGCCCTGTTCGCCGGTCTCGGTGCCTGCGAGCGGCTCGCATCTGGTGATCTGTCCCGCGATGTACCTGCCCGTCAAGGGGCATCGGTACCTGCTGGATGCTGTCGCTCTGCTTGTGGCTCGAGGCGTGCCTATCGCCGTATGGTTGGCCGGGTCCGGAACGGATGGCCTCGCCCTGCATGATGCCGTGGCCGAGCGCGGTCTCGGCGGCATCGTCCATCTCAAGGGGCCAGTACCCCACAACCTGCTCCTTGGGGAATACCGGAGTGGCCGGGTCGCCGCAGTGGTCTTGCCGAGCGTCGATCTCGGGAACGGTGAACACGAAGGCATCCCCGTGGCCCTGATGGAAGCCATGGCGCATGGCCTACCCGTGGTGGGGACCAAAACCGGCGGGATCAGCGAGCTGCTACACGACGGGGCCGGTCTGCTCGTTCCGCCGATGGACCCTGAAGCCCTGGCAGACGGCATTCAGCGTCTCCTGAGCGACCGCGCTCTCGCGTTGGAGACCGGGCGGGCCGGACGTTGCCGGATAGAGGAGGAGTTCGAGATCGGCAGTGTCGCCCGCCGCCTTTGTCAAGGAATGGAGGTCGGTTTCGGACGTGGAAGCTGAGCTTTGACTGATCCTGTCACCGTGCCGCCCGCCCCATCCACCCTTGCCTGGTACGCCGTCTACACGCGCTCGCGCCATGAGCAGGCCGTTGCCAGGTTCTTGGAGCGTGACGGCGTCGAGGTCTATGTGCCCACCCGGCATCAGTGGAGCAGGCGGGTTGACCGGCGTAAGATGGTCGAGGTCCCTGCGCTCCCGGGCTACCTCTTCGTGCGATGCGACCTGACGCCTGACTTCCGGGCGGAGATCAAGAAGGCGCCCGGGGTTGTGTCGATCATCGTGAGCAATGGACGGCCGGCGCGCATTCCGGATGATCAGGTGGCCTCGCTGCGGATACTCCTGGGCTCCGGGCGCGAAGTAACGGCCACTGCGGCGCTTGCTGAGGGCGAGCGGGTGCAGATCGCTGCGGGGCCCCTGAAGGGCGTGGTGGGTCTGCTGGAGCGGGTCGATGCGGGGCAGAGGCGGCTGGTTGTGCGGATAGACCATGTCGGCCTTTCCGTCGCCGTCAGTATCCACGCCGGCGATGTTGAGCGCGCGTAGGCGATGAGGGTGGGTATAATGGTGGTTACTGAGGCCAAATACGCAGATACCACTGGGCTGGTCCGATCGCTCACGCTGCGGTTGCAGGCGTGGGATCATGGACCCGGAACGCCGTGTCGGTGGCGTTCGGGTGCTGGGGCATTGCTCTGGCGGCGCTCTCATATCTGGTAGAGGATAGCCCGGTGCGGCCGCATGGCGCCGGCGCAAGGCTGGAGGTCACCAGAGTGGCATTGCTGTCTCATGAGCGGGCGCAAGTCGGCCACTGCACCACGGAAGACGGCGTCGTGTATGGTCGGCTCCGGCCCGGCCAGCCGATCCCCCCGGTTGACCCATGCGGCGGCGGGCGCAGCGTCGGCGGCAGCGGCGAGGGTCATACGTTCGCCGCTACCGCCGATCTCGGGGCCACGGTCATCATCCCGTGCCGCAACGAGGCTAATCACATCGAGCGGTGCCTTGAGAGCGTCCTCGCCTGGGATGACATTCCCGGAGGCTTTGAGGTTATCGTGGCCGACGGTATGTCGGACGACGGCACGCGCGAGATCCTCGGCCGGGTTGTCGCCCGGGACCGCCGTGTGCGCGTGATCGACAACGTGGACCGCACGACGTCCCATGGGCTGAACTCCGCAGTAGCGATCGCCAGGGGGCGCCTCATCGCTCGCGTGGATGCCCATACGGAGTACTCGTCCGACTACCTGCGACGGTGCGTTGAGGCGCAATGCGCGACAGGCGCGTGGAATGTCGGCGGGGCAGCCAGAACCAGACCAAGCGGCTATGTCAGCCGGGCCATAGCGGCCGCCTATGCCTGTCCCTTCGCTGTCGGGACCGGGAGCTTCCACCAGGAGCGGTACGAGGGGGCCACGGACACTGTACCCTACGGTTGCTGGCCGCGATCAACATTCGAGGCGGTCGGTCTCTTCGATACGCAGCTGACCCGCAACCAGGATGACGAGCACAACCTGCGAATCCGGAGCGCCGGCGGCGAGGTCTGGCAGTCGGCTTCGATCCGCTCGTGGTACACGACCCGCAGTTCGCTGGGCAAGCTCTGGCGACAGTATTACCAGTACGGCATGTACAAGGTGCTCGTGTTTCGGAAGCACGGTCGCCATGCGTCGTGGAGGCACTTCGTGCCGGGCGCCTTCGTGCTGTCATTGCCGATTGCGGCTCTGCCCAGCGTCTTCCATCCCCTCCACCATGCGGCTCAGATAGGTCTGGTCGCCTACGCCGGGGCCATGGGGGTGGCCTGCGTTGCGACGGCCCGGCGAGCCGGGTGGGATTTGCTGCCCCTCCTGCCTGTCGTCTTCGCCACCTACCATCTGTCCTACGGTACCGGCTATCTGGCCGGCATCGTACGCTTCATCCTCTGTCGACGTTCTGTCCGCGATCCAGGCCTATCACGGTAGGCCAGAGCCAGATAGTGAACCCAATGCTCCTAACGACCGGAACGCGCTGTCTGCCCCACCTGCCCTTCGCCCTCCCCGATGTCGGCGAGGATGAGATCGCGGAGGTGGTCGAGTCGCTCCGGTCAGGGTGGCTGACGACGGGCCCGAAGACCAAGCGGTTCGAGGCTCAGTTCGCCGAGTTCGTCGGCGACGGGGCCGAGGCCGTAGCCGTGAACTCCGCTACGGCGGGTCTCCACCTTGCGCTTGAAGCGCTGGGCGTCAGCGTCGGCGACGAGGTGATCGTGCCGACGTTCACCTTCACAGCCACTGCGGAGGTCGTGCGCTACCTGGGGGCCGACCCGGTGTTCGTGGACCTGGACCCGGCGACGCTGAACCTGGCGCCGGACGCGGTGGCGCGTGCCGTCACGCCTCGTACGCGGGCCATCATTCCCGTGCACATCGCAGGCCTGGCGTGCGACATGGCGGCCCTGGCGGCGATCGCCGGCAGTATCCCAATCGTCGAGGATGCGGCGCACGCGCTCCCCTGCACGCATGCCGGGCGGCTCATCGGCGGTCTCAGCAGCTCAGCGGTCGTGTTCAGCTTCTATGCCACGAAGACCGTCGCGGCGGGCGAGGGCGGCATGATCGTGACGCGCGACCACCGCCTGGCCGAGCGATGCCGGCGGATGCGGTTGCACGGGATAGACCGCGATGCGTTCGACCGGTACCGCTCCGACAGGCCTGCGTGGTTCTACGAGGTAGTGGCCCCGGGCTATAAGTACAACATGACGGATCTGGCCGCATCGCTCGGCATCCACCAACTGCGCAAGGTCCGAGCTATGCAAGCGCGTCGGGCTGAGATCGCCGCCCAGTATGACCTGGCGTTCGGCGAACTGCCCGTCGATCTGCCACCGCACAGCGCGACCGGCGATGAGCACAGCTGGCACCTCTACATCCTCCGGTTGCTTCCCGGCGCCCGGGTCGATCGCGATGCGTTCATCACGGAGATGGCCGACCGGGGTGTCGGCACAAGCGTCCACTTCATCCCCTTGCACATGCATCCATACTGGCGTGATACCTATGCCCTGACCGATGGGCAGTTCCCGAACGCGTCCGCCGCGTACCGCACAGTGGTGAGCCTGCCGATCTACTCGAGGATGACCGATGCCGACGTTCGCCGCGTCATCGCGTCTGTACTCGAGATCCTGGGCGGGGAGGGCGGCAGTGCCTGAGGCCCCTCGACCGCTGAGCCGTATCACTGCCGTCGCGCCGATTCGCATCTGCGATAATGGCGGCTGGACCGACACCTGGTTCGCCGAGCGGGGCTGCATCTTCAACATCGGTGTCTATCCCTACGCCGAGGTGCAGGTGGATGTCTGGCCCCGGGAGGCGCAGGCGGACCGCGTGGTGCTGTGCGCCGAGAACTACGGCGAGCGCTACGTGGTGACGCCCGAGGGTCTGGGCTGGGACCGCCACCCGCTGCTGGAGGCCGCCATCCACCGCATGGGGGTGCCCGAGGACGTGGCACTCGGCATCACCGTCTTCAGCGAGGCTCCGGCCGGCGCCTCCACGGGCACCTCCGCCGCGGTGACCGTGGCGCTCATCGGCGCACTGGACCGGCTCACGCCCGGCCGCCTTACGGCCCACGAGGTGGCGACCACCGCCCACGCCGTGGAGACTGAGATGCTGGGACAGCAGTGCGGCATTCAGGACCAGCTCTGCTCCGCCTACGGGGGCATCAACTACATAGAGATGCATCGGTACCCGCACGCCGCCGTCTCGCCCGTGCAGGTGCCCAACGCTATCTGGTGGGAGCTGGAGCGGCGGCTGGCGCTGATCTATCTCGGGAAGTCCCACTCCTCGTCGGCGGTGCACGCGCAGGTGATCCGCGATCTCAGGGATTCCGGCGCCGACTGCGCCAAGCTCGAGGACCTCCGCCGCACCGCCCCTCGGTCCAAGGACGCCCTCTGTTGCGGCGATTTCGAGGAGTTGGGCCGGGCCATGGCGGACAACACGGAGGCCCAGGCCCGCTTGCACGGCGAGCTGGTGGGCGCCGACGCCCTGCGCGTCATCGACATCGCGCGCTCCTTCGGCGCCGTCGGATGGAAGGTGAACGGCGCCGGCGGCGATGGTGGCTCGGTGACGATCCTGGCCGGCGGCTCCTCGCTGGAGAAGCGCGCCATGATCCGCCGGATCGAGGAGAGCAACCCGCTCTACAAGAGCATTCCGGTCTACTTGAGCCGGTTCGGGCTGAGGGTCTGGGAGATGGCCGTCGCCCCGGAGGGTACGGGATGTCCACGGCAAGCGACGCGGCAAACCGCGCCATCGCCTCCCTAGTTCGCCGCGATTGTGCAAATATCGGCGCATGAGGGCCGTTGGCCCACTGGACAGCAGCGCGGGCAGGATGTAGAATAGGTGGTCCATAGGCGGCTTTAGTGGCTCTAGCACAGGCGGGCCCATGGTGCATGGCCAGGGATCGATTGGGGCGGCGGAGCGCCGTGGCTCTGGCTGATTGTTGACTCTCTCGTTCAGGCGTTGGGTAGTTGTTGCCGCTGATGGTAGCGGTACGCCCTGCAGGCGTTCGCCGAATAGGTAAGCCTCGGCGCGGTACCGAGCGGTAGTGCATCGCTCGGGAAAGGAGTAAGCCAGTTCCATGGCATTTCAGTGGAGAACAACAGGAGCTCTGCCGGCGTACCTTGGAGTGTGCGCCGCGCTGGGTGGCGGTTTGGCCGGCTTGCCGGGTCTTGCCGCGCCGAGCGTTTCGGGCACGAAGATGAACCTCCCGCTGCAATTCGCGCCCGGCTCCGGCGGCGGTTTCGTCGCACGTGGGTTGGGCTACGGCGTGTCGATCGAACCCGGGGCAGTAACGGTCCGTCTGGCCGCGAAGAGCGGGCCACAGGACATCACCGAGAGGCTGGTGGGTTCCAACGCAGCGGCGAGAGCCACGGCGGAGCGGCGACTGCCGGGTGTGCACAACGTATTGGTAGGGAATGACCCGGCAGCATGGCGGACCAAGTTACCGACCTACTCGCGGGTTCGGGTCCAATCAGCCTACCCGGGCATTGATGTCGTCTACTATGGCTCGGGACGCCGCGTACAGGCCGACTACGTGGTGGCTCCCGGCGCAGATGCGAGTCGCATCCGCCTGGCTTACAACGGCGTCAAGTCGGCCTCGATCGCGCCGGATGGCGGGCTACGCTTGGTTGCGAACGCTGGATCGCTGACCAAGACGCGCCCGGTTGCGTACCAGATGGTGGGGACGCGCAGGATACCGGTGAAGGCCTCGTACCGGCTTGCATCGGCGGTGGGCGCGCCTGTCGCCACCTTCGCGGTGGGCGCGTACGACCGCTCAAGACCGCTGGTCATTGACCCCGTGTTGGACTGGGAGGGCTTCCTCGGCGGAACCGGCGAGGACTTCATCCAGGGCATCACCACGGAGTCCGACGGCTACGTCTACGTGATCGGCGCCACCGCCTCGACCACCAGCTTCCCAACGACTGTCGGCGCCTATGATCGTACCTACAACAGCGGCTACTACGACGTGTTCGTGGCGAAGTACCGCAGCAGCGGCGCAGTGGTAGAGTACAGCACCCTCATCGGAGGCTCCGGCGCCGACCAACCGTCCGACATCGTAGCGTCCGGCGGCGTCGTGACCATCTGCGGCGACACGGATTCCACCAACTGGCCCGTCAAGCTGCCCTGCTACCAGTCGTCCAACGCAGGGGGCGGCGCCGACGGCTTCGTGACGACGCTGAACTCCACCGGATCGTCCATTGTCGCATCGACGTACGTCGGTGGTAGCGGATATGACACGCCCCGTGCCTTGACGCTGCAGGGCGGCAATGTATACATCTCCGGCTACACGCAATCGACCAACTACCCGACCGTATCGGCATATCAGGGCACCCTCGGCACCTCGGCCGCAGCGGCATTCGTTACCAAACTGACCGGGTCCCTCAACGCTATCGTCTACTCGACGTACCTGCGTGGAACAAGCGCCTCGCGCTGGACCCAGGGCTTCGCGCTGAGCGTGGACGGCTCCGGGCAGGCGACGGTAGCCGGCCGCACCAATGATAGTGCGTTTCCCACCACCGCCGGCGCCGCGCAGACGGTAGCCGGCGCCGGCTACGACGGGTTTGTCACCAAACTGACTGCGGCGGGGTCGGGCCTTGTCTTCTCCACCCTGTTCGGTGGGAATGGGCACGACGCGGTTCGTGGCATCGCTGCCGATGCATCCGGCAATCTGGTGCTGGCGGGCCTGACCGAGAGCACTGACCTGTCAGTAACACCCGGCGCCTACCAGGCGACCCATGCGGGTGGACTGTCCGATGCGGTGGTGGCCAAACTGGCGTCGTCTGGCTCATCTCTCATCTGGTGTACGTACTTCGGCGGCTCCGCGAACGACATCGCCGAGGCGGTCAGTCTGGACAACGCGGGCACTGTGTTCGTCTCGGGCGAAACGTATTCGACGAACCTGCCGGTCACGTCGAACGCCTACCGCTCGACGCTGTCGGGCCTGACCGACGCGTTCGTCTCGAAGTTCACGGCATCGGGCCGGGTACTTCTGTTCAGCACCCTCCTTGGTTCAACTGGTCGGGACACGGCCATTTCGCTTGCGAACTACAGCGGCGGCGATTCCATCTACGTCGGCGGCTACAGCACCGGCGCGGCCTTCTCCCCCGGCGCACCGATCTGGACGATTCAGGGCGCCTACGGCGGCGGCCTGTCAGATGCCTTCATTGCGAGGCTGAGCCCGCCGAACCAGGCGCCTGCGATCACGGCCTCCAACAGGACCTCGCGCCGCGGCCTTACCGCCCAGTTGACGGCCTACCTGTCATACGCATCGGCAGGTGTTGCGGCGAAGCCGCTTACGTTCGCTCTGGACGGAACGCTGCTCGGCTCTTCGGCGACCAACGCCACCGGCCGTGCGGACTACTCGTACATCGTCCCCGGTGCGGCCACCCTTGGCGCACATACGTATGTGGTTGAGTTTATCGGAGACGAGTCCTACACCGAGGCGAGCGGGTCCGCTACCCTGACTATCGTGGATGCGCCGACCTCCATGTACGTGGTGGATCGGACCGCGACGTACCAGGCCGCCGCCTACCTGAAGGCCTGGCTTCGCGATATGCTGCTGGCCTGGCTGCCTGGCAAGACGGTCACGTTCAAGATCAACGGCACGGCTGTGGGGACGGGTCTTACGGGCGTTGATGGTCAGGCGCAGTACACCTATACGGTGACCGTGCTTCCGGGCTCACACGGTATCACGGCGGAGTTCGCCGGCGATGCATTGAACAATCCCTGTTCGGGATCAGCCGCTCTGACCGTCAACAAGATCGCCACCGCCGTCTATGTGACGACCCGCACCGCTAACACAGGCGGTTCGTCCGAGCTGAAGGCGCTCCTGCGCACTTCGCCCGGCCTCGTCGCCCTCACGGGCCAGTCCATTACGTTCAAGGTATCGGGTACGCCGGTCGGCGCCGGTATCACAGACGGAACGGGATGGGCGGCGTACACCTACTCGGTCGGTGCAACCTCTCCGGGGTCCTACCCGGTGGTCGCCGAGTTCGCCGGCGATACTACCTATGCCGCCGGAACCGGTACCGGCACCCTGATCGTTCAGTTGTCCCCGACCTACATGTACACCATCAACCGCACTGTGGCCGCCAACGGTGTTACCTACCTGCGTGGCTACCTGCGCGACGCGGCGTTGGCTTGGCTGCCAGGGAAGACCGTTTCGTTCAAGATCGACGGCACTAATGTCGGTACCGCAGTCACCGATGCCGCCGGCTGCGGCAGCTACCTGTACACGGCCACGGTTGCTGTCGGTCCACACACGATCGCCGCAGCCTATGCCGGTGATGCCAGCAATGCGGGAAGCGCGGCCTCGGCCACGCTCACCGTGACGCCCTAAGGAGACGACGCATGACCATGAGATTCTGCCTTCGGGCGCTCGCGCCGTTTGCTGCCCTCGCTGTGTTGAGCAGCGTCGGGTGTGGCGGCGGTGGAACCACTCCCGGCCTCAGAGTGCTGGGCAAGGTGTCTGACCCGTCCGGTGCGCCCGTCAAGGGCGTCACCGTGTCAGCGGCCGGCGCCAGTGCCATCACGGATGCTGCAGGCCGCTATGATCTCCGCGTGACCTCGGCCGCGTCGGAGTTGGTGGTGACCTTCGGTAGCGCTAGCTACAACCAGTGTGTCTCGGTAGTGCCGGTGTCTGAGACATCCAATACCGAGCAGAATGTGACCCTTCTGCCGGTAAGCCGACAGGCAAGTGTTGACCCCGTAAACGCCACCATCGTGAAGGATGACCGTGCCGATGGGAACAACGCACTGGTCGCCCTTCCGGCGGGCGGGATCGTCACGCCTACCGGCTCTAGCCTCAACACGGCCAAGGTGAAGATCACCACATGGGTGCCCGGTGACGTCGCGTATCTTGAGAGCTTCCCCGCTCAGTACGTCGGCGTAAGCAGTCGGGCCGCAGGTGAGAAGGTGCCGCTCATCACGTACGGCGCCGTGAACGTAACGCTCGAGGACGGCGCGGGGCAGCCTGCAAAGCTCGCCGGTACGGCCACGCTGCGCTTCCCGGTCAGCACGAGCAATGACCCGGCCCTTCCGACCATTCCGCTCTGGTACCTGGATACCGACACAGGCGTTTGGGTAAGCGATAGCGATGCGGTCCGCGACGAGACCACGACACCCGTGACGTACAAGGCTGAGGTCAACCACTTCTCGTGGTGGGTCATTGCCGTGTTCCCGTCGTCAAGCGTGACTATTCGTGTGCGCGTGGTTCGCGATCCCGCCGACAGTCCTCTCGTGCCGGTGTTCGGCGCCCAGGTTGGTGTTCGGCGCGAGCGTGGCGCCTGGCAGGGACGTGGTGCGACCAACGCCAATGGCCAGGTTAGCATCATTGCTCCGCCGCCCGGTCCGTACGACATACGCGCTCAGAAGACCGAGTACTTCGATGAAGGGCCGACCAGTGTGGTGACCAGCCCCGGGTACGTTGACGTGCAGTACTGGCTACGCCCGCTGGGTACGGGCGCCAGCTAGTCGTCAGGGTTCATCGGGAGCCAGACAGAACGGCCTGCGGCTTCTGCCGCAGGCCGTTCTGCTTGCGTGTCTTGGTCAACGGGTCCGGGACGCGCGCTTCGGCCGGAGTGCTGCCGCCAGGAGACGGCAGATGTGGCCGGGGTAACCCACCGTGCATCGGGACAGCAGGTCCGCGTCGATGCGGGCGAGGGCCGCCTCCAGCGTGTGCTGGTTGGCGGCGTCTCCGGCCGGACCCGAGGCCCAGAGCCACCAGACCGCCCTGTCGAGGTCGTCCAGCGTCGTCACCGTGACCGGAGGGGCGGCGGCGGCCTTGAGGCGGGCGTAGAGCTCCGTGTTCCGCCTGGAGGATGGTAGCCAGGCGACGGCCATCAGGTTCGCCATCTGGTCGGGGTACCACTTGGCCAACCCCTCGGAGACGGCGCCGTTGGGCATGACGCCGACGCGGTAGCCGCCCATCCGCTCATTCCATAGCTCGCGGTCGATGGAGCGCAGGATGCCGGTCCGCAGGTCGGCGGCCTCCTTCACCAGGGCCGCGTCGGGTATCGCGGCGGCGACGGCGCCCAACGCCTGCAGGCCCCGGGCGACCTCGACGTTGTCCATGCAGTACATCCACTCCCACTTCGGATGCGCCCGCGTCAGGCCGCGCGGATCGAGCGTCAGCCGGATGGCCGCCAGCGCGCGGCGGAGGTGTGGCGCGCGGGCCTTCAGCCAGGCCGGGTCGCGCCGGGCAATGTGCAGCGCCGCGACCAGCTCCATGTAGGTCGAGGCGTACGAGTCGGTAGAATCGTACTTGCCTGTGGAGACCCATGCCTGCGGGCTCCCGTTGTAGTCGTAGACGGTGCCGTCGGCGTTCATGTGGGCCTCGTACCAGCCGGCCCAGCGTCGAGCGGCGTTCAGGTAGCGAACGTCGCGGGTCGCCCTGTAGGCGTCGGCCAGTCCGATGGCCGCCCCGTTGGCGAAGTAGGGGACCACGGCGTTGGCTGCGGCAGAGGCGGGGGACATGCCCAGGGCGCCGTCTGGGCTCTGGTGGCGCAGGATTTCGTCCGCTGCGCGCCGTAGCCCGGCCGTGAGTTCAGCGGCAGGGACTGCCGTCGGGCCGGCAACGGGCATGGAGCAGAGCAGGGCGGGTGCGAGCAGGATGGGTAACATGGGCGTGGCGCCTCCATCGTGGGGCAGTGGTTGCCGGCGCCGGGGCGTCGGTGGCTGAGTGTAGCCGCGGACTGAACGCGTGTCAATCTTGGGCGGCCGATGCAGGTGGCTGCGGAGGTGGGTATGGGCGTGTTGCGCATGGCCTGGGTGGCGCTGATCCTGTCGGCGGTGCAGTCCGTCGGCGCTTACGGGGCCGGGCTGGTCGCCGTGGATCCCACGGATCGCCTGGCGGGGGCGACCACATGGTCGGCCGCCGAGCTGGTCTCGCAGGCCGCCGCAGGGCGCCGCATCGAGGTTCGGGCGTCCATCGCGGAGCCCGGACCGGACCTCGACCTGGGCTTCAACGACTACCTCCAGCTCTGTGCCTCGGCGCCCGTGGGCAGCGGCGGCGGCATCCGGATCACCTACCGCGCCGGGCTGGCGCAGGGCCTTGGGCCACGGTCATTCGAGATCCCCGCGGCGCGGGTGCGGCGCGACGGCCGGATGCACGCCTACCGCTTCGACCTGGGTCTGGAGGTCCTCTGGCGCGACCGGCTGCGCGGCCTGATCGTGGAGATGCCCGCCGGCGGCCGCGTGGAGTACGCCGAGGTGGGAGACCTGCCCGGCGACGTCCTGGTGGTGAACGAGGATCTGAACATCTTCGTCGGCGATGACCAGCACAAGGCCGAGGCGCGGGCCGACCTGACCAAGCTGGAGTCGAAGCACTTCGTCTTCTGGTGGTCGCCCATGAGCCTCGTGGCCGACAAGGGCTTCGACGCCGCCATCATGCCGCGGCGAGCGCTGCGGATGGCCGAGGAGTGCCTTCAGGTCTACTGCAAGACGGCGGGCTACCGGGAGCCGTTCGTGAACCCCACCGCCAAGGAGCCGAGCCGCCGCTGCAAGGTGAACATCACCTCGTGGTATGGCGGAACGTGGATGGGCGGCCAGAACGGCTGGACCTACTTCAACATCCCCGGCTGGGGCCTGCGCGATGAGGGCTGGGGCAACCCCGTGCCGCACGAGCTGGCCCACGCCGTGCAGGGGATGCAGCCGGGGTTCCTCAACGGCGCCTTCTGGGAGTCGCATGCCAACTACCTGCGTGAGCTGCGCAACCGCCACTACCGGGCCATCCTGCCCGGCTACCGCACCTCGCTGGAGCGCGGCATCCTGAGCCAGAGCTGCGTCCTGCAGGACCACCAGCGCTTCATCTACGCCGACTTCCGCATGCACATGGCGCTGGACGAGCTGGGCGATACCGTCAGCCTCGGCCCGCACCCGGCCACGCGGCTCTGGACCGACGGACCCAAGGAGATGAGCGCCTGGGGCAAGGTGGCCCGTCTCCTGCCGAAGACGCAGTCGGTGAAGGATGTGGCCTGCCTGGCCCTGCGCCGGTTCGCCATGCTCGACTTCGCCGACGGAGCCGCCTACCGCGCCGCCTTGCGAGGCTCGGGCCGGTCCGCCGAGGAGTATGACCGCGCCGTGGGCAGCGCGCTGGAGCCCGTCGCCGCGCGGCCGGGCTGGTGGCGCGTGCCGCAGGGCCGGGCGCCCATGCGATACGCCTTCATGACGCACCGGCTCACCCCGGCGCCGGGCCGGGGACGGATCACCGTGGAGGTCAGGGGCCTCGACACGCCCGGCCGCGGCGAGGCGTGGCGCTGGTCGCTGGTGGCCTCCGCGCCGGATGGAAAGCCACGCTACAGCCCCGTCTGGGCGCCGGGCGCGCAGGCGTTCGCGCTGAGGCCCGGCGAGACGCAGGTGGCGCTGGTGGTGGTGGCCACGCCGGACCTGGTGGAGGCGTCGCCGGCCGGCTTCCAGGATCGCTTCCCGCTGGACCGCCACCCGGCCTTCCTGCGCTATCCCTACGAGGTGCGGCTGGTCGGTGCGACGCCCGCGACGCCGGGGCGGCTCTGGCCCCTGAGCGCGGGTCGGCGCCATCCCAATGGAGGCGGCTTCGTGGCCGCCACGGCTCAGGTCGACCCCGGCGCCACGGTTGGGGCCGGCGCACGCGTGCTCGGATCGGCCCGGGTGCTGGGCGGCGCCCGCGTCCTGGGCCGTGCGGTGATCTGCGACGAGGCCACCGTGCGCGACCAGTCCGTGGTGGCCGACGATGCGTGGGTCACCGGCTCCTCCGTGGTCCGCGACCGCGCCCGCGTTTCGGACCGGGCCACGCTGAGGGGCAAGTGCGACCTTTCAGGCGACGCCCGCGTGCAGGGCCACGCCGCGCTGACCAACGTGACGATGGCCGACCAGGCGATCGCCCGCGGCAACGCCACGCCCTGGGACTGCCGCGTCACCGGCCACGCGATCCTCGATTTCGACTACTCGATGCCGTTCCCGCTCTCCGACGGCGTCCACTTCAACCACGTGCCCTGGGGCGGTTGGTTCGAGGCCTACTGGGCGCAGACGCTGCGCAAGCCGCGGGGGCTCGTGGCGTCGTACCGCATGGAGCAGCCCGACGGCGCCGTCTGCTGGGACGAGTTCGGCGCGCTGGAGGCCGCACTGGTCGGGGCGCCGAAGGTCGCCGCCGATCCCCAGCGCCACGGCCGCGCCCTGGCCCTGAACGGCCGCGACCAGTGGATGGAGCTGGACCGGGCGGTCTGTGACAGCCAGGCGCTCACCCTCTCGCTCTGGTTCAAGGCGCAGTCGGGCGGACCGCTGGTGCATCTTGGCCGGTCCGGCGGACCCACCCTGGCGCTGGAGGCGGACCCCCGCACGGGCGCGTTGCGGCTCCGGCAGGGACGGCGGGGAGCGCTGCTCCAGGCCGCGCCGGTCGGTTCTGCCTGCCAGTGGCGCCACGTGGCTGTCAGCCTGGACGGCGCGTTGGCCCGGCTCTTCGTGGACGGCCGCCCTTCTGGCGTGGCCGCGTGCGCGCTGGAGCCCGACGAACTGGTGGCGGCGTCCGGCGGCGCCGAAGCGTCGCTGAACTTCGTGGGACGTGACGCTTCTTCGGGCCGCTTCGCGGGTTCCGTCGCCGACGTGCGCTTCTACAACAGGGCCCTGATCCCCGAGGAGGTTGAGGCCGACCGGCTGCGGAGTGGCGACCTGCTGGGGCGGTTCCTCGTGCAGGCCAGGCGCTTCGATGGGGCGTCCGACGAGGAGACCGGCATCCGGAACGGCCTGGCGCGGACGCTGGCGGCCTGGGTGAAGGACGGCGAGGGGCCCGTAATCGACTCGCGCGACGAGCGCGACAGCGGCCTCCACGGCGCGGGGCTCGCGCTCCGAGGCGGGCAGGTCGTGGCGCGGCTGGACGGTGTGGGTGAATGGGCCACCGGCGTTGCCGTAGAGCCCGGCGCGTGGCGGCATCTGGCGCTGGCCTTCGACGGCCGCACGGCTCGCCTCTTCATCGACGGCGCGCAGGCCGCCCAGAAGGCCTACCGCGCCGATCCGGGCCGCCTCTCGCCCAAGAACTACCGGATCGCCGGTTCGCGGAGCAACGAGGAGGCGTCGGGCCGCGCCTTCTTCCGGGGCGAGCTGCGCGACGTCCGCGTCTACGACAGGGCGCTGGGCGCGCCGGAGGTGGCCGCGACGGCCCATCCGGCGCAGTAGCGGCACGGGCGTGCGTATGGCATCGCATCATCGCCGAACCCGGAGGTACGCATGCCCGAGCGTCCGTCAGACGAAGAGATACGGAAGTGGCACCGATGGTTCGCCATTGAGTGCAACAACGCCGCCTGGACCCTAGCCGAGCGGGCCGACCGCGTCGAGGCTGAGGATGCCGAGATGCTCTCGCTCGCCCATGCCTCGCTGCACCACTGGCGGCACGTGGGCACGGAAGAGAACGCCGCCCTGGGCGAGATGCTGGTGGGGCAGGCCCACGCCCTGCTGGGGCACGGCGCGCCGGCCATGCGCTACGCGGTCCGCGCGTTTGCCTGGGTGACAGCGAATGGGCGGCCCGCATGGGAGGTCGCCTTCGCCCATGCGGTACTGGCCAACGCCGCCCGCGCCGCAGGTGAGAGCGCTCTCTACGCCGAGCGGCACCGGAGCGCCGCGGAGCTCGGAGCCGGGCTGGAGCCCGAGGACAAGGCCATCTTCGACGCCACCTTCCGCCTGATCCCGCCGCCGTAGCCTGAGCGGACTGCGGCCAGGTTGCGCCGCGGTCGCCGGCGCCCCGCTTCGCCGGGCACGTCAGCCCACTCGACGGTCGATCTCGCGCTCAACGGCTCCGTCGTCCTCACTTCACCGCCCCTGCCGTCAGGCCCTTCACGAAGCGTTGCTGCATGGCCAGGTAGAGCAGCGTCACCGGCGCCGAGAGGACCACCACGCCGGCGAAGATCGTGTTCCAGTTCTTCACGTACTTGTCGGAGAGGAACCGCCAGAGCTGCACGAAGGCCAGGTCGCCCCGGCTGGCGCCCATGATGATGAAGGCCTGCATGAAGTCGTTCCAGATCCAGAGGCCCCAGAAGATCACCACCGTCACCGTGCAGGGCGAGAGGAGGGGGAAGACCACCTGCCAGAAGGTGCGCAAGGGGCTGCAGCCGTCGATGGCGGCCGCCTCCTCCATCTCTCGCGGGATGGTCGCCATGAAGCCGCTGTAGATGAAGATGCAGAGCGGGAGGCCCCAGGAGATGTAGTGGAGCCAGAGCGCGAAGTAGCTGAACTCGATGCCCAGCATGCGGAAGAGCTTCAGGAGCGGCACCATGATAATCTGGAACGGCACCATGATGCCCGCCAGGAAGAAGACGCGCAGCGCGGGTCCGGTGCTTGTGGTGCGCCGGGTGATGGAGTAGGCCGCCATGGGGGCCACGGCGACCAGCCCGCCGATCACCGCCACGCACATGGCGAGGCTGTTCAGCATGGGTCCGGCGATCCGCACGCCGGTGAAGAGGTAGGCGTAGTTCTCCAGGTTGAGCGACCGGGGCAGGGCCAGCGGCGCCTGGATGATCTCGGGCAGTGTCTTGAACGAGTTGAGCAGGGCCAGCGCGCAGGGCGAGACGAACGCCAGGCCGCTCACCAGCATGGCGATCTCCAGCATGGGCAGCCGCCGCTTCACAGGTTCACCTGCCGTCGCCGGAGAAGCGCCACCTGGAGGCCCGCCACCACCACCAGCGCCGCGAAGGCGACGAACGAGATGGCGGCCGCGTAGCCCTGCCGGTTGTTCAGCACGCCCAGCCAGTAGATGTGGTAGCCGATGGTGAAGGTCCGGTAGCCGGGCCCGCCCTGCGTGGTCACCACGATCTGCGGGAAGAGGTTGATGCCCGTGATGAGCGCCAGCACCGAGTTGGTGGTCAGCGTGGGCATCAGCATGGGTAGCTGGATGCGCCGGAACACCGTGAGCGGACCCGCGCCGTCCATGTGCGCCGCCTCGTAGAGGTCCGACGGGATGGTCTGCAGATTGGCCAGGTAGAGCGTGGTGAAGAACCCGAGCCCGCTCCAGGCCACCAGCGCGAAGACGAACCAGGGCGTCAGCGCCGGGTCGCCCATCCAGTCCTGAGCCCAGTGTCCCA
Organism: uncultured Chthonomonas sp.; assembly: GCA_903885605.1. GTDB lineage: Bacteria > Armatimonadota > Chthonomonadetes > Chthonomonadales > CAJBBX01 > CAJBBX01. The sequence goes on along the minus strand of CAISJD010000118.1, from coordinate 60,566 downwards.
GCCCCACGGCCCGCAGCGCGCTGTTGATGGCGCCTTCGCGGTAGTTGGCCAGGTACTGGAAGAGGAGCGCGCTGACCAGGATGCTCAGCACATAGGGGTAGAAGAAGAGCCCGCGGATGAGCCCCTTCATGCTCCGCAGCCGGTCCAGCAGCACGGCCAGGGCCAGCGAGACGAACGTGAAGAAGACAAGGATGAGGCCCGTCTCGGAGAGCGTGAACCGGGCGGCGGCGAAGAAGCGCTGGTCGCCGGCGATCTCGCGGAAGTTCGCCAGTCCCACGAAGCCGGGCGTGGAACTCCAGCCGGTCCAGTCCGTCAGGCTGTAGGCGAAACCCATGAGGGCGGGTAGCGCGACGAAGCCGCCGTAGAGCAGCACGGCAGGCCCGGTGAAGACGAGTGTGGCGGCAAGTTCAGCGGCCCTTGGGCGGTGCAAAGCTACGCGGCCCTCCATCAGTGCCGAAGCCACGGCGCATCTGAGGGCATTCTACCCGCGCCGGCCGCCGCCGTCCCCATCGCCGCCCCCGGCGCCCGGGCACGGAGGCGCCATGCACAACCGCAGGCGCTCGTGCCACACTGATGGACGGCATCGAGCCCTGAGACCTGCTCTTGCCTCGGGACCCCCCCCCAGAAAGGCGTCGGACCATGAAACTGAACCTCCTAACCCTCTCCGCTGCACTCGCGCTGGCGGCATCGCCCTGCGCGGTTCGGGCCGACGGCTCCAGCGGCCTCACCACCGGCCTCGGCGACCTCTTCCGTACCTCCTCGGCTCAGTCGCGCTCAATCAGCCCTGAGAACCTCACCGGTGAGAAGGGCCGCGGAGGCATGGCCACCGAAGGCACCGGCAAGAACGCCGCACGCGACCTGGGCCAGACGTGGAAGGTCTCGCCGTCCGTCGTCATCAAGGCCGGCGCCACCTTCACGCTGGGCGAGATCAAGGGGCCGGGCTGCATCCAGCAGATCTGGATGACGCCCACGGGCAACTGGCGCACCTCCATCCTGCGCTTCTACTGGGACAATGAGACGGAGCCCTCCATCGAGTGCCCGGTGGGCGACTTCTTCGCGTGCGGCCTGGGGAAGTACTGCCAGGTCAACTCGCTGGCCGTCTGTGTGAACCCGGGTAGCGCCTTCAACTGCTACTGGCAGATGCCCTTCCGCAAGAAGGCCCGCATCACCATGGAGAACATCGACACCAGGGACATGGTGCTCTACTACCAGGTCAACTACGTGCTGGGCCGCGTACCGGCAGACGCCGCCATGCTGCACGCGCAGTTCCGCCAGGAGCGCGAACTGAGGCAGAAGGCGCTATATACGATCCTCGACGGCGTCAAGGGCAAGGGCCAGTTTGTCGGCACCTACCTCACCTGGGGCGTGCGTAGCCCGGGCTGGTGGGGCGAGGGCGAGATCAAGTTCTACATGGACGGCGACAAGGAGTTCCCGACCATCTGCGGCACCGGCACGGAAGACTACTTCTGCGGCTCCTACAACTTCGAGAACCGCGACACGCGCAAGTACCAGACCTTCTCCACGCCCTACGCCGGCCTGGCGCAGGTGCTGCCGCCGGACAGGATCTATGAGGTAGGCCAGCGCTTCGGCCTCTACCGCTGGCACATCACCGATCCCGTCCGGTTTGACAAGGACCTGCGGGTCACGATCCAGGCCCTCGGTTGGCAGGACGGCGGCAGGTACCTGCAGCTCAACGACGACATCAGTTCGGTGGCATTCTGGTACCAGAAGGAGCCGCACGCCGCCTTCCCGACGCTACCTGACAGGAAGACGCTCGTCGGTCCCTGACCGGAGCCGCGCGACACTGCGAGGGCGGCGCGCGCGCGAGGCAAATCACCATTGCATCGCCCGGCGTGGGTGTTAGAATCGGCTATCACCTCGGAGAGGAGAAGCGCGATGGCTAGAGTTTTCGCGTGCGTACTCGCAGTCGCCGGATGTCTGCTGGTGATGGGCGTCGCCCGCGCCGAGCAGGCAAGCGGCGGGGCGCTCCACCCGACGCTATGGCTGGGAGCGCCGCTGGTCGTCCATATGCCGGCGGACCGCGACGGCAAGCTCTCGATCGGGCTTGGTAGCGGCATGGTCTACCGGAACCGCTCGGAGAGCCCTGCGTTCTCCAACCTCGACGTGGTCCGAACCGGCTTCATCGCCGAGGCGGTGGCGACGCCGCAAGGCGGGAACGCCGGGCTCGCCTACAACCTCCGGATCGGTACCGGCTCGGGCGCCTACTTCGCGCCGGGCGTCTTCTACGTATCTCGCCACAAGAACGGCATCTCGGGTCGCTTCGGCGCCATGGTCCCGATGGGCGGCGACGATGTGGCGCCCTTCCTGCCGGAGGTGAGCGTAGGCTTCCGCTTCTGAGGCGATGCCCTGCCCGCGCCCATGTCAGCGTTCGGTTCTCGCCTTGCCCACGGGCATCGCGTAGACCGCGCGCACTCCCTCGGGCAGTCTGAGCGCCTCGCTGGCCTTCGCCTCATCGACGCCTCCCACCGGGACGCTTGCGAGGCCGAGCGCTGTCACCTGCAGGAGGATGTTCTGGGTCACGTGGCCTGCCTCCAGCAGCGCGAACCGCTCGGCCTTGGCGCCCGCCCGGGCCTGCAACGCCGCGGGATCAATACAGAGCAGCAGCACCACCGGCGGCTCGCCCGATGTCGCCGGGTTCAGCGCCAGCGCACGGGCCGCGGGGAGCAGGTCGCCGTCACGGACCGTGCGCAGGGCGTGTACCTTCGGCAGGTACTCAGCCATGCCGGTCCGATCCACCACGAAGAGCCGAACGGCGTAGAGCGCCATGGCGGCCGGCGCGGTGCGGAGCCCCTTCACCGGCTCGGTGACGCCCTGGGCGGCCCAGCAGACCTGGCTGATCTGCTGGAGGGTCACCGGCGTGTCGGTGAACGCCCTGCAGGAGCGCCGCCGTGCCAGCGCCTCATTCAGCGCCATTCCGCCGGTCGTAACAGGCTTCGGCAACGGCCGCACGGCGGCCTGGCATGCGGCCCGCAGCGGCACGGTCAACGAGATCAGGGCCGCCGTGGCAACGCAGAGCGGCAGTGATCGGACCCCGGAACGTGGCATGGTGGTTCTCCCCCCAGATTGTAGCCCTCGGACAGGTGGCGGATGCACCTATGTCAGGAGCAGGTGGCGGCTCGCGCACGTACATACGGCCATCAACCACAGCACGCATCAGGAGGTTTGGGACTGTGTTACCCGTTATCCGTCGTGCCGCTGCCGCTCTTCTCGTGGCTCTTGCGTTCCTGCCCATCCGCGCTCAGGCCTATGACGCCGCCGCCGACTTCGTCTCCGGTTCGCCGAACCCCAACGGGGTATGGAGCTATGGGTACACGGCGACGCCTGGCAGCGCATTGCTGCTGTTCGACGAGTATGTTGAGGGATCCTACGGGCCGGTCTGGCAACACAACCTCGCCCTTGGCACGCCTTCATGCTGGAAGAACACCTCATCAGGTTCGGTCTACGGGATTGGCGCCGGCGAGGCAGCGTTGCATCCCGGGCCCAACGGCGAGTACGCGACCATCCGCTTCATCGCGCCCGTCGACGGGACCTACGACGCGGTCATGGAGTGGGGGCCCGGAGACTCCAGCGATACCGATGCATGGCTGCTGCTGAACTCCACCACGTCGCTCCAGTACGTCGCATCCACCGCGTCGGCCGGCTCGTATACGGAGTACGCCATTACGATGAAGGCCGGCGATACCCTGGACCTATCGGTAGGGGCCCTCGGGAGCTTCTACTTCGACAACACGCCCGTGAACCTCCGCGTGACAGCGACCGCCGCGACGCCTACCGCCCTGTGGGCCGCAGACAGCCGCGGCATCATCACGCGGCCGGTATACCTCCGTGCCTACGATCTCCGGCGGCTGACCGACAACGCCTTCCTCAGCGGCAGCAGCGTCACGTTCCGCATCGACGGCACCGATGTGGGGAGCGCCGTTACCGACCCTTCCGGTGACGCGTCCCTGGCCTGGACCATCACGGACGGACCCGCCTCCCGCGTCCTGAGCGCGGAATTCGCCGGTGACGTCCAGTACGGGCCCTGCTCCGACACCGCCACCGTTACTGCCGACACCGTGGCGACCAAGGCCTACGTGCCCGACCGCAGCGGCAGGGTCAAGACCTACACCGTGCCCAAGGCATTCCTCTTCCAGACCGACAACACGCCGGTCGGTGGCAAGGTGATGACGATCAAGGTGGACGGCGCCGCGATCGGCACCGATACCACGCGGGCCAATGGTTGCGCCCAACTGGGGTACACAGTGCCGGAGGGCTCCGGCGCCGGCGTCCGCGTGATTCGCGGCGAGTTTGCGGGCGATGGCGGGTACCTTGCTTCCGCCAACGTCGGCAGCCTAACCGTGCTGAAGGGCATCCTGTACATCTGGCCCTACGCCCGCACCGGCAAGGCGGGCACAAGCCATCCGCTGAAGGCCTATGTCCGCAGCCTGCCGGACTACGCGATCCAACCCGGCAAGTCCATTAAGTTCAGCGTTAACGGGACCGAGGTGCAGACCGTCTCAGTCGGGGCCGACGGCTGGGCCACCGCCATATGGGCCATCCCCGCCGGCGAACCCAGCGGAGCCCATACGGCGACTTCCGCCTTTGCAGGCGATGCTTGGTACGAGGCCATCGCCGCCAACACGACCTTCAACGTGGTGCCGTAGCGCCGTTGAGCCGATGACGAAGGGGCGGCGCAGCCCAAGCCGCCCCTGCTTCAGCGCCAGGAGCCTGCCGGGAGGCCAGGCCATACAAACACCCCTGCTGCCCTGTCCTGAGGCCCTCTCTCCGTAGCGCAACAGCCGGGACGCTATGGTAGGATGGCAGTAGGAGGATGGTAGGAACCATGGCCACGAGCGTGAAGATCAGCATCAGCTTGCCCGACTGCACACTGCGAGAGGTGGAGGAGCGCCGAGCCGCCTCCCGCGAGACCAGGAGCGACTACTTCCGCCGCGCCGTCGAGGCCCTGCTCCGAGAGGAGCGTGAACGGTACGACTTGGCCCGCACGGTGGCCGGCTACGCGGCCCAGCCGGAGACCGAACCCGAGCTGGCATGGGGCGCCCTCGGCGGCTCGGCCCTTGCCGCGTCGGAGTGGTGATACGCCGTGGCGAGGTCTGGTGGGCAGACCTGCCCGGTCCGATCGGCAGACGCCCAGTGCTCGTGCTGACACGAGACCCCGTCATAGCCGTCCGGGCGAATGTGACGGTGGCGCCGATCACCACGCGGGCCCGCGACATACCTACGGAGGTGCGTCTCGGCCCGGAGGACGGTTTGCCGAAGCCGTGCGTGGTAGACCTGGACTCCCTGCAGACCATGAGTAAGGCCACCCTCCGCGACCGCATCGCACCACTGAGCCGGCAGAAGATGAACGAAGTCGAGGCCGCCATTCGCTTCGCGTTGAGCTTGGGGTAGCGGAGCCTGGTCTGCGACGGCAGGCTCGGCCGGCGATACCAGGTTGGAGGCCGCCGCCGCCAATACGACCTTCAACCTGGCAGCGCAGCCAAAACCGCACCTACTTCAGCCCCAGGGCACGCTTCAGCGCCCGATCGACCTGGCCCATCGTGGCGGCGTCCACCGATCCGGTACAGGCTCTCAGTCGACCTCGCGCGACCGTGATCAGGTGCTCACACATGGCGAATGAGCGTTGGTTCAGGCCGTTCTCAGGTGTCGGGCTGAGCGCCACGTGGGTCGGCACCGCATGGTCGGCTGTGGTGATCGCCACGATGATCGTGTTGCCGTAGGTACTGCTTGCGTTGATCGGGTCGGCCTGCACGATGAGGCCCGGCCGTCTGCCGTGTTGCTCTTCCCCTCGGGCAGGCTCCCAGTCGATACAGTAGATTTGCCCGCGCCGAAGGGGCGCGCCTGCGGAGTCAGGGGCCATCCGCAACCTCAACTGCCATGGCGAGCTCGGCCTGGGCCTGGTCGGCATATGTCACATCGCCGTCAGGATGGGCCCCGAACCGCTGGAAGGCCTCGTAGAGCTCGTGGTCCTCGGCAGTCCGCACCGTAGAGGTAAGGCTGTCCTGTAGCAGGGCGTTGATGCTCTGGCGCCTCCGTCGGGCCAGGGCGGCGGCGGCGGCGTAGAGGTCTGCTGGAAGCCGCACCGTCAGGGCACGGGGTGTCGTTTCGGTGGTCACGGGACCCCTCCTCCGGTGGCTGTCCGTGCCACCAAAAGCCATGACACCATCTCCCGCACCGCCCCTGCCGCTTGACAGCTTGGGCCCGGTGGCTTACACTCGCTGGAGGAGGAGGATGCGCCCATGGTCATGGCGGCTGGTGCGTTGCGTCTTCGCCCGCGCGCCTACGTGGTCGGCGTTCTGGCAATCGCGCTGAACCAGATGTGGCTGGTGCAGGTGGAGTTGGTGCGCTGGTCGCTCTTCACCAACGTCGTCCCCTTCTGCAACGCGCTCTTCACGCTGGCGGTCCTGCTCGCGCTCAACGCCGTGGCGGGCCGCGTCTCGCCGTCGCGCACGGCGCCGTTGCACCGCGGCGAGCAGCTGGCCATCTTCGCCATGGTCTGCATCGGCTCAGCGCTGGGCGCGCAACAGATGGGGCAGTTGCTCGTCTCGTTCCTCCCGTACCCCACGCGGTTCGCCGACGGCCGCAACCGCTGGGCCGGCTCGTTCGTGCCGCACCTGCCGCGGTGGCTCACGGTTTCGGACCCCACCGCCGTGCGCAACTTCTACGACGGCTGGTCGTCGCTCTACCGTCCGGAAAACTGGCGTCCCTGGGTCGTGCCCTGCCTGGCCTGGGTCCTCTTCACCGTGGTCCTGCTCTGGACCATGCTCTGCCTCAGCGCGCTCATGCGGCGGCAGTGGACCAGCGCCGAGCGCCTGAACTATCCCACGGCGCAACTGCCTATCGAGATGACCTCCGGCGCGGCGTTCTGGCGCAGCAGGCCGCTGGCGTTCGGTCTGGCCTTCGCCGCGCTGCTTGGGCTCTACAACGGCGCCGCGTACCTGATGCCCTGGATTCCCATGATCCCCATCAAGCGGCAGGAGGTCCAGAGCCTCTTCGTCTCGGCGCCATGGACCGGGATCGGCGTAGTGAAGATCAGCTTCTACCCCTTCGCGGCGGGTCTCGCGTTCCTCATGCCGTTCGAGCTATCCCTCTCGCTCTGGGCCTTCTACCTGCTCTACAAGCTGGAGTTGGTCGCCGTGGCGGCGCTGGGGCAGGAGCAGGTCTTCTCGTCCGGCGCCGGCTTCGACTCGGTGGCGCCCTACGAGAGCGCGCAGGCGTTCGGGGCCTACATGGTGGTCTGCATCATGGCGCTATGGTCGGGCAGGCGGCATCTGGCCGAGGCATGGGCCTCCGCCTGGTCCCGGCGGCCCGGCGCCCGTGGCGATGAGCAGGAGCCCATGGCCTATCGCACCGCGTTCGTTGGCGGCGGGATCGGCCTGCTGCTGCTCTGCGCGTTCCTCGTGGCCGCGGGGATGCCGGCCTGGGTCGCGCTGATCTTCTTCGTGATCTACCTGGCCCTGACGCTGGTGATCGGCCGCCTCCGTGCGGAGTTCGGCCTGCCGATCCACGATATGCACAACGTGGGCCCGGCCAACCTGCTCCTCGCCTCATTCGGGCCGGCTGCGCTGGGACCGAGGACGCTGGCCCTGTTCGGCCTTACCTACTGGTTCAACCGGACCTACTTCGCCAACCCGCTGCCGCACCAGCTGGAGGGTATGAAGATGGCCGATGCGTCCGGCCTGTCGCAGCGCGACCTGGCCCGGGCCATGATGCTCGCGGCCGCGGTTGGGGCGGTGGGCATGTTCTGGAGCTACCTGCACGGCATCTACCAGTACGGCGCCGCCACCGCCGCCGTGGAGCAGTGGCCTCGCTCCTTTCCGCTTGAGAACTTCGGCCGAGTTCACGAGTGGTTCCAGTTGGGTGGCCGCCGCAACGAACCCGCCATGACCGCCGCAGGCGCCGGCATGGGCATCGCGCTGGTGCTGAGCCTGCTCCGGTCGAGGTTCGCCTGGTTCCCGTTCCACCCGCTGGGCTACGCGGTGGCCAATTCGTGGGGGCTCACGCAGATATGGCTCCCCATCATGATCGGCAGCGTCCTGAAGGGGATCGTCATGCGTTTCGGCGGCCTGCGGCTCTACCGGTTGGCGGCTCCTTTCGCGCTGGGTGTGATCCTCGGCGACATGCTCGTCGGCGCGGGATGGACCCTCGTGGGCATCGCCCGCGGGTTCCGGGCCTACGAGTTCTGGCCCTGATCCGGCATTCGCACGCGTGCCTTGGGTATGCTCGGGGCACATCCGAGCCCGGAGGCCGCCACCATGCCCGAACTGAGCCTGACCACCGCCTGCGACGTGCTGCGCTTCGACGAGGCCACGGGCCGACTGGCCTCCATGCGCCCGCTCACGGCTCCCGATGTCGAGCTGCTGGCTCCGGGCGACGGCCTGCCGTCCTTCGCCCTGAACCTGCTCACCGCCGACGGCGCATTCGTCACCGCCGACTCCCGGCAGTCGCCGCCACCGGAGGCTCGGCTCGACCACGGCGATGGCGGCTCAGCCACCCTCTCGCTGGCCTTCGCGCAGGTCGGCGGCCTTGACCTGGATGTCACCCTCCGCGTGGCCGCGTCACCCGATGATCGCTACTCCCGATGGACCGCCGAGGTGCGCAACGGGACCGGCATGGACCTCGTCGACCTGCAGTTTCCTTTCGTCGTCTGCGCCCAGCGTCCAGATCTGGCCGTGCTGGACCCCTCGGCCTTCGGATCGCTGCTGCGGGGTCCGGCGCTGGAGGGATTGCCGGAGGACGCGCCCGAGCTCTGGCGCCTCTCTGTGGCCAACGGCAGCTCCCCCCACTACCCCGGCCGCAGCTTCGCGCAGTTCATGGCCGCCTACGCTCAGGGCGCCGGGGTCTACCTTGCCTGCGACGACACCGAGGCCAACGTCAAGCTATTCCGGCCGGTCCGCGCGGGCGAGGGCGTGCGGCTTGGGATCGCGCACATCGGCGACTGGCCCGCGGGCGCCCGGACGTTGGAGTACCGGGTGCTGCTGGGCAGCTTCGAGGGCGACTGGTACGACGCGGCGGAGCTCTACCGCGGTTGGGCCTTGCAGCAGGCCTGGGCCACGCCGCTCACCGCCCGCACCGACGTGCCCGAGTGGCTCCTCGACTCGCCGCCGCACATCACGATCCGCCTGCAGGGTTACGTAGACGACGGCGTGGCGCCGCCCATCAAGGCGTTCCTGCCCTACGAGAAGTGCATTCCCCTGCTGGAGGTCGTGGCGGGCCGCGTGGAGGCGCCGCTGGTGGCCGTGCTCATGTCCTGGGAGCGGGGCGGCCCGTGGGTCTATCCCGACTGCTTCCCGCCCATCGGCGGAGATGCGTCGATGGCCCGCTTCGCCGCCATGGCGCGGGAGCGCGGCTGGCATGTGGGCTCGTTCTGCAACGGCACGCGCTGGGTCACGCGGCACCTCTTCAACGGCTACGAGGGCGACGCCTACTTCGCCGAGAACGAGGGCCGGCGGAGCGTCTCGCGGCAGGCCGACGGCGCGCTCTGGCCCGAGCAGTGGGATCAGGGCTGGCGGCCCAGCTACATCCAGTGCATGGACAACGACATGACCCGACGCATCGCCACGGACTTCGTGGAGCGGCTGGTGGGGTGGGGGATGGAGTCGATCCAGTTCTTCGACCAGAACTGCAACGCGGCGACCTTCCCCTGCTACGCCACCGACCACGGCCACCCGCGCATCCCCGGCAAATGGATGGCGGAGGCCATGCGCCGCATGATGCGCGAGTTCCGCGAGGTGGACGCGCGGGCGGGCGAGGCCGGGGTGATCCACTCCACGGAGATGCCCTGCAACGAGACCTGCCTGCCCCTGTTCCAGCAGAGCGACGTCCGCGTGAGCCCGCCCACCTCGGGCCTGGCCGACTTCGTGCCGGTCTACCAGTACCTCTACCACGAGTGCGCCATCCTGCACGGGATGATGAGCTTCGGCCCCGAGCCCGTCTCCATGGCGGTCCGAAGCGCATGGAACCTCGTGCTGGGCGAGATCACCGGCGGCGTGCTCACGGGCGACGGCACGCTGCTGAACCGCGACACCATCAACTGGGCCGAGTGGGAGCCCAAGGTGGGGAGCGACGACGACTCACTGGAGATGATGCGCACCGTCACGGCGCTGCGCCGAGGCCCGGCCCGGCCCTTCCTGGTCTACGGGCGGATGCAGCGCCCGGCCGACGTGCAGGGGATCGAGGTGCGCCGTTGGGAGCGCCCCGGACGCCGGCACGAGCTACCCGCCGTGGCCCACTCCGCCTGGACGGCGCCGGACGGTAGGCACGGCGTCGTCCTCGCCAACTGGACCAACGAGCCCCAGACGGTCCGCCTCAACGACGCGCGCCTGCCGGAGGGCGCAATGGTCCATACGATGGGCCGGGAGGCCTCCCGGGCGCCCCTGCCGCCGGCAACCGGCCAGGTGACGATCCCGGCGCTGGGCTGCGTCCTGGTGGCGTAGGGGCGGGGATGGAGGCTTCTCGACCACACACCAGGAGCGCCGGGGTCAGGTTCCTTCGGCGCTGCCTCAGGACGATGGCGGCGCCGCTCCCGGGCACGTTCGCCCCGAAGCTGAGCATCGTTGCTGGAGGCGCGCCGCTCACCTGCTTGTTGGCCGGCGCAGGCATGCGGAAGGTGCCGGCCTCCGGGGTGATGGCGAACCTCTTCGAGCCGGAGAAGCCGGCCACAAACCTGCACGAGGTTCGGATGCCGTTACCCTTACCGTACAGGCTCTGGCCTACCGTGATGCTCTCGCCGTCGGCCTCGAAGACCTGGTTGCGGCCGGAGCCCTCAAGTCCATAGGCGAGGAAGCTGGTCTCATACGTCGCCCCCGGGCGTGAGGTCGGTGAGGGTCACCGTGCGGGGATTGCCGCCGTAGGCGAACGTGGCGGCCGGCGTTGCCCGTCCACGCGCTGCAGGCCCAGCTGTTGGCCGTGGCGCCGGTGGTCCCGCGACCATCGCCGGCCGGGCGGCCCCGGCCCGGTGCCACGACGGCCGCCGACGGTCCGATCTGGCCGTAGACGCCCGCGCAGGTAGTCGTCACGTTGGCCAAGATGATCGCTGTGTTCAGGCGTCTGCTCCGGAGGCCGACCTGCTGATGCCTCACGATGTCCGTGGGTGTTCCTTTGCCGGCCTCATGGGTCGCTGACCATGATCTTGACCGGCCCGAGTAGCCCGGAGGGCACTAGAGGCGACTGCGACGTGTATGGATCATGCGTGCTGAAGGTGTAGCGGCCGGTCTTGATGCTCTGGCCGCCCAGGAACCCTGGCGGACACACCACCGCGCGGGCGTTTGCATCTGGAGACCTCTTGTCGCCGATCATCCGGTTCGCCCAACGGTTGGCGACTTCAATCTCAACCCTGTTGGCGCCGGCCTTGAGGGCGCCGGTGACCTCAACCCGCCACGGAGCGCACCAAACGACGCCGAGGTCCTTGCCGTTAAGCCTGACGCGCGCCAGGTCGTGCACGACGCCCAGATCGAGGAAGGTCCTGCCTCCAGGAACTCGGGACAGGTTCAGCATTCGGCGGTAGGTGGCGATGCCGGAGTAGTACCTGATCCCCGGTTCGGGCCGGGTCGTCCAGTCCTGCAGGGCGTCGAACGCCACCCGCTCCGGTCCGCCCCACTTCGGATCGAACGCAACGGCCCACGGGCCGGAGAGCGTATGGCTGCTCCTCAACCCCTTGAATCTCCTGCCGGGTGCCGACGAGGGCTTGCCGGCCTTCGCGCTGAAGATGACAAAGAAGCTCTGATAGGCATCGAATGCCATGGGTATACGCGTCAGGCCACCTTTGTATTCGAGATGCTCCACCGGCCGCCGCTCACCTGTAACGGGATCCCAGACCTGCGCGCTGCCCTGGCCGACCCGGAAGCGGCACTCCGCTCTGATCGGAGCGCTGGTGCGGTTGGATACGAAGTATATGTCCCGGTCGCCGGTACGCCGGTGACCATAGCGAACCGGGCCGGTTGCACTGAAGTCCTCCTTCACCCCCATGCCCGCCAGCACGGCCGATGTCTGATCATAGGAGGGATAGAGCGGCGGCAGGGACTGGTTGCTGCCGCCGCGGCTCCATGGCGCCATTGAGTAGCCCCCAAGAACCAGTGCGTCGCTCCAGTCTGCCGGTCTCGCGGTCGACCGCTCCCAGCCCGGCTGCGCTGACATGCCGGCAGACCACTTGCTGTCGGTCTTGACGACCTGGCGGGTTCCATCGCTGTACGTCAGGTCGAATGCGCCGATCCACCCGGCGGGGTTCGGTTCGCCTCCGCTGCTGTTCTCCGCGGCCACGGCAATGACGTTGTCACCCGGCCGCAGGAAGCGCGCCATCGATGTCGTGACCGTAACGTTGAAGCTGTCGCCTTCGCTGAGCCGCTTCCCGTTGATCCAGAGGGTGAACCCGTTGTCCGCACTCACGCTGGCGGTGGCCGCCGCCAGCGCCTTGGCCGCGTCCACATGGATGGTCCGCGTGAAGTACCTCGTGCCCACCGGTGCGCCCTGGGCAGGGCTCCCTTCCGGGTACCAGATCCACTCGCTCTCTGCAATCGAGCTGCGCTGGGCCGCCGGAGCCGGAGCCGTTAGCTCGCCGCCCCAGTGGATCGCTCCCTTCCCATACCGGCGTTTGGTCGCCGTCCGCGGCGCGTCCAGGTCGCCCCAGAGGTCTTTGGCGATCGATCGGACTACGCCGTCGCAGGCGGGATAGCCCGAGAGGCTTGGTGACTTTAGGGGTGGAGCACCAACGATGGTTGCCCCGGCCCTCACCATGTCTCGGACCTTTACGAGCAGCCCTGGGGTCATCGTGTCGACTTGCGGCAAGACCATCAGGCGGTACGACGTCCCTCCGGGGAAGGCGATCAGCCCGTTCCTCACCTGTGCCCTGGATACCAGGACTTTCGGCGAGCAGCCGTCGAAGCCATGGCCTCTCTTGTCCGCCACCGGGCCGCGCCCCTGCAGCGCGCTGGGCGGCGGCACGAAGACATGGGGCGCTCCCTCGGGTGTCAGGTAGAGCACGTCAGACACCGTGACCCCCTGTCGCAGCATGTGCGAGCAGCGGGTGATGTAGCGGTGGTAGGCCGACACCATGGGCCACCACGTCTGGTTCCGGTGCCAGTGCACGCCGTACGGTCCCATGGTCATGCCGGGCTTGTAGGCGTCACCCAGCGCCTGGTGCGCCCACGTGTGGAAAACGAACCGGTTGATGCCCGCGCACAGGGCCCAGTCGCCCTGGTTCTTGAGCGACCACGGATACGCATCCAACCCTCCGCCCGTGAATGCCTCGGCGGAGACGATTGGCCTCCCCATGGTGTGGGCGATTGAACTCGCCTGGAAGCAGGCGTAGCTCGTGTCGAAGCCGCCGATGTCCCAGAACTCCCCCATCGGAACATCGGCCACCGCGCCAAGGTCGAGGTCTCCGGCGGGGTTCATGTCATAGGGTTCGATGGACAGCGAGAGCCCGTGCTTATGTGCGAACTGCTTTACGATCCCGGCATGGTTCTCCAGCACCAGCTCCTGGCCCGTCAAGCGGAGGTCCCAGAGGAACCGCTCGGACTTCTCAACGCTCCCCACTGCCCGGCCGGTGTAGGCTGGAAGCCACGGCCGGGCGTCATAGCCGCGCCGCTTCCTGAACTCATCGAGGAACGACGCGGTCCAGTTCTGGGCGCCGGACTCCCAGCTGTCCATGTGCAGGGCGGCCAGGCCGTGCCGCCTGGCGCGTGGGCTGACCTTGTTCAGCAGGGCCCCGACGAACTGGTTAAGATGATCCTCCGTTGCCTTCGCGTCGAACTTGTCGCACTCCAATCCCGTCGCGGCCTCGGGCGCGGGACGGGTGTTCGCGCCCGTGACCCGCCGCCCCATGCGGAGGACAGTCCAGTCCCCCTCCGGGACGCTCCAGTCGAGCGTGCCGTCGGGCCTGAGCTGCTTCGTGAGGTCCACGATCCGGCTTGGCGGGATGGCGCGCGCATCTCCCGGTTCAATGTAGCGGGCCGAAGTCGGAAGGTAGGGCTTCACGCCGGGTGCGCTCGAGAACGGATCCCTCAGGTAGAGCGCCTTCTCGTTGATATCATCGATGATCGGCTTGCGGCTGGGGAAGGCCAGGACGGCCACGTCCACGTAGTATGCGTCGGGCATATTGTGGAATGGGGTCGACCGCTGCACCGGAAGGGGCAGGGCGGCCGAGTAGCTCCGCGGCCCGCTGAGGTCGATCGAACTGAAGACGAGGTGCTGCATGGACTGCTCCGGTTTGACCCACGGGCCGCCGCTGCCGCACCAGCCCGGCCCGATGCCGAGCGTGATGTCGATGCCCAGTCGCTCTGCATCGCGGACGGCTTGGACGAACAGCTCCTGCCACGGCTGCGTCATCCACCGGACCGGTCCCTTGGGGACGCCGACGTCCACCTCCAGGAAGACGAGGTTGCCGAGGCCCGCCGCCTTCATGGATTCGAGGTCGGCGGTCATCTCCTTGCCGTTGAGGTTGCCGTCCATGAAGTACCAGTAGACCCCGGGGCGTGCGGAGTCGGGGGGATTGGCGAAGCTCCGCTCCAGATCGCCTGCGGCCGCAGCAAGGCCGGGCAGGGCGCACGCGACCAGCGCCGCAAGGGTACTCAGCGATAGGCAGGTGGCTCTCAGTGGTCTCACTCGGTGGCTCCGTGCATCTGGGATTTGAAGCGACAGGCGCCCGAACCCGCCGCAAGCGCAGCGGCGCCGGCCCCCATCCGCAGGTACCTCACGCCTTGCGATCCATCCATGGTTCTACCACCTTCGGCCTCGGGAACTCCGAACCAGCCCTCTACGGCATTTCCCGGGGCCGCATGCCGGCGCGCCCGCTACGAGCAGTGGAAGCACGAAGGCGAGAGGACGGCTGAAGGTCCGCGGCTTCATTGCATGGATCGCCGTGCTGCCGCAGGCCCATCCGGGATGCGGGGGGGCGCTGACGCTGGTCGGCCTACGGATGCACCCGACTTCAGGTGAACCGTATGAGACGCGCGCAACGTCACCGGGCCGAGTAGCCCGGCCGGCAGCAGCGCAGCGTCGGCGCCGACCGTTTGGGCGGTCAGAAAGGTCCGCCGCTGGCCGGCGGGCAGGGCGGCATCAGCCACCAGCCGGTTGTACCAGGTGTTCACCACGTCGATCTCAAGGGTGTTGCGGCCGGGCTTCACTGCGTTCGTGATGTCAACGTTCCACGGTGCGAGCCAGAGCGTAGCAAGCTCACGGCCGTTCACGCGCACGGTCGCCACGCTGCGGACATCGCCGAGGCTGAGCGTGAGCCTCGAACCCGCCTTGCCGATCCGGTCGGCCGACACCTCGAACGACGTCCGGTAGGTGGCGCGGCCGGAGTAGTGCCTGATAGCGGCTTCAGGGCGCTTGGACCAGTCCTCGAGCGCCTCGAACGTCACGTTCCGGGGACCGCCCCGGTTGGGATCGAAGGCGACCTTCCACGGGCCGGCGACCGTGATCGGCGCCGGCAGTGGCGCAACCTCGGCGCGAAGCTTCCTGCCGGAGGCGGTCGTTAGTTCGTAACGGCCCGGCTCCTGAGCTTCCAGGGACATGCTTCCGCCGCCGTCACGACATAGGCGGACCGCGCTGCCGGTGGGTGAGCCGAGGAAGGTGATCGTGTCCGTATCGTCTCCGCCGGCCTTGAGTGCCGCGCCGCCGACCCTATACTCAACCGCCAGCGACTTCACGGTGCCGTAGGCCGGATCGCCACCATCCGCCAGGCGGCCGACCAGGAACGCGGCGGCTCCGCTGTCCGCGAGTTCCTGCACCGCGCTCCGCACGTCTCGAGTGCGGCTCGGATCGCCCAAGACGCCGTAGATCGCCTTGTCGATGATAATCTGCCGAGGTGTAGAGAGTGTCGGGAACACGGACCGGCCATTGCGGGTCACGGTTACCACCGGATCGAACCGTGTCTTGGAGGGGCGGAAGACAACGAACACCGAGGCGTTCGGGCCGAGCGAGAGAGGCAGGCGCACCATGCCACCGGTCACGCTGTAGGCTGCCGGCCTCTCGATCCGGCCGGTATCGGGCCACCACATCTCCGGCGCCCTGCCGGCAGCTCGGAAGGTGGCCACGGTGGTCACGGGAGCGTCGTCGGGATTAGCGACGAAGTAGATTTCCGTGTTGCCCTGTCGTCGATGCTTGAAGCGAAGCCTGGCCGGGCTGGCGAAGTCCTGCTCTGAGCCGAGCCCTGCGAGGACGGCGTCCAGGCCCTTGCCCCAGATCACACGGCCCTTACCCAGCCTGTTTTCGCCTGACGGACTTGCAGGATCGCCTCCCCAGACCTCGTGTGCGAGTTGCCCTACTTCCTCGTCGCACTTTGGGAACCCCTCCAGGCTTGGAGATCGCGACGGAGGCCTGCCGACCACGGTGGCGCCGGCTGCCACTAGGTCCCGAACCCGGCGCAGGAGTTCCGGGCGCATCGTGGCGGATTCCGGCAGCGCCAGTACGCGGTAGGTGACGCCGTGCGGCAGGGCCAGCATCCCATTCCTAACGGTGAGGTCTCTCTGGATGACCTCAGCATTAATGAAGTCGAAGTCGCGCCCCGGCGGAAGGTCCGGGCTGCAGAGCCCCGTCATTTTCGGGGCGTCCTCGCTGATGAAGTACGCCACATCGGCCACCGGCCGACCCGCCTGCAGCATGACGCTGCACCGCCGAAGGTACTCGATCCAGCTTTTCGACTGCTCGAACCATGTGTTGTGCCGGTTGAACTCGGTACCGAACCCGGCGTTGATGCCTGGCTTCTTGTCTTCCCACGGCTGGTGGATGTAGACGTGCAGCACAAACTGGTTGACGCCTTCGCAGAACGCCCAGTCGCCTCTCGCTTTGAGATCGCCGGGTGCGTTCCGGAACGCCGGCCCACCGGTGAAGGCCTCCGCGAACACCACTGACTTGCCGTAGATGTGCGCCGCCGAGGCCGCATCGCGCAGTTCCACCGAGCCAAGCCCGCCGTCTACCCAGAACTCGCCGCCGATCTCGTCACTGGCCCCGCCGTACTGCAGGAACTCCGCCGGAAAGCCCCAGTGGCCGTAGTTCTCAAGCCACATCCTCAGCCCGTGTTGCCGGCACAGGTCGCGCAGGCCGCCGACGTAATCGCGCGCCACCCGGTCGGCCACCAGCCGCCGCAAGTCCCAGAGGAACCTGTCCGACTGGTCCGCACTGCCCACGATGCGTCCAGCCAGCGCCGGCAGCCACGGCAGCGGGTCGTAGCCGTACCGTTCCCGGAAAGAGGCGGCGAAGCCATCCGTCCAGTTTTGCGGTCCCGTTTCGTAGCTGTCGGCGACCACGTGCTTCAGCGCCCTGCGGTCCGCCGCGGGCATCCGCTTCAACAGGACCCCCAGGAACGCGTCGAAGTGCGCCTTGAGCGGGACGCGGTTCATCTTGTCGACTTCAAGCCCCGTCGCTTCTGCGGGCGCAGGACCATTCTGCGTGCCCGTCGGGGTCATCGCGGCACGCAGCACGATCCACTCCCCGGCCGGCACGTCCCATGTGAGCGTGGCATTCCCGCCCAGACGGACCATCCCACCATCGACGCCCGTGGCTTGGAGCGCCTTCCCGTCCAGGGTGTAGTCCACGGTCAACGTCTTCACGACCCCGTAGGCGGGATCGCCGCTTGCAGTGATGCGGTCAACCTGGAACGCCAACGCCCCGCCGTCCACCAGCTCCTGCACCGCGGCGCGCACATCGCGCGTGCGCATCGCGTCACCGGGAACGCCGTACGAGGCCTTCCGCACCACGATCGGCGCCTGCGAAGGTAGCGACACGCAATGGCTGATGTCCAGGACCGAGCCCGGCTTGACCCTCGCCGCAACTGTGTCCGGCTCCGTCGGCAAGGGCCATGTGTAGAAGTCAAACGGTGGCAGCGGGTCCTGGAACACCTTCAGCAGCGACTTCTCCGCCACGCGCTCCACGCGTGCCGCGGGTGAGAGCAGGATGTCGCCGAGGTTGCAGCCCGACGATAGCTTCAAATGGAAGGACCGCGCGGTGGTGGCCGGGAATGATTCCACTACCGACGCCAGCGGAACCGGTCCGACATTCACCTGGAGGTTGTACCGGGCGATGGTGAAGCGCTTCACCGTTCGGAAATGCTCTCCGTCGTCGGAAGCCATCAACTCCGCGGAGACGTTGACGGGCTCCACCAGGTGCACGGTGATGCTCCGCGCGGTGAAAGGCGCCGCTGTTTCGAAGCGCACGAGCGTTGGCTTGCGCGAGGTGATCGGCGCCGGCGTGCCCTCGCCGTCCGGCGCTGGGAAAGCCAGCACCGCGATGTCCTGGACCTCGCCCGGCGGTGTCGGCGGGACGCCTGAGAACCTCTGGGGGCCGCGCAGGCGTAGCTCCTGCAGGGCGACGTAGCGCATGGCTTGCTGCGGCTTCACCCACGGCCCGCCCGACTGGCTCCAGCCCGGTGAGTTGAACAGGCCGATGTCCACCCCGAGCCGTCCGCCCTCGCGGATGGCATGTTCGATGTGGCCCCACCACTCCTCCGTGAACGCCTTTGAGCGGACGCCCACCGGGGCGCCGGCCTGCCCGCTGATGATGCCGATGTAGCCTTCGCCGATGCCGACGCGCTGCATCGCCTCGAGGTCGCGCGTTATGCCTTGCCTCGTCACCTGGCCGTCCATCCAGTACCAGTAGCATCGCGGCCTGGTGGCTTCCGGCGGCCTACGGAAGCCGGCCTCCAGTTCATCTGCCCTGGCAGGCCCTTGGTCGAGCAGCAGGGCTGTGAGGACGAGGACCACGACCACGCTGGTTCTCAACGCTACATTCATTGCAGGGCGTCCTTGAGCGACGAGCCGGACCCGTCGGTTCCCGGGCCGATGGCATGTGCCGCGGCGCCTCAGGCGGAACGCCGCCGGCGTGGCCCGCAGCAAGCGGGGTGCATCCACCAAGCCCGTGCGCCCCCGCCCGTCAGCGCCACCGTCAGGCGGTGACCTGCCTGTACGCGGCAATCACCTCGGCGCCCACGGCCGCGAACCAGGCGATTCGCTCGTCGTCCGTGCCGAAGGCCGAGTCGGGCGTGCCGGCGGCGTCGACGAAGCCCGGGCGGCCGTGGCAGGCGAGGTAAGTATGCGCGGCCATGACGCACGCGCCCTCCCAGAAGAGGTCCGCCACATCGTCCGGGATGGCCGCCCCGGCCTTGCATGCGGGCTCGATGGGGATCAGGTCGCGGGTGTTGTGCTCGGTGCCGGCGGTGACGACCAGCCCCGCCCCGCGCATGGCGTGGGCGTAGGCGGCCAGCGTCTCGGGGCTGTTGCGGTCAGGGATGAACTCGGTGCAGTGGACACCCATCCCGCGCACGGCCTCGGCGAGCTTGGCGGGGTCTTCCTCGAAGGGGCAGACCGGCTTGGCGCCGTCGGCCACGATGGGGTAGCAGGGGATGCCGCCCAGGGCGAGGATGAGGCGCAGGGCGTGGTCGAAGTCGACGAACGTTTCGGCGACGTAGGCCGGCTTGCCCGCCTTGAGTAGCTGGGATCGTATCTCGTTCTGCTCGGCCACGGGTTCGGCGATGGAGGCCTTGGGCGGGACGCCGTAGGCCGCCGTGAGGAGCTCGACATGGGCGTCTGGCTCCAGAGCGTAGGCCAGCGCCTCCTGGAATGCCTGGCAGACGTGGCGCTCCTGCAGGTAGACGCCCTCCAAGGCGCAGCCGTGGCGCTTGACGACGCCCGCCTTCACGCCTGCTTCGTCGGGCGAGCCGTCGAACCCGGCCTCGGCGAAGACGGCGCCCAGCCTCTCGACCAGCGCGGCCATGCGGGTGCTGTCCTTCTCGCGGATTACCTGCAGCAGGCCGGCGGCTTCCGGCGAGAGGGGCTCGAAGCCCGTCGCCGCCTTGCCGCAGAGGTACATCTTGCCCGGGTTGCCGGGATCGTTGATGCGCACGCCGGCCCGCACCAGTTCGTCGACCAGGGCGATGATCTCCGTGCCGAAGAGCGGCAGGATGCCCGCGGCGCGCGTTCGCTCGGCGAAGTCGGCATAGACGCCATAGTCGTAGTAGTTGCTCACGCCCACCACGGCGACGCCCTCGGCGGCGGCCTTATCGACGGCCTGCCCCACGGTGTCGAAGGCAGAGAAGTTGGGCGGCAGGTGGATGTGCGAGTTCGTTTTCAGGCGCGGGCCGCACCCCTGGCGGGAGGCGGCGCGGGCGATCAGCTCGTCGGGGCCGGGAAGGCCTGCGAGGACGGACGCGAGGACGGGGTTGGACATGGGTCGGGGCCTCCCGGGACGGCGGGTTGGTGCGGGCCCCGGCGAAGGTGCGCCGCCGGGGCCCGCAGGGTCGATCAGTACTTGCGGTCGGCGATCAGCGCCTTGGCCTGGCTCTGGTCGTAGACGCCTTCCTTGGTGACGATGCGCTTCTCGACGGCCTTGCCGGCGGCCACGGCCTCGGCGGCGTCGAAAAGCGTCGGGCCGAGAAGCGGGTTGCACTCCACCGTGCAGTTGAGCTTACCGGCGACCATAGCCTCGAAGGCGCCCTTGACGCCGTCGACGGAGACGATGGTGATGTCGGTCCCGGGCTTCTTGCCGGCGGCCTCAATGGCCTGGATGGCGCCCAGGGCCATGTCGTCGTTGTGCGCGTAGAGGGCGTTGATGCCCGCGCCCTCAGGCGACTTCAGGAAGGCCTCCATGACCTCCTTGCCCTTGGCTCGGGTGAAGTCGCCGGTCTGGTAGATGGCGATCTTCATGCCGGGGTACTTCTTCATCTCCTCCTCAAACCCGCGCTTCCGGTCGATGGCCGGCGCCGAGCCGGGGGTTCCCTGGAGCTCGGCGATGACGGCCTTGCCGTTCATCTTCTTAGCCATCCACTCGGCGGCGCGGCGGCCCTCCTCCACGAAGTCGGAGCCGATGAAGGTCACGTAGAGCGAGGGGTCGCTCACGTCGACGGCGCGGTCCGCCAGAATGACGGGGATGCCCGCCTTCTTGGCCTCCTGCAGCACCGGCTCCCAGCCCGGCTCGACCACGGGCGAGAACATGATCACGTCGACGCCCTGGGCGATGAAGGTTCGGATGGCCTTGATCTGGTTCTCCTGCTTCTGCTGGGCGTCGGCGAAGCGGAGGTCGATACCCCGCTTCTCGGCCTCGGAGCGGATCGACTGCGTGTTGGCGGTGCGCCATCCGCTCTCGGCTC
Source organism: uncultured Chthonomonas sp. (assembly GCA_903885605.1). Taxonomy (GTDB): domain Bacteria; phylum Armatimonadota; class Chthonomonadetes; order Chthonomonadales; family CAJBBX01; genus CAJBBX01. The sequence continues at coordinate 39,469 of CAISJD010000118.1, read as the reverse complement.
CCACCTGGGAGAAGCCGACGACGATCTTCTTCTTGGCGCCGCCCGCGTCGGGCGCGTCCGTGGTCTTCTTCTCGGCGCTGGGCGCGCAGCCGGTGAGGGCGGCGGCGAGCAGCGCGGCCAGGGGCAGTGTGAAGCGCAGGTTACGGTTCATCATAGGTCCTCCTTGGAGCCGGCGATGCCGGCTAGGGCTCCACCACGGCGCGCAGGTTCCGGCCCGGCCGGCCCGTCATCTCCATGGCGTCAGTCGTCTGATCCAGCGTGAAGCGCTCGACCGGCAGGTCGCGCAGCCGCAGCGCGCCCGAGGCCAACAGGGCCAGCCCCTCCTCCACCAGCCCGAACGAGCGGCGCGAAAAGGTGACGGTCAGCTCATGCCGGCGCGCGGTGGCGATGTCGAAGGTGATCTCCTCGCACCGGGGGATGCCGATGACGACGATGCGGCCGCCGGGCCGGGCCAGTCGGATGCACTGGTCCAGCGCGGGGATGTCGCCGCTGCAGTCGAAGACGACGTCGGCCTCGACGCCTGCCGCCTTGGCCTCGTCCAGCGATGCGAAGACCCGGGCCGCACCCAGCTCCAGCGGCAGGGCGCGTCGCTCGGCCACGGGCTCGATGACGACGGTGGGCCCCACGCCCTCGGCCAGCGCCATCTGCAGCGTCGAGACGCCGATGACGCCCGCGCCCAGCAGTGCCACGCTCTCGCCGGGCCGCAACTGCGCCAGCTTGGTGGCGTGGAGCGCCACGCAGAGCGGCTCGCTGAGCGCGCCGGCCACATAGTCCAGCGCATCGGGCAGCGGGAACACCGCGTCGTGCGGGACCACCACGTACTGCGCCAGCGCCCCGCCATGGGGCGGGAAGCTGGCGAAGCGCACGTGGCGGCAGATGTGGTGCTTGCCTTCGCGGCACATATCGCAGGAACCGCAGGGCCACGAGGGCTCCACGGCCACGCGGGTTCCGGGCGCGGGACCGGCGACGCCGGGCCCGAGGGCCACGACGTCGCCGGCGAACTCATGCCCCTGCACGAAGGGCCAGTCGGGCTCCTTGCCGCCGGCGTGGCCGTCGACGTAGAGCCGCCAGTCCGAGGGGCAGATGGAGACGGCCCGCACGCGCACCAGCGCCTCGCCCGGGCCGGGGGCCGGCATGTCGACCTCATCGACCCGCACGTCGTGTGCGCCGTAGAGGCGTGCGGCCCGCATGGCGGCCTCAGCCATGCAGGTAGACGTCCCAGCCCAGGTAGTTGCTCATGGCGTCGTGCAGCGCCTCGGCCACGGGCGCGTGGGCCACGGCGACGTGGTGCTCGTAGCCGTTCTCGCAGATGTACCGGAGGAGGCCCTGCAGGTCGGGGATGTAGGCCACGCCCGCGCCGCCGAAGGTCTCCAGCGGGTCGTCGGTGAACTCGCCCTCGCCGGTGTAGACGTCGATGGTGCCCATCTCGTCATTGGTCGAGACGCGGCAGTAGGTGAACTCGCCGGACTTGATGCGGCCCACCACGGTGCCCTGTGCGTTCTCGTCGCCCACCGCTCCGCCGATGATGTCCTGCTGGCTCATGCAGCAGTGCGACATGCATCCCTTGGGCAGGTTGCTGCAGTGGAAGAGCACGCACTTGTCCGGGTCGTCGTCGTAGTTATTGTTCCAGTCGACCAGAGCGGCGGGCTCGCCGGAGGCCAGCGTCAGGGCGTACATGCCCAGGGCGCCGGTGATGTCGACTTCGCAGGCGCTGGGCATGAGCTTGTTGCTGAGCATACTCATGACGGTGCAGGGAACCACGCCGAAGAACTCCTCCATGCTGGTCCAGCACTGCACGGCCGTGGCGACGACCTCGTTCTCCTCGATCCAGTCGCCCACCACGGCGCCGAGCTTGGCCATGCGGATGAGGGCCTTCTCGGGGACGCGGCCGACATCGATGTAGTCCTTGATCTCGGCCAGCTTGGCCTGCACGGTGGCTGCGTTGTCGTCCAGCTTGCCGATGCGGCCGAAGATCTCGGAGAGGTCCACAACCTCCACCGTGATGCCGTTGGCCTGGAGCAGCTTCTCGCTGTAGCGGACGGTGTTGAAGGCCGCCGGGCGGGCGCCGATGGCCCCGAAGCGGGCGCCGCGCAGGCCTCGGACCACGCGGCAGGTGGCGGCGAAGCGGCTCAGGTCGGCCGCGAAGGCCGGCGTCTCGGGGTCGATGGTATGCCGCTCGGTGAGCGAGAAGGGGATGCCGTACTGGGTCAGGTTGTTGCAGGTGGACATCTTGCCGCAGAAGCTGTCGCGGCGGTCCTTGATGCTCATGAGGCCCGCGGTGTCCGGGGTGGCCTGCACCAGGATGGGCACCCGCAGGTCGGCCATCTCGATGGCCTCGACGATGCCCCGCTCCTCGCCGAAGTTGGGCAGCGTGATGATGATGCCGTCGATGTCGGCCTTGTGCGCCTGCATCAGCGCCGCCCACTTGCGGGCGTGCTCACGGGTGACGACGGAGCCGTAGGGCGTGTCGTTGGGCGTCAGGCAGAGGGCGCCGTAGCCCTGCTCATCCAGCACGCGCAGGACGGCCTTGCGGCCCTCCTCGCAGAGGTGGCCCGGAAAGAACCCGCGGTTGCCCACGAGTACGGCGAATGTGGTCTTCTTAGCCATGGAATGCCTCCTTGCAGCCCCTGGCCGGCTAGCCGGCTCCGTGGGCGTCGCCGGTCTGCCCGTAGTAGGCGCCCGGTCCGTGCTTCCTCAGGAAGTGCTTGTCGCGCAGGTCGTTCCCGATCGGATCGATGCGCGGCTCGATCTGCTCGGTGAGCAGGGCCATTCGGGCCGTCTGCTCCAGGATGATGCTGTTCTCCACCGCGTCGGCCGCCGAGCGCCCCCAGGTGAAGGGCCCGTGGCCCCAGACCAGCGCGGCGGGCATCTCGGCGTGCGGCCGGCCGGCGAAGGCGCGGACGATCGCCGTGCCGGTCTCGGCCTCGTAGTCGCCGGCGAGGGCGTCCGGGGTGAGCGGCGCCGTGACGGGGACCGCGCCCCGGAAGCTGTCGGCATGCGTGGTGCCGTAGCAGGGAAGCGGCCTGCGGGCCTGCGCCCAGGCGGTGGCGTAGGTCGAGTGCGTGTGCGCCACGCCGCGGATGCCGGCGAACGCACGGTAGAGTGCCAGGTGCGTGGGCGTGTCGGAGGAGGGGCGCAGGCCGCCCTCAACCACGGCGCCCTCCAGGTCGACGAGGGTCATGTGCTCGGGGCGCATCTCGGCATACGAGACCCCGCTGGGCTTGATGGCGAAGATGCCCGCGTCGGCGTCCAGCCCGCTCACGTTGCCCCAGGTGAGGATGACCAGCCCCGCTTCGCGCAGGGCCAGGTTCGCGCGCCAGACCTCTTCCTTCAGCGCCTCCAGCATGGCCGCGCCTATGCCGTCCGCTGCTGGATGTCCAGCAGCGTCTTCATCACGTCGTAGAGCGGCTCCGAAGCGCCCGCCACGCCGAAGGCGTCGTGCAGGCGGCGGTAGAGGGCGTAGAGTTCGTCGTAGACCGCCTTGCGCCCCTCGTCAGGCGTGTAGGTGGCCGAGGTCGGACTGGCCATGGTTGCCTGGGCGGCGGCGGCGTCGGGATAGGCCCCGGCGGCCACGGCGCCGAAGATCGCCGCGCCCAGCGCGCAGGTCTGGCTGGAGGTGGCGACGGAGATCGTCTGGCCGGTGATGTCGGCGTAGGTCTGCATCATGAAGGGGTTCTTCTCGGCGATGCCGCCGCAGGCCACCATCCGCTCCAGCGGCACCCCGTACTCGGCCATGCGCTCCAGGATGGCGCGCGCGCCGAAGGCCGTGGCCTCGATGAGCGCGCGGTAGATTTCGGCGCGGGTGGTGCGGAGCGTCTGGCCGATAAGCAGGCCTGTCAGGCGAGCGTCGACCAGCACGCAGCGGTTGCCGTTGTTCCAGTCCAGCGCCAGCAGGCCCGACTGGCCGGGGCTCAGGGCGGCCGCCTCGGCGGTGAGCACGTTGTGCAGGTCGGCGTCGCCCTGGCAGACCTGCAGGACAAACCAGTTGAAGATATCTCCCACCGCGCTCTGGCCGGCCTCGACGCCCAGCATGCCCGGCAGCACCGAGCCGTCGACGATGCCGCAGACGCCGGGGATCTCCGTCGCCGCCTCGCCCCTGGCGCCCACGGTGATGTCGCAGGTGCTGGTGCCCATGATCTTCACCAGGGCGCCCGGCTTGACGCCCGAGCCCACGGCGCCCATGTGCGCGTCAAAGGCGCCCACGGCGATGGCGATGCCCGGCGTGAGGCCCAGCTTGGCGGCCCACTCGGGGCAGAGCCTGCCGGCGGGCGTGTCCGCGGCGTAGGCCTTCGTGTAGAGCCTGTCGCGCAGGTCGGCCAGCTTGGGGTCGATCCTGGCCAGGAAGGCGCGGTCGGGCAATCCTCCCCAGTCATCGGCGTACATAGCCTTGTGCCCGGCGGCGCAGACGCTGCGGAGCAGGCGGTCCGGGTGCGTGTCACCCGCCAACAGGGCCGGGATGTAGTCGCAAAACTCGACCCAGCTGTAGGCGGCATCGAAGACGTCGGCGCCCACGCGGAGGCAGTGGAGGATCTTGGCGAAGAACCACTCGGAGGAGTAGGTCCCGCCGCAGCGCGCCAGGTACTGCGGCCGGTGCTCGGCTGCCAGGCGTGTGATGCGCTCGGCTTCGGCCATGGAGGAGTGGTCCTTCCAGAGCCATGCCAGGGCGTTGGGGTTGTCGTGGAACTCGGGGATCAGGGCCAGCGGCGTGCCGTCCTCGTCCACAGGGATCGGCGTGGAGCCGGTGGTATCGACGCCGATGCCGATGACGTCGGCCGGGTCGAAGGCGGGATCGGCGGCCTTCGCGGCGGCCAGCGCTCCGCCGGCGGCGGCCTCCAGCCCCTCGTGGTAGTCCAGCGGGTGCTGGCGGGCCACGTGCGGGTTGGCGGGATCGGTGATGACGCCCATCTCGCCCCGCGTGTAGCTATGAACGCAGGAGGCCAGTTCGCGGCCGTCCTCCACGTCGACGACGAGCGCGCGCACCGAGTTGGTGCCGTAGTCCAGCCCCAGGGAATATCTACCCATAATGCCTTCGGTCCTCCATGAGTAGTTCGCACGCCGCCGCGGCGCCCACGGGCGTGGGCGCCGGCCGGTGCAGACGTGGCACCATTATGGACCGTCCGGCGGCGCAAATGCCAGTACGCGGTAGCGGCGGGGGCGCGGCTACGTCGCTCCGGCGCCCGGGGCGGGTGCTGCCAGGGCATCCCGCACCGCGCAGGCCAGTTCGTCCCGCGTGAAGGGTTTGGGGAGCAGCGTCGCGTTGCCTCGCAGAAGGCGGCTGCCGAGGGCCTCGGCCGTGTAGCCGGACATGAAGAGGCACTTGAGGCCAGGCCTGGCCACCACCAGCCGGTCCGCCAGTTCGGCGCCGTCCAGTTCGGGCATCACGACGTCGGTCAGCAGTAGGTCGATCGCTCCGCTGTACTCGTCGGACAGCGCAAGCGCCTCGCCGGGAGATGCGGCCGATAAGACGTTGTATCCCAGCGGCATCAGGAACCTGCGGCAGGTAACAAGCAGGCCCTTCTCATCTTCGACCAGCAGCACCGTCTCGCCGTTCCCGCGCGGCCGTTCCGACGGCTTGGGCGGCGTGGAAGGCACGGTCTGTACGGTGGCTCGGGGCAGGAAGACCTGAACTACGGTGCCCTGGCCCACGGTGCTTTGGGCCCGAACGAGGCCGCCGGCCTGGGTGGCCACCCCGTAGACCTGGGCAAGCCCGAGGCCCGTGCCCTTGCCGATCGCCTTGGTAGTGAAGAAGGGCTCAAAGACGCGAGCCAGCGTCTCCGGCGGCATGCCGCACCCGGTGTCGCTCACTGTCAGCGCCGCGTGCTCGCCCGGCTCGTGATCCGGCATGCCCGCACAGTCCTCCTCGGAGAGGATGACGTTGTCGATCCTGATCCTGATGGCGCCCGTGCCCTCGATGGCGTCCCTGGAGTTGATGCAGAGGTTCATCAGCATCTGGGAGACCTGTGTGGGATCGATGCTCACGGACCATGGGTCCGGCGCCACGTCGATCCCCAGGGCGATCTCCTCGCCGATCGTCGATCGCAGCATGTCGGCCATGCCGGCAACGATTGCGTTCAGATCGGTGAGCCGCGGCTCCACGGACTGCTGGCGGGTGAACGCAAGCAGGTCGCGGGTGAGCGTTGCGGAGTGTCGGGCGGCCTGCTGGGCTTGGAGGAGGTCGCCGACAATGGTCTCGTCGGCCGGCAGGCGCTCCAGCGCCAACTCCAATCCGCCGAGGATGACGCCCAGCATGTTGTTAAAGTCGTGGGCCACCCCGCCGGCGAGCCTGCCGATCGACTCCAGCCGCTGGCTGTCGCTCCGCTGGGCCTCAAGGCGTTTCCGTGCAGTGACATCGCGGATGAAGCCCACCAGCCGCCCTCCGCCCTCCGCCTCGTACTGGAGGCTCACCTCAACGTCGACGAGTGAGCCGTCCTTGTGCTTGCATTGCGCCTCGAACCTCTCGCCTGCCCCATGCATCACCCGGTGCATGGTTGCGGCACAGGCCTCCGCGCAGTCGTCGGCCCACAGGTCGGCGTAGCGCATGGCGAGGAGCTCCTGGCGGCTGTATCCGGCCATCCGCAAGAGGGCGTGGTTCACGTTGACGAGGCGTCCCTTCCGATCCGCCTGGAGGAACCCGTCCAGCGCAGCCTCCAGCACCGTCCTGTGCCACTGCTCGCTGTCGCGCAGGGCATCAGTCGCCGCGTGCTGCTCCGTCATGTCGGTGATGGCCACGTGGTAGCTGATGCCGTTGCACGCGTCCTCGACCTTGACGGTGTCCATCCGTACCGACAGGTAGCCGCCCGATGAAGTGCGGAGCCTCAGCTCGGCCGTTTGGCGTGAGTGTCCTTTGGCCAACGACCGGCAATGGAGGTGCAGCGCATCCTGGTCGTTGGGCAGGACGAAGCGCGAGATCGGACGCCCGACGATGGCATCCCGGTCAAAGTGGAGCATGTCGCCAAGTACGCGGTTGGCCTCGCGGATAACCCACTGGGAGTCGACACAGAGGTAGCCGATGGGGGCGGCCTCAAAGAGGCTCTTGAACCGCGCTTCGGCGTCCTCCAGTTGCACGATGGCGGCGCGTAGCTCCTCATTCTGCATCTCCAGCTCGATCCGATGGACCCGGAGCTCATGGAGGAGCGCAGCATCGCCGTTCTCGCCGCTGGTAGATGCACCCGCCGCCTCGGCTTCGGCGCGGGTTCGCAGATCGCCACCGAGTTCCGTTGGTTTCGTGCCCTCGGCCTTGCTCACGGTTCGAGTTTCCTCTCGGTGCATGCCACCCCGTAGACCTCGCCGTCGTCCCTCACCAGCGCCGTAGCCGTGACAAGGACCCGCAGCGTGGAGCCGTCCTTGCAAAGCCGTTCGGTCGCGTAGGGGTCAAGCGCCTCGCCTCGGCTGAGCCCATGCAGCAACTGAACCTCGGACTGGACCACGGCCGCAGGTATGCGGTCAGCGGCCTTTATCGCCAAAGCCTCGACCTCGCTCCATCCGTACATCGAGCAGGCGGCCGGGTTCCAGGCCAGCACCTGGCCCGACAGCTCCTGCAGGATCACCGGATCGCGCGAATCGATGATCGCGGCGGCCATCCTGCGCAGGATCTGCGTCTCCCGCAGCGCCTCGCGGGCCTTGCGCATCTCCGTGATCTCGTCGAAGGTGACCACGGCGCCCTCGATGGCGTTTTCCAACGTCCGGTACGGCCGGATGTGCATCAGGTACCAGGCGCCATTCGCGGTCTGCACCTCAATGTGTTTCGATACGAGCGTGTCGAGCACCGACCGGATATCGGCCTCAAGGCTCGAGTATTCCATCAGCTTGGAGGCGATATGCCCGATGGGCCGGCCTACGTCCGCCGGGATCAGGTTGATGACCTTCGCCGCGGGCGGCGTGAAGCGCAAGATGCGCAGGTCGTGGTCCGTGAAGAGAGTGCCGATGCCTGTACCGGCCAACAGGTTGTTCATATCGTTGTTGGCCCGCGATAGCTCCACGATGCTCGAGTGGAGCTCGGCGTTGATGGTGGTCAGCTCCTCGTTGAGCGCCTGCAGCTCCTCCTTGGAGGTCTCCAGCTCCTCGTTGGTGCTCTGCAGCTCCTCGTTCACCGATTGGAGCTCCTCGTTGGCGGACTGCAGCTCCTCGCACGAGGTCTCCATCTCTTCCTGCAGGGTTCGGATGCGGTCTTCCTTGGCCATGACGTCGCGACGGAGCGCGTCCACACGAGCGTCTACCGCCGGCGCGTCCAACGGGGCAGCTGTCGGCTCCGTCGAGGCCTGCGTTTCGGCTCCCGGCTTCCGAACCTCATCGAATGCAACCACAAAGAGGTCGGCTCCGTGCGACCCGACGCGGTCCTGCCGCACGGGGCGTACGGTGACGCGCACATCGGTCCATGAGCCATTGGTGCGAACGCGCACGGGGTCGCGAGCGGCTACGTCCTGCGTAGCTGCGGCAGTCTCCAGTGCGCCGGCGAGGCTGGGGCGAAGGCCGTCCCTGGCCATCCTCAGGACGTTGAGGCCCGCGGCTCCTGCCGTGGGCTCAAGGAACTGGCCCGTTCTGCCGTGGAGGTAGAGGATGTCACCGCGCAAGTTGACGAGGACCCCCACCGGTGATGTGTGCCGTAACAATTCACGCTCAATGATTTCGCGCAATGACGAGTCCACCTCGTGTTTTGGCCGCGTTTGTGCTCGTGCAGGCGTGCCGGGCCCGGACGACGGGGCTGTAACGCCGATGGGGCCGGCGGCTCGGCCGGGCATGGGGCTGATGTTGCGTCGATAGAGCCTCGCCTTGCGGTCGATGGCTGTGTACTCGCCGGCAAACTCGCCAACAGTCTCCGACATGCCGAGGAGCAGGAAGCCGTTGGGCTTCAGGGCGTAGTGGAACAACGGTATGAGGCGCTTCTGCAAGTCGGCGCCCATATAGATAAGCACGTTCCGGCACGCGATGAGGTCGAGGCGGGAGAAGGGCGGATCCCGCGTGACATCCTGCTTGGAGAAGACCACTGAACTGCGTATGCTCTTGCTGATGCGGTAGGCGCCGCCGGGCTCCCGCGTGAAGTGGCGCGCCAGGCGCTCCGGCGAGACGTCGGCGGTGATGCTGGCCGGGTAGACGCCGGCCCTGGCGTGCTGGATGGCCCGAGTGTCGATGTCTGTGGCGAAGATGAGCATTCCCGGCCCGCGCCGGCGTTCCTCGAGCCGCTCCTGCAGCAGGATAGCCAGCGAGTAGGCCTCCTCGCCGGTGGCGCACCCGGGCACCCAGACGCGGACCATCGAGTCGTCATCATGGCCGTCGAAGAGGGCAGGCAGCACATGCTCCTCCAGCGCGCCGAAGGCAGGTGCGTCGCGGAAGAAGCTCGTCACGCCGATCAGCAGGTCGTGGAAGAGCGAGTCGAGCTCCGACGGTGCGCCGCAGAGGAAGCGGGCGTAGGCCTCCATCGTCTCGATCTGGAGAACGGCCATGCGGCGGCGAACGCGCCGGACGATGGTGCTGGGCTTGTAAGCCGATAGGTCGTGCCCGGTATGCGTCTTCACGAGCGCCAGGATGGTCCGCAGCCCGGCCTCGCCGCCTGCGCCGGAGAGGGAGGTGGGCTGCGCGGCGCTCCACCAGGCGCGCTCCACGTAGGCGATCAGCCTGGCGGCCATCTCGTTGGGGGCCGCCACCATGTCGACCATGCCGGTGTCGATGGCGCTCTGCGGCATGCCGCTGAACTCGGTGGTCTCCGGGGTCTGTGCCAGCGTCAGGCCGCCTTCGCCTTTGATGGCCCGCGTACCCAGCGCCCCGTCGCTCCCGGTGCCCGACAGCACGATGGAGATGGCGCGCTCGTGCTGGTCCTCGGCCAACGAACGGAACAGGTAATCGACGGGCAGTCGGATGCCGTGCTGCCGGTCTTGCTCCACCAGGTGGAGGGAGCCGTCGCGCACGGACATATTGCGGTTGGGCGGGATAATATAGGCGCAGTCGGGCCGGATCGGCATGCCGTCCTCGGCCTCCTGCACTCGCATGCGTGTGTAGCGGCTCACCAGGCTGGAGAGCATGCTCTTGTGGTCGGGAGCCAGGTGCTGGACCAGCACGAAGGCCATGCCGGTGGGCGAGTCCGGGGGCATACCGGAGAAGAACGCCTCGAAGGCCGACAGCCCACCGGCTGACGCGCCGATGCCGACAATGGGGAACGTCTCCAGCGTGGGCGTTTCGGTCGCGGGTGCGCCCGGCTCCGGTGCGACGTTGCTCTCTTCAGTGGTAGTCAATCCGGCCTCCTGCCTGTGCCACCTGTGGTGCGGAGGGGAGTTCAGGCCTCAGACTCACGGCCCCATACAGTCCACCAGGCTAGGTGCCAGGGTGCGATGGCCGGCTAACAACGACTGAACTCGGATGGACTGCAGCGGCCATGACGATGCAACTCATAGTACCAGTGATCCACGCAGTTGGCCCCAAGCTGCTGTGGGTTCGATGACCATCGGGACCGGAGGCGCGGGCGGACGAGCCCGGACGGGGTGGGCCGGGTCGGAGGCTCAAGCGGCAAGGTCACCGTGGCCGCGCTCACGTCGGCTCTCTGCATCCGCCGGACCACGGCAAGGCCTGATCTTCGATCGGAGCCGTGCGGCTTGCGCCGGTCACTTCGCGACTCGCGATACACTATCTCGTACCGCGTCGCGAAACCCTGGCCGGGCGGCCGGCGCCGAAGGGAGAGACCATGGAGAATCCGAGTGTGTCTGCACCGACCGCACCGCGCCGCTTCGGCACGGTCGGCCTCTACGTGCAGCCTCCCACGGCCGCGCAGGCCCACTACCTGGACTTCTACAAGGCCTGCGGATACAACTACCTTGAGTTCTGCGAGGGCGGCTTCGCGCACCGGACCGACCTGCTGCCCGGCTACCACGCCGAGGTGGCCGACGCCATCCGCCAGGCCCAGCGCAAGGGCTTCAAGGTCTGGATCCTCCTGCTCGCGGGCATGAAGCAGTGGAAGGGCCCCGAGGCCGCCGGCGGCGCGGGCACCTTCAGCGCGCTGGATGCGCCGGAACTCGAGGAGCGCCTCGGCTTCATCGAGCAGGCCGTCAAGGCCCTGCATGGAGCTGACGGCTTTGAGTTCTTCGCCGGCGACCCCGGCGGCGACCCCCTGGGCCGCAGCACCGTGAAGGACTGCATCACCTTCTCGCAGCGCGTCAAGGAGATCGTCGGCAGGCACGCACCGCACGCCGGCTTCGCGCTCAACCTCTGGGCCATCGCCGAGTGGTCGGGGTTCCCGTCGCCGTTCTCTCTGGCCTTCTGGCAGAAGCAGGTGGAGCTGTCGCGCGCCGTGGCCGCCGAGCCGGGCCTGCTGGGTCCCGACTGCGGCGTCGTCTTCTCCATGGACAACTACTACCGCTCGCTGACGCTGACGGCGCTGGCGGACTTCGGCGTGGAGCCTGAGCCCTACCCCAAAGCCGTCGACGTGGAGGCCCTCCGCCGCCGCAAGGTGAAGCCGCTGCTGGGCTGGCCCTACTTCCTGGTGGACGAGTGCGACGACGGCTTCATCACACCCAACAACGTGGTCACCGGCGGCCAGTCGCAGGCTGAGACGCGCTACATCCGCGCCATCGTCGACCATGGGCGCGAGGTGGGGTTGGATGGCCTGGTCGCCAACGCCTCCTTCGTGGCAGCCGAGGCGCTGAACATCTACGCCTTCGGGCGCATGTGCCGCGAGCCCGCGCCGGCGCCCGGCGACCTGCTGGACGGTTGGGCGGACATGATCGCCGACAAGGCCACGGCGCCCGCGCTGGGAAACGTGCTCCGCTTCGTGGAGAACCAGTGCAACTGGCAGAACAGCCTGCCCGCGCGCTATCGCATTCCGGACTTCCAGGGCTTCGGCCTGTCCAACGCCGCCGAGGCCATGGCCCTGCTCGACACGGTCCGCCCCCGCGCCGGGGCGCCCATCCCGCTGCCCGAGCCGCCGCCGCAGGTCCTGGCACGTTACCGCCAGCGGCTGCAGAGGATCGCGGCGGGCGATATCGGCGGCCCGAACCCCCATTACAAGCCGCAGCGTTAGCCGCTGCCACCGGAGACGAGACGATGAACCTGTTGCCCCTCTGCCTGACCGCCTGCACGCTGCTCTCCGCCGTGGGCTGCGCCGCGCAATCCGCGCCGAGGTTGCGGCCGTTGCCGCCGGGCTGGGCGGATGCCGACATCTGGGTCTGCGCCGGGCAGTCCAACATGGCCGGGGCGGGCATCATAGCGGGCAAGCCGCGGCCGGAGCCGGGCGTCATCATGTACAACATGGATGGCCGCTGGATGCCCGCCGTGGAGCCGCTCCACCGCATCTTCGCCTCGGACGCCCCGGCGATCCGCGACACGCTCATCAAGAACTGGGGTCGGCCGGGCTACGAAGCGGCGCGCAAGCAGGAGGCCAGGCAGCCCTACGGCGGTGTGGGTCCCGGCATGCCCTTCGCCCGGCACATCGTGCGCCAGACCGGCCGCAAGGTGGCGCTGGCGCCCTGCGCGCTGGGGGCCACCTCCATGGCCGACTGGAGCCCCAGGCGCAAGGGCGAGGGCGACGGATCGCTCTACGGCAACATGCTCCAGCGCATCGCCGAGGTGGGCGGCAAGGTGAAGGGGCTGATCTGGTACCAGGGCGAGGGCGAGACCATGGCCGGCCTGCAGGCGCCCTTCACGGCCACCTGGCTCGAGTTCGTGGACAGCCTTCGGCGCGATACGGGCATCGCGGACCTGCCTATCATCACCGTGCAGATCGCCCGCTACTGCCTCGACACCGACCCCGCCTACGGCCTCGCCTGGGAGTCGATCCGCGACCAGCAACGCACCGTCGCCGCCAAGCGGCCCCACCTCTTCGTCGTGCCCGCCATCGACCTGCCGACCGACGACCTGATCCACATCGGCACGGCCGGCCACAAACGCCTGGGTGTGCGCATGGCCGAGGTTGCGCTGGACAAGGTCTACGGCCTGCACGGCCGCGCCACGGCCATCGACTACGCCTCGCACGAGGTCGTGCCGGACCCGAACCCGCTACACCACCGCATGAAGGTCCGGTTCACCGGCGTCAACGGCCGCCTGCAGGCGCCGGGGCGGGCCTCCGGCTTCTCGCTGCGGTCCGACGAGCCGCTCAAGGATGGCCCCATGGTCTTCAAGGTGGAGTTCGACCCGAGGGAGCCGTCGACCGCCATCCTCTGGTGCACCAAGGCCATCGAGAAGCCCGTGTCGCTCTACTACGGCGCCGGGCTTGACCCCTATGCCAACATCACGGACAGCAGGGACATGGCCGTGCCCGCGTTCGGCCCCATCCGCGTGCTGCCCGTAGCCAAGTAGCCCACCCAGGAGGAAGCGCCCATGGCACCAGCATCCAGTACCCGCCCGCCCCGGCTGGAGCGCGCCGACATCGGCGGAGAGCCGCACCTGCGCATCACCGACATCGACCGCATGCCGCCCTTCTTCATGAACATCGTGGGGGCGGGCGACATGTGGCTCTTCGCCGGAAGCAACGGCCCCTTCACGTCCGGGCGCTCGGAGCCCGACCACGCTGCCTTCCCGTACCAGACCGTGGACAAGATCCTCGACAACCCGCGCTCCAGCGGCAGCCTCACCCTCATGCGCGTGGAGACGCCGTCGGGTGAGCGGCTCTGGGAGCCCTGGGCGGCGGGCAGGGCGCCGGAGGGCGTGCGGCGCTCGCTGGCCAAGCACCTGACCGGATGCTCAGTGGCCTTCGAAGAGACGCACGAGGCGCTGGGCCTGGAGTTCACCTGGGAGCTGGCCACGGGCGCGCGGTTCGGGCTCGTTCGCCGATGCCGCTTGCGGAACAGAGGCGCATCGACGGTGCGGTTGCGGCTTCTCGACGGCTGGAACCGCGTCATCGCGCCGGGCGTCACGCAGGAGCTCTGGTCGCGCTACAGCTACCTTGCGGCGGGCTACATGCGCCACGAGGCGCTGCCCTGCGGCCCCGGCGCGCTGCAGGCGGTCTACACGCTGAACGCGGCCCTGGCCGACAAGCCCGAGCCCGCCGAGTCGCTCCGATGCACCGGCGCCTGGGCGCTGGGTCATGGCGCGGCGGCGCTGCTCCTTTCGGGACGCCAGGTCGAGGCATTCCGGCTAGGTGGCCGGCCGGTCGCCGAGGCCGAGGTCCGCGGTGAGGTCGGCGCCTTCCTGGCCTGCGAAGCGCTCACGCTGGAGCCGGGAGCCGAACGCACGTGGCTGCACGGCATCGACACGCAGATGGACCCCGCCGCCGTGGTGGGCCTTCGCGGCCTCCTCGGCGACCCGGAGCGCATGGCCGCCGAGGTGGAGGCCGACCTGGCGGCATCCCGGCTCCGGCTCCGCACCCTCGTGGGCGGCGCCGATGGGCTGCAGTGCACGGCGGACGACGCGCTGGACGCCCACCACTTCGCCAACGCGCTGTTCAACAGCATGCGGGGCGGCGTCTTCGAGCCCGGCGCGGCCATCCCGGCAGACGACCTGCGCGCGTTCGTGCGATCGCGGTCGAAGCGGGCCGCCCAACGCCACGCCGCGGCCCTGGAGGCGCTGCCTCAGGAACTCCTCGCCGCGGATGTCGAGGCGCTGGCCGAGGGTTGCGATGACCCGCAGTTGCGGCGGCTCCTGGGCGAGTACCTGCCCCTCACCATGGCCCGCCGCCACGGCGACCCCAGCCGCCCCTGGAACCAGTTCCACATTCGGGTCCGCGACGAGCAGGGCCGGCCGGTCTACGGCTACGAAGGCAACTGGCGCGATATCTTCCAGAACTGGGAGGCCCTGGGCTGCGCCTACCCGCAGGCGCTGGAGCGCATGGTGGCGGTCTTCCTCAACGCCTCCACCACCGACGGCTACAACCCCTACCGCGTGACCCGCGACGGCGTCGACTGGGAGGCGCCCAGCCCCGGCGACCCCTGGGGCCACCTCGGCTACTGGGGCGACCACCAGATCGTCTACCTGCTCCGGTTGCTGCAGGCCCTCGACGCCGCCTCGCCCGGCTGGGCCGCGGGAGACAACCTCCGCCGACCCCGCTTCTCATCGGCCGATGTGCCCTACGAACTGGTGGGCTTTGAGGAGATGCTGCGCGACCCGCGCCACACCATCCGGTTCAACCAGGAGCGCCACCGTGAGCTACTCCGCCGGGCCGCTGAGGAGGGTGGCGACGGGAAGCTGCTGCGCGGCTCCGACGGCGAGGTGCGCCTCGCATCGTCGGCTGAGAAGCTGCTGGCCCCGCTGCTTGCCAAGCTGAGCAGCCTCGTCCCCGGCGGCGGCGTCTGGCTCAACACCCAGCGGCCCGAGTGGAACGACGCCAACAACGCGCTGGCCGGCTGGGGCCTCTCCGTGGTCACCACCTGTTATCTGCGGGCCTACCTCGTCTTCCTGCGCGGCCTCCTGGCCGAAGCCGGCGCCGAGCCGCTGCCTGTGTCGGCCTCCATGGCCCGCTGGGTGCGCGAGCTGGCCGACGCCCTGCAAGCGCCCTGCTGCTCCACCTGCGGGTCTGACGCGGATCGGCTGGCGGCCATGCGCGCCCTGGGCCTGGCCGGCCAGCGCTTCCGCGATGCGCTCACCACGTCGGGGCCCGGCGCCGACGAGCCGCTGCCCGTCGCCGAGGCGCTACGCCTTGTCGACGCGGCGCTGGCCGTGGTCGAGGCGACCATCCGTGCGAACCTGCGGCCCGACGGGATGATCCATGGCTACAACATCCTCAAGCTGACCGCGGAGGGATCCGCCGTGGGCAACCTCGCGCCCATGCTGGAGGGACAGGTCGCCGCACTGAGCAGCGGCCTCCTGAGCAGTGAGGAGGCGCTGCGCATCCTCGACGGGCTGGAGGGCGCCGGGCTCTACCGCCCCGACCAGCGGAGCTACATCCTCTACCCCGACCGGGAACTGGACCGCTACCTGGACCGGGGGCTCTTGCCGGCAGACGCCGCCGAGAAGGCGCCGCTACTGGTCCGAGCGGAGCAGGGGGTGCTGCCCGAGCTGGCCGTGCGGGATGCCGACGGCGTGCTCCGCTTCAGCGCCGACCTGCGCAACGCCGCCGACCTGGAGGGCGTGCTGGCCGAGCTGCAGAAGCGCCCTGAGCTGGCCGCCGACGTGGAACGCGACGGAGCCGCCATCCTTGCGTTCTGGGAGGAGGCCTTCCGCCACAGCGAGTTCACCGGCCGCAGCGGCACCTTCTTCATGTTCGAGGGGCTGGGCAGCATCTACTGGCACATGGTGGCGAAGCTGCTGCTGGCCGTGCAGGAGTGCGCCCACCGCGCCGCCGACGCCGGCGAGCCCGCCGAGGTCGTGGCTGCCCTTGCGGATCGGTACCACCGCACTCGCGACGGCCTGGGCTTCCGCAAGTCGCCTGCCGAGTACGGCGCCTTCCCCACGGACCCTTACTCCCACACTCCCGCCCACCTCGGCGCGCAGCAGCCGGGCATGACGGGGCAGGTGAAGGAGGAGCTGCTCACCCGGCGCGGCGAACTGGGCCTGCGCCTCCGCGGCGGCAGGCTCGCGTTCAAGCCGAAGCTGCTCCGTCGCGACGAGTTCCTGCGCGAGCCCGCGCGGTTCGACTACGTCACCGTGACGGGCGGCGAGGCGGCCTTCGACCTGCCGGCCGGGAGCCTCGGCTTTACCTGCTGCGGGACGCTGGTGGTCTACACCGTGGCGCGGGAGGGCGCCGTGGCGCTGGTGAGGGCCGACGGTGGCGTGGAGCGTGTGCCCGGCACGGAGCTGGACGCCTGTCGGACGGCCGACATCCTGCACCGCAACGGAGCCGTGGCCCGGATCGAGGTCCGCGTGCCCGAGGCCGACCTGTGTAGATAAGGGGCCGAGCCGGGCCGGCTACCAGTCGGCCCGGCGGCCTATGATGCTGAAGAACTCGGCGCGCGTGGCCGGGTCGTGGTGGAAGCAGCCCAGCACCGACGAGGTCTGCATGACGCAGCTCTGCTTCTCGACGCCGCGCATCATCATGCACATGTGGCGGCACTCGATGACCACGCCCACGCCCGCCGCGTTGGTCGCCTCGCGAATCTCGCTGGCGATATCGTGCGTCAGCCGCTCCTGGATCTGCAGCCGCCGCGCGTGGACCTCGACCAGCCGCGCCAGCTTGCTGACGCCCAGCACCTTGTCGTTGGAGATGTAGCCGATGTGGCAGCGACCGTAGAAGGGGAGCATGTGATGCTCGCAGAGGCTGTAGACCTCGATGTCCCGGGCGATCACCATGTTGTTGGCGGCGGTCTCGAAGAGCGCCTCGTTGATCACCTCGCGGGGCTCGGCGTGGTATCCGCTGCAAAGGTACTCGTAGGCCCGGGCCACGCGGGCGGGGGTCTTCCGCAGCCCCTCGCGGTCAGGGTCCTCGCCGATCTCCCTGATCAGCTCTCGCACCAATGCCTCAACGCGCTCCAGGTTCACGCTTGCACTCCCTCGGTTCGCCGCTCAGCCATAGACCGAGCCGCGCAGATTGCGGCCGCCGTCCACATAGATCGTCTGTCCGGTGATGAAGCCGCTCCGGATGAGGAAGAGCGTGGCCTCGGCGACCTCCTCGGGCGAGCCCGTGCGCCGCAGCGGGTTGGTGTGCGCCAGCGCCTGCGCGGCTTCCCGGCCCGTTCCGTCCTGCGGCGCGATGAGGCCCGGCGCCACTCCGTTCACGCGGATGCCCGGCGCCAGCTCCAGGGCCAGCATCCGCGTCAGGTCGTAGAGCAACCGCTTGCTCAGGTGGTAGGCGGCGTGCTCGCGGTCGTAGTCGCCCATGCGCGCATCGAGCAGGTTGATGATGCATCCCGGTCGGCCCTGCGCGGCCAGCGCCCGGCAGAGCAGCAGCGGCGCCATGGCGTTCAGCCGCACGTTGGCCGCCAACTCCTCGGGTTCGAACTCCAGCACACGGCTGGGTTCGTAGGCCGAGGCCGAGTTCACCAAGATGCTGACCGGCCGCCCGCAGGCCTCCGCGGCCCGGTCCACCAGCCCCTGCGCCTGGTCGGTGTCGGACAGGTCGGCGCGAAGGCTCCATGCCTCGCCGCCGGCGGCGCGAATGGCCTCGACGACTTCTGCGGCTCCGTCGGCCGACGCGTGGTAGTGCGCCGCCACGGCCGTTCCAGATGCGCCCAGCGCCAGCGCCACGGCGCGCCCCAGGTTCCGGCCTGCCCCGGTTACCAGCGCCACCGAGCCTGCCGGGGCGATCCCTCCCGCTTCGCTCACCGGGCTACGCCTCAGACCTCCACGGCCACGCGGCGGCCGCTCCGCGAGCTCTCCATGGCCGCGAAGACCATGGCCAGGCTCTTGATGTTGTCGTGGCACTCGCCCATGGGCGTGGCGCCGGTCTCCAGCGCGACCAGGAACTCGCGCAGCGACCCGGCGATGCCGCCCGGCACACCCTCGGCCACGTCGATGGTCTCCGGCTCCACCTCGGCGTGGAAGCCGCCCTGCTTCGCCACGCGGTCGCCCACCGGCGCTCCGTGGCCGTCCCATAGGGCGGTGCCGCCGGGGCCCACGGCGCGCCAGTCGGCCTCCCAGCTCGTAGGCTTGCCCTCGGCACACCAGGAGCCGCGGTAGGTGTAGCGAAGGCCGCCGGTCATCTCGAAGATGGCGGTGGCGCAGACATCACCCTTGTACCAGCTCCAGGGCGGGTTGAACTCATCGCAGTAGACGGCCACCGGGTCGGCGCCGCAGAGGTAGCGGGCCGCGTCGAAGGTGTGGATGGCCATATCGAGGATGAGCGGGCTCGGCATCTCGTCGCGGAAGCCGCCGAAGTGGGCGCCGATGTAGAAGTCCGAGTTCAGGATGCCCAGCGGCCCGGTGAAGCGGTCGATCAGGGCCTTGTAGGCATGGATGCGCGCGTCGTAGCGGCGGCTCTGGCTTACCATGTAGAGGAGGCCGGCCTTCTCGGAGGCGGCCACCATGGCGCGCGCCTGGTCCATGGAGGCGGCCATGGGCTTCTCGCCGATGACCGGGTAGCCGCGCTCCAGGGCCGTGACGGTGACGCCGCAGTGGGCCTCGGGCACCGTCACATCCACCACGAAGTCGGGCTTCACGGCATCGAGCGCACGCTCAAGGTCAGTGTCGGCGTGCATCCCGGCGATCTGAAGCTCGTCAGCCGCCCCGGCGGCCCGGCCCGGCTCGATATCCACCCAGCCGGCGACCTCGGTCTGCTCGCACGCCTTCAGGTTGTTGCCCCACGCGCGGCCCATGCCGCCCGCGCCGACGATGAGCGCTCGGTAAGTCTTCATGTGCAGTTCTCCTCGGTTGCCCTTGCCTAAGCCTCGGCCGACACCGCGGCGATGGCGTGGCAGATGGCCTGGATGTTCTGCTCGTTCATGGCCGCCACGCAGACGCGGGAGCTGTCGACCGCGTAGACGCCGAACTCGCTCCTGAGCCGGTGCACTGCTTCGACCGGCAGGCCCAGGAAGCTGAACATGCCCTTCTGCCGGGTGACGAAGCTGTAGTCCTTCTCGATGCCCGCCTCGGCCAGCGAGCGGGCGAAGAGCTTGCGCATCCAGGCGATCCGCTCGCGCATGAGCCCGACCTCCTTGGTCCACATGGGTCGAAGCTGCGCGTCGGCCAGCACCGTGGCGACGATCTGCGCGCCGTGTGACGCCGGGTTGGAGTAGTTCGTGCGGATGATGCGCTTAACCTGGCTCAGGGTGCGCTTTGCCTCGTCGGCGCCGGCCGTGATGACGGTGAGGCCGCCGACGCGCTCGCGGTAGAGCGAGAAGTTCTTGGAGAAGCTGTTGGCCACGATGAAGGGCTGCCCGGAGGCCGCGAAGGAGCGCACCGCCAGCGCGTCCTGGTCGAGGCCGACGGCGAAGCCCTGGTAGGCGAAGTCCAGGAACGGCAGCAGGCCCTGCTCGCCGCACACCTCCACCACGGTCGCCCACTGCGAGGCGGAAAGGTCGACGCCGGAGGGGTTGTGGCAGCAGGCGTGGAGCACCACCACGTCGCCGGCGGGGATGGCCTTGAGGCCCGCCACCATGGCGTCGAAGTCGAGGCCGCGCTTGGCGGGGTCGTAGTAGGGGTAGGCCTGCACCTTGAGGCCGGCAGCCTCGAAAACACCGCGGTGGTTCTCCCAGCTTGGGGTGCTGATCCACACTCCGGGCGCGCCCAGGTGCCGAACCAGCAGGTCTGCTCCCACGCGGAGGGCGCCGGTGCCGCCCAGGCACTGCACTGTGATGGCCCGGCCCTCGGCGATGACGGGCGAGCCTTCGCCCAGCAGGAGCTGCTGCACCTGGCGGTTGTACGCCGGGGCGCCGTCGATGGGCAGGTAGGTCTTGGTCTCCTCGCTCTCCAGCAGCCGGCGGGCGGCCTCGCGGACGCAGTGGAGCACCGGCACCTTGCCCGCGCCGTCCAGGTAGACGCCGACACCCAGGTTCACCTTGTCGGGGTTGGGATCGGCGTTGTACGCCTCGGTCAGGCCCAGGATCGGGTCGGGAGGGGCCATCTGGATGGATGCGAAGGGCGATGCGGCGCCGGACATGGTGCTACTTCCTTTCTTTCGGGCCTCAGACTTCGTCGTCTGCGCCGTCGTCCTCGGGGATGACGACGCCGCCGAACATCAT
Organism: uncultured Chthonomonas sp.; assembly: GCA_903885605.1. GTDB lineage: Bacteria > Armatimonadota > Chthonomonadetes > Chthonomonadales > CAJBBX01 > CAJBBX01. The sequence goes on along the minus strand of CAISJD010000118.1, from coordinate 19,001 downwards.
CTCCACCTCGTCGCGGGAGATGCGGATCTCGCGGGGCTTGGCCCCGTCCTGCGGGCCGACGATGCCGCGCTGCTCCATGATGTCGACCAGACGTGCACTGCGGGCGTAGCCGATGCCGAAGCGGCGCTGGAGCATGGAGGCCGACGCGTGGCCCGTAGCCACCACCAGCCGCACGGCGCGCTCGAAGTACTCGTCGTCCTCGCCCGCGCCGCCGGGCACGGCTTTCGAGGCGGCCTCCACGGGCTTGAGCGAGTACTGGGGCGCCTCCTGGGTTCGCAGGTAGGCCACGAGGTCGTTCGTCTCGCCCTCGGAGAGGTAGCAGCCCTGGATGCGGATCGGCTTGGTGGTGTCGATGGGCATGTAGAGCATGTCGCCGCGGCCGATGAGCTTCTCCGCGCCGTTCTGGTCCAGCACGATGCGGCTCTCCAGCTGGCTCGAGACCATGAAGGCGATGCGGCTGGAGATGTTCGCCTTGATGAGGCCCGTGAGCACGTCGGCCGAGGGGCGCTGAGTGGCGATGACCAGGTGGATGCCCGTGGCCCGCGCCACGGCGGCGATGCGGGCGATGCAGTGCTCCACGTCGCCGGACTCCTGCGTCATCATCAGGTCGGCCAGCTCATCGACGATGACCACTATGTAGGGCAGCTTGTCGATCTGCTGCGCCTTGGCGTTGTAGCTGTCGATGTTCCGCACGCCGAGCCGCGAGAAGGTCTCGTAGCGCTGCTCCATCTCGCGAAGCACGCTGTTGAGGATGGCAGGCGCGGCCTTCACGTTGCGGACGACCGGGTGGATCAGGTGCGGGATGCCGTCCCAGAGCGAGAGCTCCACCATCTTCGGGTCGATCATCACGAACTTGACCTCGGATGGGAGCGCCCGGTAGACGATGGAGGCGATGAGCGCGTTGAGGCAGACCGACTTGCCCGAGTTGGTGGTGCCTCCCACCAGCAGGTGCGGCATGGTGGAGAGGTCCGCGATCTTCACCTGACCCTCGACGGTCTTGCCCAGGGCGAAGAGGAGCTTCTTGGGGCTGTTGCGGAACTCGGGCGTCTCGAGGCACTCGCGCAGGCTCACGACGCCGGCGTTGCTGTTCGGGACCTCGATCCCGATGGCGTCCTTGCCGGGGATGGGGGCCTCCACGCGCACCTGGATGGCCTTGAGCTTCATGGCGATGTTGTCCGCCAGGGAGACGATCTTAGCCACCTTGATGCCCGGGGCCAGCTGCACCTCGTAACGCGTGAAGGTGGGGCCATGGGCGATCTCGGCCACGTTGGCGCCGATGCCGAACTCGTCCAGCGTCTGCTCGATGCGCTGAATCTTGTCTGCCAGCTCGGACTGCCCCTTGCGCGTGTCGATGGGCTGCGCCTTGCGGAGCAGGTCCAACGGCGGCGGGCTGTAGGCGTCGGTCCGGGGTGCGGCTTCGGTCGGCGCGGCAGACGGGCTTGCGGGTGCGCCCTGGGCGGCATCCGGCGCGAAGGGAGCGTCGTCCTGGGCGGGATCCTGGTTCTTGCGCCGCACGCGAGGCGCGGCGGGCTTCTTGGGCGCCGCCTCGGGCTCGGGCAGGTCCATCGTCGGGACGGGGGCCTCGGGCTCAAGGCGGCGGAAGTCGAACAGGGAGCGCCTCTTCGGTGCGGCAGGGGCCGGCGGAGGCGTCTGGCGCACCGCGGGCGCGGGGCGGGCCTCGGCCTGCCGGGCGCGGATAGCCGCGGCGCCCGACTGCACGGCGGCCGCGCCGGACTGCATCGGGCGGCGCACGGAGCCCAGCAGCTCCAGCACAGAGCGGTCCACGATCAGCATGATGGCGGTGCAGGAGGTGAAGACGAAGACCAGGTGGCTCCCCGCCGCGCCGAGGGCGTACAGGAGCGCGGAGCCGACCGAGGCGCCCACCACGCCGCCGTGCGACATGAGGTAGTCCATCGACCAGCGCAGGTCGGTCACATCGTTGCCGTAGAGGCCGGGGTAGATCGCGCCCGGTGTCCGCACCGGCACACGGCCGGCAACGTGAACCCAACCCACGAGGGTCAGGTGGGCCAGCACGACGCCCGCCACGGCGTGCATGCGCCCCACGCCCGGCCGCCCGACGATGAACATCACGCCGAAGGCCATGAGAAGCACCGGCATGGCGTAGGAGCCCACGCCGGCGGTCTCGCGGAGCAGGGTGACGATGACGCCGGCAACCGGCCCATCGGGACGCCAGATGAGCCAGACGAGCGAGGCCAGCCCGAAGAAGAAGAGAGCCAGGCCTATCGTATCATCCACCCGGCGGCTTCTGGCGGGCGGCGGTTCCTCGGTACGGCGGGCAGCTGCCATGTGGTCCTCTGACCGGGAGGAGATGCCCCGGTCCTTTCCCGATTATAGCAGACGTATGGAAACCGATTCCGGTGCTGCAGGGGTAAGCTGTGCCGACGGCGCATCGGCGGGATGGAGGAAGCGATGGAGACCGCGCGCAGATGATGGGCCGCAGGCGTTCGGAAGGCTGGGCGAATGCCGCGGCGGCCGCCGCGCTGCTGCTAGCGGCGGTCCCTGCGTCCGGGGCGGAACCCGCCGCCGAGGCCTGGCCGTCTTTTCGTGGCCCACACGGATCCGGCACCGTGGATCGGCGGCTATTCGACCCGAGCCGCTCGTCGTTGTGCGTCGCCTGGTCAATACCGGTGCCGGGCTCCGGGCACTCGTCGCCCATCACCGACGGCAGGACCGTCTACGTCACGACGGCCACGCAGCGATCCGACGGCCGCCTGCTCGCCATGGCGGCGCACTGGGTGGCGGCTACGTCCCTCATCCTCGCGGCCTGGCTGGGGCTCCTGCGTGCGACGGCGGGCGGGCTCCTTGGGCACGTGGTGGCAGGAACCGCGCTGCGGATCGGGATCCTCTTCGTCCTTGCGCTCATGGGCGAGGAGCTCTTCGCGTGCCGCAATGACGGCTTCAGGACCGCCGCGCTGCGCATCTTGCTGGCGTGGGCGTCGCTGGAGACGGCGCGGGCGCTGGCCGGGGACCGACGCTGGGCTCGCCTGACGATCGCGGTGGGCGGCATGGCCGTGGCCCTGGCGGCGAACCATACGCTGCTCGCCATGCCCGGCTTGCGCCAGCCCGACTTTATGGCGGGGCTGTGCCTGCTCCCGCTTCTGCCGGCGGCGCTGGCGGCCACGGAGCCCGGCGCGCGCTTCCCGGGCGTACGCGTCGCCCGGCGCGTCCTGCCGCTGGTGATCGTGGGGGCGCCCGTGGCCTTCCTGCTCCGCGAGACCTACCTGATGCAGCTGATCCGCGACGCCGTCTTCTGGCGCACGCAGCCCATGGGCGAACTGCCCTCCGGCCGGCTCGCCGCCGTGGCGGGCGTAGCGGTGGCAGTGGCGGGCGGGAGGCTCCTGAGGCGACACCTCGGCGGACGACCGTGGGCGGCGGAAGGGCTGATCCTGCTCACCTGGGCGGCGCTTGCCTGCGTGCCTGCCCTGAGCGCCCCGGCGGTGAACGGCTTCGTCTATCTGAGGTACCAGCTTGCCCGCGGCCGCGTGGAAAGCCCCCTCGGCTTGCACGCGCTGGCGATGGTCGGCGCCCTGGCCGGCCTTGCATGCCTGGCGCCCTTCGCTTCACGCCGTCTGGCGGAGCGGCTGACGCAGGGGCGACTGGCCCGGGCCGGCCTCCTGACGCTCCCGCTGCTGGCGGGCGCGGCGCCCATGGCCGGGTCGCAGATGGAGGCCGCCGACGGAACGCAATACGCCATCGTGGCCCTGGACGCCGCCACCGGCCGGGCGCGCTGGACCACCGTGGGCCTCGTGGGCAAGCCCGCGCAGTGCAGCGCCTTCAACACGCAGGCCACGCCCACGCCGGCGCTGGCGGGCGGCCTGGTTGCGGGCTACTTCGGCGCGGCAGGGGCCTTCGCCTGCGACGCGGAGACCGGCGCCCTCCACTGGACCTACACCGACCTGCCATACACCTCCACGTACGGCGCGGCCAGCTCCCTGGCGGCGTCGCGGTCGGCCGTGATCGTGCAATCGGACTCTGAGAAGGCCGCCTCCTACATCGTCGCGCTCTCCCTGGCGAATGGCCGCCCTCTCTGGCGCCACGCCCGCGAGGAGGTGCAGACGTGGCGATCGCCGGTGGTCTTCACGTACCGGGGCAAGGAGATCGTCTGCGCCTGGGCCAAGCACACCTGCGATCTGCTCGAAGCCGAGACCGGCGCGGTGGTCACCCGCGTGCAGGGCATCGACGCCAGCGACCGCGACGCGGTGGCCGGCCCGGTGGTCGCCCAGGGTTGGCTGACGCTGGCCCTGCCGGAGCATGTCCTGGGCCTGTCGCTGGATCGGCTCCTGGCCAAGCCGCGCCCGGCGGTGCAGGTCGCCTCCGACGGCGGCGCCACGGGAGCTCTGGGACCGGGCCTGCCGGTGGTGCGGCCGGAGGTGCGTCTGGATCTCGGATCCGACGGCCCCACCTGCAGCACTCCGGCGGCCGGACGAGGCGGCCTCTGCGTGGTGAGCGACACGGGCGTGGTCCAGTGGTTCGCGCGAGGCGCCGACCGGAGCGCTTGGCGAGCCGAGGTGGGCGAGTGCCTCTCGTCCCCGGCGCTGGCGGGTGACCAGGCCTACGTGGTGAGTGGCGCCGGAGTGCTGCACGGCTTCCGGACGGGCGGATCAAGCCCCGAGCGGCTCTGCCGGCTGGAGCTGGGCGAGGAGGTCCGCGCCTCGCCGGTGGTCTGCGGCGGCTCGCTCTTTGTGCGGACGCGCACACGGCTGATCTGCCTGCGCGCCACACCAACGCCGTGAGGGCGGTATCCTGACGAGGGCCGCACGTCCGGGCCCGCAATCGACTGGAGGCAACACCGCACCATGACGCTCAACGCCCTGCCGGCCGCGCTGGCCGCCCTGCTGACTGTGGCGGCTCTGCCCGGCTTCGCTCAGTCCGCCCAGCCCGCGCTGACGGCCTATGCCGACACGCTGGCGCCGCTGGTTGCGGCCCCGAAGGTGGAGATCGATGTGACGGCCGCGCCGGCCGCCAAGCCCTGGGCGGAGCGCGCTGCCAGGCTCGCCGCCGACTGGTTCCCGCACGTCTGCCAGTTGCTCGCCACCGACGGCTTCCGGCCGCCCAAGGCCATGAAGCTCACCTTCAAGCCGAAGATCGGCGCACCGGCCTACGCGTCGGGCTCCGAGATCACCATCGACTCCGAGTGGATCGCAGGGCATCCCGACGACTTCGGCATGGTCATCCACGAGATGACGCACCTGATCCAGCGCTACCCCGGCAGCCGAAGCACGCCCGGCTGGCTGGTCGAGGGGATCGCCGACTACATCCGCTGGTGGCGCTACGAGCCCGAGGCCCCGCGCACGCCGGTGGACCCCGACCGCGCCAAGGTAACCGACAGCTACCGCACCACCGCCGCCTTCCTGGCCTGGGCCACGGGGCGCTACGATCGGGGGCTGGTCCGCAAGCTGGACAAGGCCTGCCGCGATCGGTCATACAAGCCCGAGATCTTCGACCAGGCCACCGGCAAGGCGCTGGAGACGCTCTGGACCGAGTACACCGACGGCCTCCGCAGGGCCAGGGGCAGGTAGAGGCCGACCACCCACGCCGTCCGAGGCGGAACCCGACCACCCGACTGAATGATGCCGAAGCCGACCGCCGCAGACAACCGGTTTGGAGTGACGCGCCGCGCCTGGGCCATCGGCCTGGCCTGCGTCGTCGTCACGTGCCTGACGGTCTCCTACTCCGAGCTGGTCGTCCAGCGCGTGCACGTGGGGGCCATGCAGCTGCCGCCCATCGCGGTGGGGTTGCTCTTCGGCCTCGCCTGCGTGGGCGCCGGGATGCGGCGGCTGGGCCGGCCCGCCCTGGCGCCGCACGAGATGGCCGTGGTCTACATCATGTCCGCGCTGGCGGCCATGTTCTCGTCGCGCGGTGTGGTGCAGCGGGTCATCCCCCTGCTGGTTTCGACCAACTTCAAGGCCGGAGAGGACGGCGGCTGGCGGGAGGCCTTCTTCGCGCACATCCCCCGGTGGGCGGTGGCCTGGGACCCGGCCGGTCCGGCGCGGCAGGCCGTGGCCGCAGGCTTCTACAACGGGCTGAAGCCCGGCGAGGGCGTGCCGTGGGGCCCGTGGACCGTGCCGCTGCTCACGTGGGGCCTCTTCGTGGCCTGCGTCTGCTTCGCGTTCCTCTGCCTTGCCGTGCTGTTGCGGAAGCCCTGGGCCGACCACGAGCGGCTCTCGTTCCCGCTGGTGCAGCTGCCCATCGAGTTGGCCCAGGCCGCCGCGCCGGGGTCCGCGGGGCTGGGCGGCGCGCCGCTCTGGGCCGGGTTCGCCGTGCCCGCGGCGGTCTATACGCTGAAAGGGCTGCACCGGCTGATCCCCGATGTGCCGGATGTCGTGACGCATCTGAACCTGCAGACCGTGCTGACGGGCCCTCCATGGGATGCGCTCCACTTCACGCACATCCTTGTCTCGTTCGCGGCCATGGGCTTCCTCTTCATGCTGCCCACCGACCTGGTCTTCTCGCTCTGGTTCTTCTTCTCCCTGGCGCGGGGGCTGGATGTGGCCGCCGGCCTGCGCGGCGTGAAGGTCGACGATATGCCCATGTTCGGGACGCCCATGGCGGTGGGGTACCAGAACATGGGGGCCTACCTGGCCGTCGCGGGATGGGTCCTCTGGGCCGCGCGGGAACACCTTCGCCGGGTGGCCGCGTGCCTGAGGCCCGGCGCGGGCGGCCAGGGCGCCGAGGCGCTCCCGTACCGCACGGCGCTGATCGGGCTGATCGGCTCGACGGCCGTGGCGGTGGCGTGGCTGGCGCTGCTGGGCCTCGAGGTCTGGCTGGCGGCGGCGGCCTTCGGGCTCTTCCTCTTCGTCGCCGCCGTGGTCATGGCCCGCAGCACGGCCGAGGCGGGCATGCTGATGACGGAGACCTCGTTCCTGCCCATGGACCTCTTTCGACTGATGGGCAATCCGCAGAACCTCGGCGCGGCCAACCTGACGGCCATGGCGCAGTTCGACACCGCCTGGTGCCGCGACCAGCGAGGGCTGGTCCTCTGCACCTTCCTGGACGGCATGGCCCTGGCGGACAAGGTCCGGCTCTCGCGGCGTTCGCTTGTGGCGGTCTTCGCGGTGGCGCTGGGCGCTGCGGCGGTCGTGTCAACGGTGGTGCAGGTCTGGCTCCCCTACCACATCGGTGCGCTGAGGATGTACGACTACGCCTATATGGGGCCGAACATCTGGACCTTCGAGGAGGCCAAGCGCATGCTGGCCGGCGAGCGGGAGACGCTTCCGTGGCACGCGCTACCCAACGCCCTGGCGGGCCTGGCGCTGACGGTGGCGATGATCGCCGCCCGTGCCCGCACGCTCGCGTTCCCGCTCCATCCCCTGGGCTACGCGCTCTGCGGCTCCTGGACCATGATGGTGCTCTGGTTCCCCTGCCTGGCGGCGTGGCTGGCCAAGGTCATCGTGCTGCGGTGGGGCGGCGTGGGCGCCTACCGGGTAGCTCGGCGGGTGGCTCTGGGCATGGTGCTGGGCGAGTGCTCCATGGCCGTGCTCTGGAGCGTGCCCGGCATGATCTGGAACCTGCCGGCTCCCTCATTCCCCTGGGCCTGAGGCCAAAAAAGGGGCGCCGGGTGGCGAGCAGGGCGCCCAGAGCTCTCGACTTGCGAGGAGCGCCGCGGCGGCGGCAGGCGGTCCGCGGGGAGCATACGCCTACCGTGCCGGCGACGAGCACTCTAGTGCTGCCATCCATTATGAGTCTCTACCGTGAACGCATCGTGAGAGAGCGCCTCGCTAGGGGGCCAATCCGTAGAGCTCGGCGGCATTTCTCCAAAGAACCCTCTCGGCCCACATCCGCGCCCGCATCGGCGTGAGGTATCCGGCCTCCATCTTCTCCGTCAGGGCCTGCTTCAGCGCGTGGCGCATGGCCAGCGATGCGGCGTAGGTCTCCGTTACCATCCAGGCGTCGCCGCCCCAGCAGGCCCGGGAGGCGTCGCGGCCGGTCTCGATGAGCGAGTGGAGCGCGCGCACGGTTGCCGTGGTGCCGATGGAGGGGAGCCAGCAGAGGTCTGGATAGACGTTGGCGTAGTTGTGGCTCAGGGCGCAGACCTCCTCGATCCACGGGTAGCCCATGTGGAAGAGGACGAAGCGCGTCTCGGGGTGCCGCTCGATCATGGGCTGCAGGTTCATGGGGTTCGAGCCGCCCAGCCGCCCAAGGCCCACGTGGTTCTGGAAGGGCAGGCCCGCGCGGGCGGCCGCCGCGCAGAGCTGATCGAACACGTAGTCGCCGAATATCCGATCGGCCTCGGGCCCGGCGTCAGGATCGTTGAAGACCCGGGCCGCGTCGCGCTTGTCCACCGGGCGGAAGTCCAGCGGGCGGTCGTAGGCCAGCGCGGACTTGAGGGCCACGGCTCCCCGGGCCTTGTGCTCGGCGATGACCCTGTCGGCCATGGCGACGTACTCGTCCAGGTCGGAGCAGGCGCCGTAGAGGAGCTGAGCGTTGTTGCCGTTGTGGTCGCTGGTCTCCAGCGTCCGTCCGTAGACGAAGCTGTTGACGCGGAGCGTGGGCGAATAGAGGTCCGGCATCCCGTTGTCGCTGCCCGGCGCCCAGTAGGCGTCCAGGACGGCGCGGCGGCACTTGGTATGGTCGCGGAGGATCACCTCGTGGCTCACGTCCAGCGACAGCGTCGCGGCGGTGGCCTCGGACAGGCTGTCCCAGTTGCCGGTGGTGATCTCATCCACGCCGAAGAGGGAGCCCAGGGCCCGCTCGTACCAGCGGAAGTAGCTGTTGCCGCACATCAACTCGAGGAACGCGCGCCGGTCCTCCGGGCCGTTCAAGGGCACGCCGCTCCAGCCGACGTAGCTGCGGCTGAAGAGCGCCTCCAGAGTGCAGGGCTCGTCGGGCGGGAAGGGGTGGTGGTGCTCATGGGTGCTGATGAGGGGTAGGCTGTCGATGTAGTCGTGCAGTGCTGCGACGTCGGTGGACATGGCTGGCGGCTCCCGGAAGGCGATGGTCCGGGGCATTATACAACGGCCGGCGCGCTCCGGCCCGTTGGGAGGGAAGCGATGCACTGGCTCCGATGGGGCGCCGCGGCCGCGCTGGGCCTGGCCGCGGTTGCCGCTCCGGCAGGCGAGATCACGGGCACGGTGACGATCCTTGGGCGCCGCCCGGCGGAGCTGCGCGCCGGATACGTGGGCGTGACCCGCGCGGGCGAGAAGCACTCCTGCTTCGCCGGATCGACACTCTCGGCCACGCGCGGTTCCGTGACCTGCACCACCTACAAGCCGCGCATCAGTGTGATGGAGTTCGATGCCGCGGGCATCCGGTTCCGCCACGAGAGGGTGGAGCCCGGGACCTACTTCGTTTACGTCCGCGCGGGCGACACCGCCACCTTCGGCCGCCGGGTGACCGTGGCCGCGGGACAGGCAAAGGTCAGCGTGCCGATCCAGGTCGACCTGCGGCGCCTGGGCGCGCTGAAGGTGGCCGTCTCCGCCACGGGCAAGCCGACCAACGTGCTCCTCGTTCCGTCCCAGCCCGGCGGCGTGCCCCACGCGCCGGACGCCTGGACGACCATCGGGCAGGACAAGGACGTCCGCAAGGGCGCCGTCCTCTTCACGGGCCTGGCGCCGGGCTGGTACGCCGTGTCGCTGCGGACCGTGCACCGCGAAAGCTCCGAGGGCGGCTCCTGGGCCACGTTCGAGGACCTGGGCGCATGGTCCGTGCAGATCAAGCCCGGCAGGCTCCAAACGATCCGGGTGCCGTAGGAGCAGTGCCGGGGTTTGGGCCATACTCGCTTGTGGTACATCCTTTGCGAAGCAGGAGGACCGGCTATGGTGAAGCAGACTCGGCGCGAGGCGCTGGTAGTGGCGGCATCCGCCGTGGTGGTGGGACTGGCCGCCGGGGCTTCGGCAAGGGCATCGGGCGATGACGACGGCGTGCTGATCCCCGCAGGGCCCTTCCTCTTCGGCTCGGAGCCTTCGGAGGCGGCTGCGGCGGCCCGGCGCTACGGCTTCCACCGCTCGTGGACGGAGCCGGAGACGCCCCGGAGGACCATCGACCTGCCGGCCTTCGCCATCGACCGGTACCCGGTGACCAACGCCGACTTCCACGCCTTTTGCCGCGCCACGGGCTATGCCCCGAGGGGTCACTGGCAGGGGCCGACGCCCCAGCCGGGCACGGAGCGCAGGCCCGTGGTCATGGTGAGCCGCATCGACGCGCAGGCCTACGCCGCCTGGGCGGGCAAGCGCCTGCCGACCGAGGAGGAGTGGGAGAAGGCCGCGCGGGGCCGCGACGGGCGGACCTACCCCTGGGGCAGCCGCTTCCTGCCCGACCGCTGCTGCTGGAACCGCGACCGCGCGGGCGCCTTCGTGGAGACGCTCCGCGTCGACGCGTTCCCAAAGGGCGCGAGCCCCTACGGCGTCATGGACATGGCCGGCAACGTGGCCGAGTGGACCAGCTCCTCGCCCGGCCCGGGCAGCGGCATCCTCAAGGGCGGCTGCTGGATGACCCAATCGCCGCTGAACCTCCGCATCGCCGCCCGAGGCATGAGCGGCTTCGACAACAACCAGAGCCTCTTCATCGGCTTCCGCTGCGTTCGGGAGGTGAAGTGATGCCGAGCATCCGCGTGACGGGCATGCCGGGCAGCATGGGCCTGACGCTGGACCAGGTGGCCGCCTTCCCCGGCGCGTCGTTCGGCGCCTCCATCCCCGAGGCTATCGGCAACTCGGCGGCGCCCTACTGGTTCGGCAGCATCAAGCCCACCTGGGGCGTGGGCGCGGCGGGCGAGTTGACCAGTTCCGGCGAGCAGCCCGGCGAGCTGGACTACACCGCCCACTTCGCCAGCACCGAAGAAACGGTCGATATCCGCATCCGGGTGACGAACCGGAGCCGCACTCCCTGGGCGCAGAGCCTCGCGTTCAACTGCTTCAGCCCCATCGGCGTGCCGGATGTGCGCGACCACGAGTGCCTGCGCCACTGGGTGGGCGTCCGCGGCAAGCCCACGCTGCTACGGAGCCTGCCGCGCCGCTTCGGTCCGCGCCCGGCCATCCAGCTCTATCCCATCGAGGGAGGCCCCGGCTGGCGCGATATCCCCTTCGTCCGCAACTTCGCGTGCAGCCCTGACGACGTGGCGCTGGAGCCCTGGATGGCCGTCGTGGCGCCGGACGGGCAGCGGCTCGTGGCGGCGGCATCCAAGCCGGGCCTCTTCCTCTTCCAGAACCGCGAGTACTCGTGCATCCACTGCGGCCCCTCGTTCGGCGCGCTGCAGCCCGGCGAGACGGGTTGGGGCCTCACGCGGCTCTACCTCGTGAAGCAGCCGCTGGCGGACTGGTACGCCCGCATGAAGCGTGAGATGGCCGACATCCAGGCCGCGCCGTAGTGCCGGGAACCGCTCACACGCGCCGCGAGGCCCTTGCGCTGGCGACCGCGCTGGGCGTGCCCCTTGCGCCGCCCGCCCGACGCACCGGAGGAGGAACCATGAGCGACGCCGCGGCCCGGCTGGACCTCTCACGCCTGCCGAACTTCTGCGCGCACGAGCACTGGGGCAGCATCAACTCCATCGGGATGTCGCCCGAGAGCTTCCGCGGCGACACGGAGCAGGGCGCCACGCCCAACCGAACCACGCGGCTCACCGACCTGCTGCTGGACCCCTACCTGGGCGGCTTCATCTGGATGGCGGGCAGCGACCCGGAGCGGCTGGCCCGCGAGGCCGGGGCCGCCGGCCTGGCCCAGTTGCAGGAGCGCTCCGCCGCCGAGGCGTTCCGCGCGCTGCATCCGGCCCTGGCCCGCCAGCGCCTCGCGGGAACCTACGCCTGCCTGCGCCGCGGCCTGCACCTCCTCTACGGCATCGACCCGGAGGCGGCGTCGCCCGCAGAGCTGGACAAGCTGGACCGGGCCATCGGGGAGCGCTACGCCGACCTCTTCGGCTGGTACCGCAAGGCCATGGACCGAGCGCGCTTCTCCGCGCTGATCCGCCCCGTGCACCCGGTCTACTACGGCCGCAAGCAGTCAGCCGTAACGGCCGCCGCCGAGGCCGCCTTCACGAGGACCATGCTCCGGATCGACCCGCTACTGGGTTTCTGGCGGCGCGACGCGCCGGGCCGAGCCGACGTCGTGCGGATGGCCGGCGAAGACCCCGGCGACGCGGCGGGCTGGCGGCGCTTCATCGGCAAGGTGTGCGACCTGGCCTCGGCCGGTGGAGCCGCGGGCATCAAGCAGCTCCAGGCCTACACGCGTTCGCTGGAGTTCACCCGCCCCTCTGACGCCGAGGTGGCCTGGTCCGGCGACCTGACCGAGGCGCAGCGGCGGACGTTCGAAGACTGGGTGGTCCACGAGTGCTGCAAGCAGGCCCATGATCGCGGCTGGCCGCACCAGGTGCACGTGGGCACTCACAACCTGCCGAACTCCTCGCCGCTGCCGCTGGCGTCCCTGGCCGAGCGCTACCGCCGCATGAAGGTGGTCCAGATCCACGCCTGGCCCTTCCTCAACGAGGCCGCGTGGCTGGCCAAGATGCACCCCAACGTCTACGTGGACACGAACTGGCTACCGGTCCTGAGCCCCGCATTCTACCGCGACGCGGTGCGGACCTACCTGGGCTTCGTGCCCACGCACAAGATCATGGCGGCGCACGATTCGACCTCGGTGGAGATGGCGGCGGGCTCGTCGCTCGTCGTCCGCGAGGTGCTGGCCGAGGAGCTGATCGCCGCCGGCCGAAGCGCGCAGGTTCCCGCGGCAGACCTGCACCAGATCGCCGCCGACATCCTGCACAACAACGCCGTGGAGGTCTATGGCCCCGGGCGCGCCGCGAGGTGAACGCGGCCGCGCCCAGGGCCATGTGGCTCGGGCCTCCGCACCCGAGCCTCCGCTGGGTTGTGGGCCCAACGCGCGGCGTCCCAGTTCGGGGAGGCGGCCCGGCACTCGGCCGATGACTACGGCGCCATGCGGAGGGCGTACAGGTCGGCGTCCTGCAGTTCCACGCGGAGGCGGACCGGCTTGCCCGCGAGGGCGCCGGCCTTGCCTCCCTTCCAGCGGATGGGCGCGTCCATCTCGTCGCCGTAGAGCGGCTCCATGTCGCCCAAGGCGAAGCCGGGATAGGGCTTGCCGGCGGCATCCTCCAGCTGCAGGCGCATGGACCCGGCGGCCGAGGTGGCGTAGTTGACCACCAGGTCCGAGCCCTCCAGCAGCAGCGGACGGGTCACCGCGACCGCGGGCGCCGCTCCGGCGTGGATCGAGGCGAAGCGGTGCCGGGGGATGGTGAGCCGCCGCAGCCGGTTGTCGGGCCAGCCGTAGCGCTCGCTGATGTACATGGTGAACTCGTCCGGCGCCGTCTGCACGATGCCCCAGGCAGGCATGTTGCTCCGCTGCGTCCAGTTGTGCTGGTCGGGGCCCGGCCGCACCCAGGCCTCCAGGAACGGGCGGCTCCAGTGGACGCCGTCGCGGCTCGACATGAAGACCGCGTCGCTGACGCCCCTTTCTGTGTAGCCGGGCAGCTTCAGTCGGTCGGGCATGAACCGCTTGGGGAAGGAGAGCAGGATCTGCTCGGCGCCGGGGCAGGGCCAGGTGGCGTTGGTGTAGAAGTGCTCCATCGGCGCGCTGGCCTCGTACAGGTTGGGCTCCGGCTTGTCCCAGTGGACCATGTCCCTCGATGTGCAGCTCTGGATGGCCCGTGCACCGCTGTACCCGCCCGCCTGCCAGTAGCGCGAGTAGCAGCGATAGATGCCCACGCGGCCATCCCAGAAGGCGATATTGAGCGAGTCGAACGCGCCCTGGGTGATGACGGGCTCCGGCTGCAGCTTCTTCCAGCGGAGGCCGTCCGGCGACGTGAAGGCGAAGAGGCGGCTGTCGATGCCCGCCACGGCCTTGTACCGCTCCTCGGGCTTGCAGCGCGGGTTCGTGTCGATGAAGGGCGCGAAGTTGTGCGCCTCCACGCCCTGGTAGACCACGTTGTTGGCCTTCGTGCCGCCCACATCGAAGAGGCCCAGCTCCGGGCGGGTGAAGGTGACGCCGTCCTTGCTCTCGGCCACGCAGCAGACCTGCTTCTCCGAGGCGTCCGACGGGCAGAGGCCGCGATAGTAGAGCCGCAGCGTGTCGCCGTCGCGCAGGATGGTGTAGTAGGCGCTGTCGGGCCCCTCCCAGGGCTTGTCGGTGACGAGGACCACCTCGCCGCGCCGCGGCTCGTTCATTTCCAGTCGCGCGCCTTGCATCTCGGAGATCAGGTATCGGTCGACGAAGAGCTCCCAGCGGGCTCCAACGGTCACTTCACCCTCCATGCCTCGCGCCGGCCGGCCCGCGCCGACCAGCGCCCATGCGGCCACGATGCCGGCCGCGCACACTCTCTTCATGGTCACCTCCGGTCCGGCGGGCGGCGCCGATGCCGCCCCTTCACCACAGTGTAGCCGTCGTTGCGCCGATCTCGGATCGGGTAGTGATCCGCCGGGGTTGCGTCGTCTAACCCGGTGAGCGTCCTCTGCCGGGGCGCGCATCCCTGAGCTTTCCCCGAGGAGGGTTACCGCCATGCAACGCTTACTGGGCCTGTTTGCCGCGCTGATCCTGGCCGCAGCGGTAGGAGTGGGCGGCGCCTATGCCGTGCAGGCCGAGAAGGCCGCCGCCGCCGCATGGGACGTGTCGCCGCTGGAGACGCAGATCCTGGGCCAGACCCGGTGGCTGCGCGGCGGGCCGGCCGCCCTGCGCGTCATTGTGATGGACCACCGCACCGGCAAGCCTGTCCGCGCCGATATCGCCATGAGCCTGGCCCGGCTGGACGCCGCCGGCAAGCCCGGGCCGGCATCGCGCCTCTTCGCAGGCGCCACCACGGCGCTCGGCACATTGGACGCACGCTTCACGGCGCCTTCGTCGGCCGCAGGGTCCTACCAGCTCTCCGTGGCTGTCGCCTCAGGGATGGGCAAGGAGACCGTCACCCAGCGCGTCGAGCTGCAGCAGGCCGAGCAGATCCTGCTCACCGCAGACAAGCCGCTCTACCAGCCCGGCCAGACGATCCACCTCCGCGCTCTGGCGCTGGACAAGGCCAATCGCCGCGCCGTGGCCGACCAGCCGCTCACCTTCGAGGTCGAGGATGCCCGCGGCAACAAGGTCTTCAAGAAGCGCGTCGACCTCTCGCGCTTCGGCGTCGCCGCCACGGACTTCGTGCTGGCGGACGAAGTGAACATGGGCACGTTCACCCTCCGCGCCATCCTGGCGGGCGGGCAGGCCGAGAAGAAGGTGCGCGTGGAGCGCTACGTGCTGCCCAAGTTCAAGGTCGCCATCAGCACCGACAAACCCTACTACCTGCCCGGCGAGACTGTGAAGGGGACCATCCAGACCGACTACTTCTTCGGCAAGCCCGTGGCCGGAGGCAAGGTCTCCGTGACGGTGAACACCATCGACATCGGCGTCACCAAGCTGGCCGAACTGCAGGGCAAGACGGACGCAACCGGCGCCTACAAGTTCGACTACAAGCTGCCCGAGGCGTTCGTAGGCCAGCCCTTCGAGCAGGGCAAGGCCGTGGCGGAGTTCCAGGCCCGCGTCACCGATACCGCCGACCACCTGCAGATGCAGGCGCGATCCGTGCCGGTGGTGAAGGACCCCATCCTCATCGTGATGGCGCCCGAGGCAGCGCAGCCGGCGCCGGGCCTGCCCAACCGCGTCTACATCGCCTGCGGCACGCCGGACGGCGCGCCGGTGAAGGGCGCCACGCTGGCCGTCAGCACCTCGCAGGACGGCTCGCCGCTGGAGCTGACCACCGATAGCCTGGGCCTGGCCACATACCAGTTCACCCCCAAGCCCGGCGCCGTGACGATCGCGGTCAAGGCGACGTCGGCCGAGGGCCTCACCTCCACCTCGCGGCTGAGCCTGACCACCAACACCGGCAAGGAGGCCGTGCTGCTCCGCACCGACAAGACGCTGGCCAAGGTGGGCGACACGCTGCAGGTGACGGCCATGTCCACGGCGCGGGGCGGAACCATCTATGTGGATATGATCCGCAACAAGCAGACGATCCTGACCCGCGCGGAGACGGTTCAGAACGGCCGTGTCAGCCTTGCCATCCCGGTCACCAACGACATGACCGGCACGGTGGAGCTGCACGCCTACAAGATCATGCCGTCCGAGGAGATCATCCGCGACACGCGCACCCTCATTGTCTCCCCGGCCGATGACCTGGTGATCACCGCCACAGCCGACCGCACCGAGTACCGGCCCGGCGCCGACGCGCTGCTGAAGTTCGCCGTGAGGAGCAAGGCCAACCAGCCCATCGCCGCCGCCATCGGCCTGGCCATCGTGGACGAGAGCGTCTTCGCCCTCTCCGAGCTGCAGCCGGGGCTGGAGAAGGTCTACTTCATGCTTGAGCGAGAGCTCATGGAGCCCCGCTACGAGATTCATGGGCTGCGGCCCTCGGGCCTGGTCCTGCGCGATGAGCCGGCGCCTTCGCCCGAGCCCGCGCGGCAGCGGGCGGCGGCCATGCTGCTGGCGTCGGCGCCCAAGGGCGACGGCTTCGACGTCCGCGTGAACACCTACCTCAACCGCTGGGCCGCCGTGCGCGAGAAGCTGGTCGACGAGATGGCGCGGGTGCAGGCGCGCGTCCAGCAGGCCGTCCAGAAGCACGAGCGCTCCACAGGCTCATGGCTCACCGACGACGAGGGGCTCCAGCGGCTGGTGGACCAGGGCTACCTGCGACCCAAGGAGATCGAGGACCCATGGGGACACGCCTACAAGGTAGAGCTCTACGGCAACAAGGCGTTCAACGGCTGGTTCGCACTCAGTTCCGCCGGCCCCGACGGCAAGTGGGGGACGGTGGATGACGTCCTGGGCGCCGCTCCGTCGCGCCGTCGCAACCTGATGTTCGGCAGGGCCGGCGGTGTCGGCGGAGGCATGATGGGCGGCCGCGGCGTTGAGATGGAGGAGCGCTTCGCGGTGGCCGACGGCATGGCCGCGGCTCCCATGGGCGCTGTGGCCATGTTGAAGGCGGACAAGTCCGAAGTCGCTGCAAGCCGCCCCGCAGGCGGTCCCGTAGCCGGCGCCGCCGAGCCCAGGGTCCGGCAGTTCTTCCCGGAGACCATGTACTGGAACCCGGCGGTCATCACGGACGACAACGGCAAGGCGGAGCTCCGCATACCCATGGCCGACTCGATTACGACCTGGCGCATGAGCATGATGGCCAACGGCGCGCAGGGCCAGCTGGGCAGCGCCACGGCGGCCATCAAGGCGTTCCAGGACTTCTTCGTCGACATCGACCTGCCGGTCTCCCTCACCCAGAACGACCGGGTCGAAATCCCGGTCGCCATCTATAACTACCTGGCCGGCAGCCAGGAGGTGACCCTGACGCTGGAGCAGCAGCCCTGGTTCAAGCTGGAGGGTTCGGCCGCGCGCACCATCACCATGCAGCGGAACGAGGTGCGTTCGACCAGCTTCCCCATCACCGTGACCGCGCTGGGCCGCCACACGCTGAAGGTCGTGGCCCGAGGATCGAAGCTCTCCGACGCCATCATGCGCTCCATCGACGTGACACCCGACGGCAAGGAGTTCAACGGCAGCATCAACGACCGCCTGGAGGGCGACGTGAGCAAGACCGTCACGTTCCCAAAGGGCGCCGTGCCCGGAGCGAACGCGCTCTGGGTCAAGCTCTACCCCGGCGCCTTCAGCCAGGTGGTCGAGGGGCTCGACGGCCTGCTCCGCATGCCCAACGGCTGCTTCGAGCAGACGAGCTCGACGACGTACCCCAATGTGCTCGTGACCGACTACCTGAAGGCCACCAAGAAGATCAACCCCGAGCTGCAGATGAAGGCCGAGGGCTTCATCAACGCGGGCTACCAGCGGCTCGTCACCTTCGAGTGCAAGGGCGGGGGCTTCTCCTGGTTCGGCAACGAGCCGGCGCACCAGGTGCTCACGGCGTACGGCCTGCTGGAGTTCAGCGACATGGCCAAGGTGCATGAGGTCGATCCGGCCCTCATCTCCCGAACCCAGCAGTGGCTTGCCGGCCGCCAGAAGGCCGACGGTACATGGCCCGAGGACGGCCAGGGCATCGCCGAGGGGATCATCAACCGCCAGACCGGCGCGCTCCGCACGGCGGCCTACATCGCCTGGGCGCTGGCCGAAAGCGGATACAAGGGCCCGCAGCTCTCCGCGGCCGTGGACCTGATCCGCGGCAAGGCGGCGAGTGAGAAGGACGCCTACACGCTGGCCCTGATCCTGAACCTGATGACCAGGACCGACCGCGACAGCGACTTCACCGCTGAGATCGCCAATCGGCTGATCGGCCTGGCCAAGCAGACCGATAAGGCGGCCTGGTGGCAGGGCGGGGCCCAGACCTTCACCGGAGCCCAGCGCGAGAGCGCCGACCTGGAGACCACGGGCCTCGCCGCCTACGGCCTCGCCAAGTGGGGACGCAACGCCGGCTTCGTTACCAAGGTGCTGACCAATCTGGTGCAGTCCAAGAACGCCTTCGGGACCTGGTCCACCACGCAGGGCACGGTCTGGGCCATGAAGGCCCTGCTCTTCGCCAGCGCCAACGGCGTCGGCGGCAATAAGGGCGGGACGGTGACGGTCTGGGCCAACGGCGCCAAGGCCGCCACGCTGGAGATCACGCCCGAAGAGAGCGACGTCATGCGCCAGATCGACCTGCGCGAGCACATCAAGGGCGACGCCGCCGACGTGAAGCTGACCTACTCCGGCGACGGATCGCTGCTCTACCAGATCGCCTCGCGCTGGTACCTGCCCTGGTCGGCCGTGGAGCAGGGGCCTGCAGGGCCCGGCCCGCTCTCCATCAACGTGGCGTACGACAAGACGACCCTGGCGGAGAACGATACCGCCGCCGTGACCGTCAGCGTCCGCAACAACACCAACCGCACCGCCGAGATGCCGCTCATCGACCTCGGCGTGCCGCCCGGCTTCACGGTCATCACCGAGGGGCTCGACGAGGCCGTAAAGGCCAAGCGGATCACCAAGTACACGCTGGCCGCGCGGCAGATCATCGTCTACATGGACAAGCTGGACGCTGGTTCGAGCATGGAGCTGCGCTATGCGGTCAAGGCCAAGTTCCCCATCAAGGCCAAGACGCCGCTGAG
>CAISJD010000117.1 GCA_903885605.1 uncultured Chthonomonas sp. | reverse complement strand
GGCATCGACATTGTCGCTGTAACTGGAGCCCAGGCGCGTGCTGTAGACCACGCCGGAGCCCGCCGCGTTCATCTTGGTGACGAACCCACACGAGTTGCCGGCGGGAGGCGCGCTGGCGATGGATCCGGGGGTCACCGGGTAGTCGGCTGACAGGGTCCACCCGCCGACGTAGGCGCAGCCGGCGGCGTCAACGGCGATACCGGTAGTCCCGTCGACGCTCGAGCCGCCGAGGTAGGAGCCGTAGAGCAGGACGGAGCCCGTCGCGTTGAGCTTCATCACAAAGCCGTCCATGTCGTTCTGGACCCTGTCGTACGCGTCGGCGCTGGTCGGCAGATTGGAGCTGAAGGTGCTGCCCGTCAGATAGGCGCAACCCGCGGCGTCGAGCGCCATCTTCGAGCCATAATCCGCACCGGTTCCGCCGAGGAAGGTGCTGAAGAGCAGGGCCGACCCGTCGGCGTTGAACTTGGTGACGTAGAGGTCGGCGTTCGTGCCGGCGGCATGCGCCGCCTGCGCCGCACCGGCAGTAGTCGGGAAGTTGGTCGAAGTGGTCTGGCCGTAGACGTAGGCGCAACCGAGTGCGTCGACAGCGACCGCGCGGCCGTAGTCGTAGCCCGACCCTCCCAGGAGGGTGCTGTACTCCAGCGTGGGATCGACGACCAGTGGGCGGCTCGCGTCATACTTCGCGATCTGGAAGGCGACGGTGCCGCGCTCCAGCGTGAAGGAGCAGGCGACCTGCTTGCGGACGCCGTTGATGGTCTGGTAGGCGTACGGGCGGTTCAGCGTCACATCGCCGCAGGCCGTGGAGGCGACGAGCGTGCCGCCCACGCTGCGGAGCGACTTCGCGCCGGAGACGGCCATGCGGATGCGCGACGCGTCGGAGCCGGGCTTCACGACGAAGTCATACTCCAGCGTGCGGCCCTTGCCGGCGCCGTAGTAGACGAGGTCGATGCCGGGGTAGACGCCCGCCAGCTTCACGCGGGAGTAGGTGGGGACGCGGGAGTGCCATTTCTTCGGGTCGTTGCCGATGAAGTAGTTGGTGATGCCGGGCTGCTTGTCCAGGCCGGTGACGGCCGCGCCGGGGTTCGATCCCGCGAGCTTCAGCCGGAGCGCCGTGGACTTGTCGCCCGAGGTGAGGGCCAGGACGGCCTCGCGGCTGGTCAAGAAGAGCGTGCCCTGACCCGAACGGGCGACGAACCGAACGTCCTTGGGATAGCGCCCCGTGTTCTTCTCGAACGTGAGGGGCAGGTTCGGGACCGAGGCGCGGCGCACAGGCGCGCTCGGAGCGGCTACCGCAGCCGCGGCCGCGGCTATGAGCGCCGATAGGGCCAGGCTACGCACCGGGAAGCGTCCCGGCTGCGGGTGTGAGTTGGCTGCCAACAGGTTCTCCCTTCCAAGCAATATCGCGAACCCCGCAAATCCGGGGTAAACGCCGAACCAAACCAAGCGGCGCATCGCCCTCCTGGTGGCCATGTCGCGCCGTCACGGATGGCGACGCGACGGGGCTGAACCTGCCCCTCACCGTGCATTGATGTAGCATACATCTACTCCGGAATGCAAGCCATCGGACGGCCGTGCGGCGAGATGAGGCCCACGGCGAACCCGAGCGGCGTCCCGCACGCAGCCGTCGTCAAGGGCGTCAACAGGGCCAAGCCGTGCGGCCCTTGACGCCCCTTGCTACTCTCCCCTTTCGGCTTTCGCCCCGACCTTCCGGTACTCCATCACGACGCTGCCGGGGCGTTGGTCGATGGTGATGCGGGCGGCTTGGAGTTGCTTGCCCGTGAGCAGTTGGGGCTTGCCGGGGGTGTAATCGGTGGACCAGGTGACGTGGTAGCGGGCGGCGGGGTCGATGCCCTGTAGCTCTTCCAGCACGAAGGCGGGGTAGGGCGACCTGGGGCGGCGGAAGGCAATGACCATGCCGTCGCCCTGCTCGGGGCGGTCGTATTGCAGGATGCACCAGGCGCGCTCGTCGGAGCTCTCCTCGGTGAGGGGGTAGAAGTCGCCGGCGAAGTACTTGCGTAGCCGCTTGGCCTCGACGATGGCCCGGCGCAGCTGCTGCGGGTGATAGTGCGCGTCATCGCCAGAGGTACCGCAGGCGATCCGTACCCAGATGACATGGATGTCGGGCAGCGGGTCAATGTGAAGTTCAGAGGCTTTACTGCCGTGCTCTCGCTCTGGCGACACCAGGAGAAGAAGACATGGCTGCTGACCGGATGGAAGGACGATGAGTAACACGATGAACCTGGGCGGTTCTGTCTCCGATCCAGGCCTACGCACCTGCGGCCTGCGTTTAGTCGTCCGCAGATGGGGGCGTGTCACTCAACTCGATTATACAGCGCTTCGGACGGGGGCGCAAGATGCCTGAAGCGGTCACTGAGCGAGATCGGGCCGAGGAGGCGCGGCGGGCGGCGCTGTTGGCGCTGGTGGCCCTGCTGATCGACAGCACGCGGCATGAGCTGGACCTGCTCTGCGGGTCGCTCACGCTGGGCGTTGTGGGCGTTCCGGTCTGGAGCGAGCGATCCATGGTCCGCCTGGTGGAGGGCCACACGCACGCGGCGTACCTCGGGCGGCGCATGGCGGGGCGCGAGGAGCCGATGGACAGCCTGGATGAGGCGTTCGGCCAGTCCGTCGCCGAGGAGCAGGCGCCGTTCCTGGAGAAGTTCGCCGGCGCCGTCGAGGCGGGCGAGTATGACCTGCCGGCGCCTCCCTCGGCCGACGAGCCGACGCTGGGCGAGATCGTTGCGGAGCGGGTGGCGCAGCTGGACTCGGAGCGGATACGGGGCCGGGCCGGCATGTACGCCGACCGGCTGCGCGGCACGTTCCACGAGGCGTGGGTGCTGAGCCTGCCGGCGGAGACGGTGATCCACTGGAAGCTGGAGGAGGGCGCCTCGGAGCGCCACTGCTCGACCTGCCCGAAGCTGGCTCGGAATGGGCCCTACACGCCGGAGACGCTGCCGACCTTCCCCGGAGCCGGGGATACGGACTGCCTGACGAACTGCCTGTGCCGGCTTGAGGTGGTGGACGGGGATCGCCCGAAGGGAGCACGAGATGCTTGACGACATTCTGGTGATGCGCGGGGCGGCGGCGAAGAGCCTTGGAGCCGGGCGGATCGGCGGCTGGGGCGTGCTCTTCAGCACGGCCGAGGACCCGGACCTTGCACGGGACTACTTCGACGCGCAGACCGACTTCGGGCCGCACAAGACGAGCCTGGTCTGGTACGACCACCGCCTCGATGAGAGCGTGCGGCAGGTGCTGGACCCCGCCGCGACTCTGGAGGTGAAGGCCGAGGGCGTCTGGGTCGAGGCACAGCTCGCCATGCGGAGCGAGTACGAGCGGGACATCATGGCGCTGGCAGAGGCGGGCAAGCTGGGATGGAGCTCCGGCACCGCGGCTCACCTGGTGGAGCGCGAGGCCGACGGGAAGAGCCGGCACATTCAGCGGTGGCCGCTGGGGCTCGACATGAGCCTCACGCCGACGCCCTGCGAGCCCCGGACGCTGGCCGTTCCGCTGAAGAGCCTGGCGGCCGCCCGGAAGGCGATGGGTATGAGCGACGGCGACAAGCGCGCCGCGCTGGAGCCGCAGCACCTCGGTGCTCTGGATGGCCTTGCCGCCCACGCGGACGTGGAAGCGGACCGACGCCGGCGCGCCGTCGACGTTGCGGTCGAGGCCCACCAGCGCCTCGAAGCGCTCCGCCGGCCGTGCCAGCTCCACGCGGACGACGCTGGGCGAGTTGACGCCGAGGCCGTGCTCGTAGCTCTTGTCGCCCAGGCGCATGGGTCCGCCCGCCGAGCATCGCCGCAGCTTGGTCTCGCCCGGCGCGGCCTCGGAGACGACCACGGCGCGATGGACGCCGGGATCCGGCGGCGGCGTCATCCCGAAGGCCCCCAGCGCCCAGGCCCGGTTCAGCTCCACCGCGCCGGGCGCGGCCCCGGCCGCCACGCAAGCCGGCAGCAGCCCCGCAGCCAAGACCTGCCCGAAGAAGCCCATCGCGCACCTCCCGCGGCCATGGCCGCCATGTCCGACCGGTCCGGCTTGTCTGAAGCGTCCGACCGACGGCCCCATCAGGCGGCGCCGTTCGTCGCCACAGCCTGGGCCACGGCCGCCACTCGGGCCATGAAGCGCACGTCGTGGACCCGGATGAGGGAGGCCCCGTTGGCGATGGCGATGGCGCTGACGGCGGCGGTGCCCTCCAGGCGCTGATCGGGCGGGCTCCCGCCGAGGAGGAGGCCGAGCGTGCTCTTGCGCGAGGCGCCCATGAGGACCGGGTAGCCCAGGTCGGCGATCTCGCGGAGGCGGCGCACGAGGGCCAGGTTCTGCTCGGGCGTCTTGGCGAAGCCGAAGCCGGGGTCCAGGATGATCCGCTCCGGCGCGACGCCCGCCGCCTCGGCAACCATGGCGCGTTGCAGCAACCAGGCGCGCACCTCGGCCACCACGTCGGAGTAGCCCGTGGCGCGCTGCATATCCGCCGGCTCACCGCGCATGTGCATGATGCAGACGGGGCAGCCCGCCCGGGCGACCAGCGGCAGCATGGCCGGATCGTGGCAGAGGCCGCTCACGTCGTTCACCATGACTGCGCCGGCCTCCAGCGCGGCCGCGGCCACGGAGGCGCGGCGCGTATCGACGGAGACGGGCGTCTCGGTGACCTCGGCGATGGCTCGGACCACGGGCACGACGCGGCGCAGCTCCTCATCCTCGGTGGGCTGCTGGGCTCCGGGACGGGTGGACTCGCCGCCCACATCGATGATATGTGCGCCGTCGGCGGCCATGCGGCGGGCGCCCTCCATGGCGGCGGCCGCGGCGAAGTGGAGCCCCCCGTCGCTGAAGGAGTCCGGCGTGACGTTGAGGATGCCCATGACCAGCACGCGGCCTGCGCGGGCGTCCGTGAGCAGGTCGGTCAGGCGCTTGGAGGGGCCGGTTTGAGCGGGCATGGCCGGGTCAGTTGTAGCTGCGCGTGGGGTCGGGCAGCGGCAGCATGGGCAGGTGGTGATCGCAGAAGAGGTGCAGGCGCCGCCGGCCGTCGTGGCTCAAGGCAAGCTGCCGGGCCTCGATGGCGCCCTCGGGATCCTGGCCCAGTTGTGCGCGGAAGAGCGCGTCATCCATGGCCAGCGCCTCGATGCACTCCAGGTGGAAGTCATCCAGGGTGTGGAGGTAGCTCTCGGCCACGGCGTGGAGGTCGGGCTCGTCGGCCTGCATGGCCACCGTCTGCAGGTCATCAAAGGCGT
The DNA here is from genome assembly GCA_903885605.1 of uncultured Chthonomonas sp. Classification (GTDB taxonomy): domain Bacteria; phylum Armatimonadota; class Chthonomonadetes; order Chthonomonadales; family CAJBBX01; genus CAJBBX01. The sequence goes on along the minus strand of CAISJD010000117.1, from coordinate 36,300 downwards.
TGGCGGTCTGCCGCATTTCGAGGTAGACCACGGCCCGCTTCAGGCGGAGGAGCGGCGACACGGGATCGATGCGGATCATGTCCGTGGCGACGCCAAGGGCCTCGGAGTGCATTCCCAGCGCCATGTAGGCCTGCATCAACAGGTCGCGCGCGGTCAGGTTGCGGGGCGAGATGCGGAGCATGGCCCGGCACTGCTCGACCACGGCGGCGTAGTCCATGGAGGCGGTGAGCATGATGGCCAGGGTCTCGCGGGCGGCCAGGCGGCGAGGGCTGAGGCCCACGGCCTGCTGCGCGGCGGCGACGGCGTCCTCCAGGTGGCCCACCATCATGTGGACGCCGGCGATACGGATGTAGCACTCGCACGCGTCGGCGCCCTGCTCGAGGGCCTTGTTGAGGCTCACCAGCGCACCGGCGGTGTCTCCGCTCTCGCAGAGCCTCTCGGCCATGCGCACGTGGCGGTTGGCCCCGATCGCACTCGTGACGCCCGTCGGAACTGCCGGCATGCTCGAACTGTGTCCTTTCGCTAAGCGATCAGCCCAGCTTCGGCCGGATGAAGAGCCGATAGCAGAGCCCCCACGCATCATCGCGCGACGCCACCTTGACCCTCGGCAAGAGGAATGGATCCTGCGCGGCGTCGGCCCATCCGCTGTGCGTCGTGCAGGCGGCCACAAAGCCGGCCTCTTTGGCCAGCTCAGGCGTGCGCACGTTGGCGCTCCCATAAGGATAGCAGAAGGTGCGCACGGTCGCCGAGAGGCGCTCCTCCAGCTCCTCGCGCCCGGCGCGCATCTCTTCGAGCGCCTGTTCGTCCGGCAGGTCGGCGAGGCGGGGGTGGGTTCGGGTATGGCCGGCGACCTCCCAGCCGTCGCCCTGCAGCGCGCGGAGCTCGTCCCAGCCCAGGAGCGGCAGCACGGGCTTGCCGTTGGCGGCGTCCCAGTCGTTGCGGCGTCCCACGTGGGCCGTCGGCGCGAAGATCGTGGCGGGCCAGCCCAGCTCCCGGAGCGCCGGGGCCGCCTGCGTGGCGACGCCCGAGTACCCGTCGTCGAAGGTGATGCAGACGGGCTTTGCGGGCAACTCAGCGCGGCCCGCCAGCCCGTCGGCCAGGTCGCCGAAGGTGACGGCGCGGAAGCCCAGGCGCGCCAGCAGGCGCATCTGCCGCCGGAAGGAGGGCGTGGGGACGTTGAGGAAGCGGTCGGCCCGCGTGGCCACGGGCTCGCCGACCTTGTGGTACATGAGCACGGGCGCCCGCCTCGGCGCGGCCATCTCAGGCGGGCGCCGGCGCCGGGATGCCCGTCACGCGGGAGTAGAGCCGCTCCATGGCCGTCGCCATGGCCCCCACGGTGAACCGCTCGTCGGCGCGCAAGCGGGCGGCCTCGCCCATGCGGCTCCGCTCTTCAGGGTCCTCAAGCAGGCTCGAAATCGCCTGCGCCAGGGCCGCGGGCGTGCGCTCGGTAAGCCGCCCGGTCTCGCCCTCCACGATGAGTTCCACGTTGCCGCCGGCGCGGGTGGCCACCACGGGCCGGCCCACGGCCATCGACTCGATGATCGCCATGCTGCAGGCTTCGGTGATGGAGGGCAGCGTCATCACGTCCATGGCATGCATGAGGCGTGGGACGTCGTTGCGCACGCCGGTGAACCGCAGCCGGTCGGCCACGCCGGCGCTGGAGGCCATCTCCCAGAGGCGCTGCTGGATGGAGGGCTCGGCATAGCCGACGAAGATGAAGTAGGCCTGCGGGCAACGGCTGACGATGCTCGGAGCCGCCTGCACCAGGATGTGCTGCCCCTTGAAGGCGTCCACGCGGCCGAACTCGCCCACCAGAGCGGCGTCGGCAGGCAGGCCCAACTCGGCTCGGACGGAGAGGCCGTCGACGCGGGGCGCGGCGGATGCGCCGCCGAAGTCGGTGCCGTTGTAGACCGTCTCCACATGGTCCGGCGGCACGCCTCGGTCGACCAGCCGCTGGCGCAGGTAGTCCGATACGGCCACGTACCAGTGGTTGCGCATGGGCAGGAACCGGTAGGCGAAGTCGCGGGTGGCGACGTGCACGGTGGAGACCACGGGGATGCGCTCCATGGCCCCCGTGAAGAAGCCCATGTAGGTGGCGCGGGTCAGGTGCGTGTGGATCAGGTCGGCGGACATCTCACGGGCCAACCCCCGCAGCACGCCGATGGTCCGCGGCGCGGTGAGGCCGTGCATGGGAACCTCGGTCGTGGGCACGCCCGCCTCGCGGAGCCGCGCGGGCAGCCAGCCTCCCTTGGGGCAGACGGCCAGCACTTCGTGGCCGCGCAGGCGCAGGGCATCGGAGAGGAGCACAATGTGCTTCTCCGCCCCTGACGTTCTGGTGCTTGAGATGACCTGAAGTACTCGCATGCCCGCCTGTCGCCTGTGCTCCCCTACCCAGTCTACGGACGCCCGGACGGAGGCGTTCGCCCATTATGCCGCAACGGCGGCCGCTCGTGGCGGCCCATCAGCAGTCCACGGAGGCCCAGGCGTCCAGTTCGATCTCGAACAGCAGGTCGTCGCGGCAGACGTCCGCCTCCATGGTCACCGCCGGCAGCGGGGCCACGCCCTGGGCCCGGAGCCACTGCTCCGGCAGCTGCGCGTCCTCGGGACGCTTCACGTAGATCAGCGCGCGGGTCGTGTCGGCGAAGCTCATGCCGCGAGAGATGAGGATGGCCTCCACCACGTGCATCGTCAGGTCCACCTGCTCGACGCTGCGGCCCACGTGGGCGGTGACCCCGCTGGGCGCGATGCTGGCCGTGCCGGAGACCTGCAGGCGGGTCACCACGCCGTCGGTCAGCTCCATGGCACGGCTGAAGCTGGAGCCGTAGTCGTGGGCGGAACACTGGAGCGGCGAGCCCACGCGGAAGGGCGTCACGCGGCTGTCCAGGGCATCCACGGCGGTGGCCGCCATGACGAGGGTCTCGCCTCGCGGGTTGGCCCCTGCGATGCCGGTGCTGGCCGGCACGAGGCCGTCGAAGACGCGCCGCTCGGCGAAAAACCGGTTGCGCGCCTGGTTCAGGTCGTCGTAGCACTCGAGCAGGCGGTCCACGAAGAGCCACGTGCGGGTGACGTTCCCAAACGACATGCCTGAGCCGGAGAGGGCCTCCTCGATGCCGGCCAGGGCGGAGGTGACCTGGTCGCCGGCCGGAGCGGAGCCGGACGCCGGTCCCACGTCGGCCAGCGAGACGTAGCGCGCGCGGTCGTCGGCGTAGAGCGAGCCCACGGGCCGGCCGCCTTGCAGGATGGGCGTGAGGGCCAGTCCGTCGATGAGGTGCGCCTGCGCGCCGGCCATGGCGGAGCCGTCCAGCGGGTGGCCGTCCAGCGCCATGAGGGGCCAGGTACGCGGGCCCACCTCGCAGTCCAGCGCCGCTGCGGCGGCATCCACGTCCTGCCTGCGGCCGAAGAGGGCGGCATCCGCCACGGCGCCGCCGGCAGTGGCGCAGGCGCCCGCCAGCCGCCGGGCCAGGGCAGGCCCGTCCTCGCCGGGGAGCGCCCGGAGGGTGAGGTACGTCTCGGTCCAGCCTTCGTGCCGTATGATCGCGGTATCGGCGAACTCGCCTCGGTCCAGGGTGATCCGCGCCGTCAAGGCCGGGGGATCCCGGCCCATCGGGCCTTAAGTGCTTTCAACTCTTCCTCCTGCGCCGGGCTGAAGTGCCCCTGGCGCTGAGCGTAGGTGTCCATCCAGACGATGAGGCGCCGGCGGTCGGCAGGGTCTGCGAGCAGCCGCCGGTGCGCCGCGTCGCCGGCCAGGAACTGCAGAAGTGCGCTGGTCTGGGCGGCTCCCTGGCCCGGCAGCGATCGGCCGCGGCGGTAGGCCGAGGTCACGGCGTCCCGCAGGCTCGGCCGGCCGTACTGCACCAGCGAGCTGTAGGAGCGCGCCGCCGTCAGGTCGAACTTCGCGCCGGAGCCGCCGGGCTGGTGGCAGGAGCCGCATCGGGCGTCGATCACAGGCTGCACCAGGCGGCTGTAGTCCATGGGCCAGGTGCCTTCGGGACCGGGGGTCAGGCGGCTCGGCGGGCGCGACGCGGCGCGGGGACGCAGGTTCTGCGCGGTGCGGGTCCTCGGCTCGTGGCATCCACCGCAGGCGGCGGTCCGGCCCGCCTGCACGTAGGTGAGGCTCCGCATGGTCTGCACGGCCATGCCCTGATCGTCCAGCGCCTGCAGGAAGACCGGCACGTTGGCGGGCAGGCTGAAGTGGGCCGAGCCGTCGGCCTCCACCGGCGCGGTGCCCAGCACGCACTTGCCGGGGTCGTCGGAGGTCTGGCCGATGGTGGGCGTGTTCATGTGCGGCTGCGTCTTGGTGGGCATGGCCACCACGCGCACGGACTTGATGCTCCCGCGCGGCACGCCGGTCAGGCCGTGGTAGACGTCGCTGATGAGCATGGCCCCTTCGTCGGTGGGCCGCTTGGCGACCATGGCGCTGATCCCTGCCGCCGGCCGGCTGGGCCGCACCGGGATCGGGCTCAGCGAGGAGATGCCCGGGTCGCGGTAGAGCAGCTCGAGGTTGCCGTGGATGTCGTACAGGTAGACGCCCATGCCCGCCTCGGGAGGCATTCCGCCCTGGCCCATCAGGCCCTCGCGGCTCCAGGCCACCAGGAAGAAGCGGTCGGAGAGGGGCCAGGGACTGGAGTAGTAGTGCCGGGGCCAGCCGCTGATCTCGGGGTAGGCCACCTCGGGCGTGATGTTCGTGATCGGCTCCTGGCCGTCGACGCCCAGGCCCGGGTCCAGTATATCGATGGCGCCGCCGGTGGTGGCATGGTGCGCCGAGGCCGTGAAGACGATCTTGCGGGTGCCGGGGATGACGCGCGCCTCGAAGGCGCAGTGCGGCCGGGTGGTGTAGTTGCCCCAGACCACCTGCGCCTGGGTTCCGTCGGCGTTAGTCGACCAGAGCTTCATGTAGGGCATGTTGTCTCGGTCGACGTAGTCCCACCGGGCGTAGAGGATGCGGCCGTCGGGCGCCACGCTGGGCGTCCATTCGAAGCTCTCGAAGGGCGAAATGGCGCGAACGGTGGCCTGCTGCTTGTCCAGCACATGGAGCGTGTAGACCGGCACCGGACGGTAGTTGTCGCCGCCGCACCGCACGTAGCCGTCGGGGCTCTCGCTGTTGGCGCCCACAGGGACGCACGTCGAGCCCGCGGCCAGCGTGTTGCCCCGGCGCGTGGAGAGGAACGCCACGCGGCCGTCAGGCAGGTAGCGGCCCGAGAAGTCGTCATGCTTGCCGCTGGTCAGCTTGCGGAGGCCCGAGCCGTCGATGTTCACCTCATATAGATGATAGAAGCCGTCCTCGGGAAGCCGTGCCTTGTCTGTCTTGTCAGCCGTGGCGGAGAGGTTCGGATGGTACCGGCACCAGGCGAATAGGACGCGCTTGCCGTCGGCGGATAGCTCCGGGTCCAGGCAGCTCCCCTCGGGCAGCGAGGTGGTGAGGGTCCGCACGCGCGGCGCGCCGGTGCGGAAGCCCTCCAGCAGGCAGATGCCGCCGCCGGGCCGCGACCACCAGCCGTAGTTCTGGTCCGACATGTGGCTGAAGGTGCCCAGCTTCCGCTTCACGAAGACGATCCGGTCGAAGCCGAGCAGCGGATTGGCCAGCGCGGCCCGGCGGACCGCCCATCGGGCGCGCAGGTAGGCGGCCTTGCGGTCGGCGCCCGGCGCCCTGAAGGCGGCCTCGGCGGCGCGTATCTCGGCCAGGTAGGGCCGCACGTTGACGCCCATGCCCGCAAGGTCGGTGCAGAGGGCGCGCCCGCGGCGGACGACCAGGGCCATCGGCATGTTGCCGGCTCGGGGCGCGGAATGCGCCACCGACCACTGGCTGAGGCTGGACTGGGTGCATGGGCGGCCGAGGGCCACGTTCCGCGCCGGATCGGCGGCGGCGTAGACCTCCACCTCGTCGAGGTTCAGGAAGCTGCCGGGCTGCTGGAGGCGAAGGTAGCGCGCCGTCTTGCCCGTGAGGTCCACGGCCAGGGGCTTGCCGTCGGTGAAGCCGTAGAAGAGGGCGCCGTTGTGGCGGTAGGCCTCGGTCCAGGCCTGGCCGTCATCGGAGAGCAGGAGGCGCAGGGCGGTGGTCCGGTCCGGCGTTTCGCACCGGTTGTAGAGGAGGGCGCGGCCCAGGGCCGTGGGCGCCCCCAGGTCCACCTGCCACCAGGGGTCTGCCTCAGGGCCCGTATGGAAGCCCCACTTGCCGTCTTTCACTCCGTCCACGGCGCCGGCGGCGTCCAGGGCGGGCGTGACGACGGTCATCGGGTCGCCGCGGAGGCGATCCTGGGTGAGCCAGTCATCCTCTACCTGCTGGGCGAAGCCCTGCTCAACGGCGCTGGACGGCCCGCGTAGCGCGAAGCCACCCAACGCCACCGTGGCGGCCAGAACGAGCCAGCGGACCGAACCTGGTAATGGCATCGAGGTTCCTTTCGTAGGCGCGCCTACAGCGAAAGCAGGTAGGCCTCCAGCGCGGTGATCTCGGCCTTGGAGAGATTGGACGTCAGGCCGTGCTTGTCACCCTTGTTGAAGACGGTCAGCACCTGCCGCAAGTTCGTGGCGCGGCCGTCATGCATGAAGGGAGCCGTGCGCCAGAGCTCGAAGAGCTTGGGGCTGCTGAAGAGGCCGTCCTGGTCCAGTTCCCCACGGGTGCCCACGTCGTACCGCTTCTGGTCGGCAAGGAGCGGGCCCGTATGGCAGGAGCCGCAGCGGGTGCGGGGGCTGTTGAAGAGCGCCTTGCCCTTCTGGGCCGCCGCGGACAGCTTACCGCCGACGAGGTACGGCGACGGCAGCGGGCGCAACGAACGGAGGTAGGCCTGCACCGACTCGACTTCGCCCTTCTCCGGCTCGCGGAACAGGATCGCGCGGAAGCCGGCCTTGGAGGCCATCTCCATGCTCTCGCGGACGCCGTGCCACATGAGCGGGTGCATCCGGTAGGAGTTGATTAACGACCGGGTGTTCTTCGGGTTGCCGATGCCGTCGTTCAGGAGGTCCCAGTTGAGGCCGTCGGCGCGGGTCTCGGGGTGGCACGTCAGGCAGCTGAGCCAGTGCTGGAAGCAGAGGGTTCCGTCGGAGAAGTAGCGCTCGCCGCGCCGCGCGGCGGTCTCGACGGGCTGCTTGCCCAGGCTGAGCGTCTTGCGGCAGGCGCCGGTGGCCGGGTCCAGCAGTCCCACCGTGCCCGCGAAGTAGGTCGCCACGGCTACGCTCTTGCCGTCGGGCGATACGGCCACGCCGTGCGGACCGTCGCCGGGGTACTCCTTGCGCTCAAGCGCCTCGGCCACGTAGAGGGCGGAGAGGTCGTTCGCCAGCTCGGCGCGCTGCTTCGGGTCCTTCTTAATATCGGCCCAGAGGTTGCGCGCGGTGACGGCCCACTCCTCGGAGACCTTGATCAGCGGGCTGTCGGCGGGGATATCGCCGGCGGTGTACTTGTGGAGCTTCGCCAGTTCGAGGCGAGCGATCTGCCGTGCGCCGGAGAGCGAGACGAAGGCCGTCGAACCGTCGGGCGAGAGGCCGATGCCCCATGGGTCGGCTGCGCCCTCCATGGGATGGTCCAGCAGCAGAGCCACGTAGAGCGAGCGCTTCTGCAGGTCCAGGATGGTAAAGGCGTTGGTGTTGACCCAGCCCCGGTCGAGCTGCGTGGTGGGCAGGTTGAAGCGGCCCAGCGTGTGGGCGATGTAGGCCCACTTGCCGTCCTTCGAGATGCGGATGTGCCGCAGGTTGGTGGAACCGGCCACGAGGCGGATGGTCTTGGCCACCTTGCCGCTGCGAAGGTCGATGATGCAGGCCGAGGCGGCGTTCTGCGGGTCACGGGCGTCGCCGGCGGCGGTGAGGTAGCCCGCCACGGCGGTGGAGCCGTCGCGGCTGACATCGACGCCGAAGGGCCGCCCGCCGGTGGCGATGCGCGCCGTCTGCGTGCCCGTGGCCATGGAGACCACGGAGACATCGCGGGAGTGGCAGTTGGCGGCGAGGACGATGCCCTTCGCGGCGCAGACGGCCACGGTCTCCGGGCCGGCGCCCACGGCCGTGCGGCGCACCACCGCGCCCCGTGCGGCGTCGATCTGCGCCAGGCGGCCGGCGGCGTTTTCAGCCACCCAGATGGACGCGCCGGACCAGGCGATGCCCGCCGGGGTCGTCACCGCGACGCGGCGAACGACGGCGCCGGTGGCCGGGTCCATGATCACCACGGCGCCGGCGGTGCGGTCTGACACTGCCAGCCGCTTGCCGTCAGGCGACCAGGCCACATCATCCGCCGAATGGTAGACCGGCTCGCCGGCGGCCTGCGCCGCCTGCGGGGATCGCCCCAACGGGAGCTGCGGCGCCGCCAGCAGCGCCAGGGCGGCCGCCGCAGCGGCCAGTGTCAGGTGCATCGCTCGTATTCGCATCAGGGCCTCCCGACCGGTGTTAGGCTGGTTCGTAGTTCAGCATCAGGTCGCCCGGCGCGGGCGCCGAGCAGTTCGTCGCCTAGTTTCGCGAGCGCGCGCGGGTTATCCTGCCCACAAGGGCGCGGCGTTGCGCTCAGGAAGGATATGACCCTCGGTTTGATGAATGTGCGCATGGTGGGGCCTCGCCTCGCCTCCCTGCGTGAAAGGATCACCCAATGCTTGGAATGAGAGACGCCGCCGCCCGCGGCGGGGCGCTGGCCGCGCTGATCTTCGGCCTGACCGCCGCCAACCCCTGCGCCGCCGAAGTGCGGCTGCCCAGGGTCTTCGCGTCGCACATGGTGCTGCAGCGCCAGATACCCCTGCCCGTTTGGGGATGGGCCAACGCCGGCGAGACCGTCACCGTGCAGGTCGCCGGCGAGACCGCCAGGGCCCAGGCCAACGCCAAGGGCGAGTGGAAGGCCACGCTGCCCGCCCTGAAGGCCGGCGGCCCGCACACCATGACCGTCAGCGGATCCAGCGTCATCAAGCTCGAGGACGTGCTGGTCGGCGAGGTATGGCTCTGCTCCGGCCAGTCCAACATGGAGCAGGGCATCGGCATGTGTACCAACCCGCAGCAGGAGATCGCCGCGGCGGCGAACCCGCAGATCCGCCTCCTCCTGGTGCCCAACCGCTTCACGCCACAGCCGATGGCCGACATGGAGGGCGCATGGAAGGCCTGCACGCCCAGGACCATCGCTGAGGACGGCTGGGGCGGCTTCTCCGGCGTGGCCTACTACTTCGGCCGCGAGCTGCAGCGCACACTCTCGGTGCCGGTCGGCCTCATCGACGCCACCTGGGGCGGCACCGTGATCCAGACCTGGACCCCGCCCGAGGGCTTCGCCGCCGTGCCCGCCCTGAAGGGCGACTACGACCGCGTGCTGCTCGCCGATCCGCGCACCGCCGCGCACAAGCAGCAGCTGGCCAAGGTGATCAGCGACACCGAAGCCTGGCTCGCCGGAACGCGCAAGGCCATGGCGGCCGGCCAAACGGCCCCCGCCATGCCCACCTTCCCCGCCGAGCTGATGCCGCCCAGCAACGTGCAACACGCCACCGCGCTCTACAACGGCATGGTCAACCCGATCCGCCCCTTCGGCATCCGCGGAGCGATCTGGTACCAGGGCGAGTCCAACCTGGGCGAGGGCAAGCTCTACACCGAGCGCATGAAGGCCCTCATCGGCGGCTGGCGCAAGGTCTGGGGCCAGGGCGACTTCCCCTTCTACTTTGTCCAGGTCGCGCCCTACAACTACGGCAACAACCCGGCCACCGAGCCCGAGTTCTGGGAGGCCCAGACCGCCGCGCAGGCCATCCCCAACACCGGCATGGCCGTCATCAACGATATCGGCGACCTGGCCGACATCCATCCCAAGAACAAGCAGGACGTGGGCAAGCGGCTCGCGTTCTGGGCCCTGGCCAGGACCTACGGCAAGTCCGAAGTCGTCCACATGGGCCCCACCTTCAAGACCATGGCCGCCGAGGGCGCCAAGCTCCGCGTCACCTTTGACAACGCAGCGGGCCTCAAGAGCCGCGACGGCAAGCCGATCAGCTGGTTCGAGATCATCGACAAGGAAGAGGGCGGCTTCGTGAAGGCCGAGGCCGTCATCGACGGCTCCTCCGTGCTCCTCTCCTCGCCGGAGGTGAAGAGCCCCGTGGCCGTGCGGTTCGCCTGGCATATGCTGGCGGAGCCGAACCTGAGCAACGGCGCCGGCCTCCCCGCCAACTCGTTCCGCGCCGGCGACGTGCCCAAGCGCGACCTCCTGGCCATCAACGTGCCCGAGGCCAAGCAGTACAAGCTCCTCTATGACCTCGACCTGGGCAAGATGGCCTCCGATATCCGCTACGACGTCGACAACCGGAAGGCCCTCCAGGGCCCCATCGCCCGCGTCGCCTACTTCCTGGAGCTGACCGGCCAGGACGGCGCCACGCAGTACCTCTACGTCTCCATGGACGCCTTCAGCCAGGAGCTCGGCAAGGTGGGCATCCCCACGCCGGCCTCCGGCGCCAAGTTCCAGCAGAACGTGACCAACATGAACGTGCTATCCAACGTGAAGTCGATCGTGAACGGCGCCGGGCTCAAGGGCGGGAACATCGAGTTCTGGCCCCACAACTACGGCCCGCCCAACAACGCCAGCGTGCCGAACGCCTCGGGGGCGGATTGGGACTTCGGCGACGAGCCCGTGGAGCCCACCGACGGGTACGGCTGCATGCAGGTGCATAACCACGACGCCAAGCAGACGCTCTTCGCCATCAACAACTGGAAGTCGGGCTCCGGCGCCGACCTGGGCATCGGCACTCGCCAGGCCAAGGAGCTGGACTGGACCTTCGCGGCCAACGCGGGCACCTACCTGACCAAGCGCCTCCGCGTGCTGGTGCTGCCCCGGCAGTAGCCGCCGGAGCAACAGGCGCCGACCCCGCCGGCCCATCGGCGGCGGGGTCGGCCAGGTCGATCGGGTAACGCACAGGAGAGGGGTGAGCGGCATGGGACTTCGTCGCCTCGGATGGCTGCTTGCGGCGGCCTGGCTTGTGGCGGCATGCGCGGCGGCGCAGGCCAAGGGACCGGATCGGCGCGTGCGGGAGCTGCGGTCGCTGCGCTGGGGGATGTTCATCTGCTGGTCGTTCAGCACCTTCTCCGGCACGGAGTGGACACCCGGAGTGCAGGATGCCTCCTTCTTCCGCGCCACGGGATGCGACACCGACCAGTGGGCTCGGACGGCCAAAGAGGCCGGCATGGGCTACATCCTCTTCCTGGCAAAGCACCATGACGGCTTCTGCCTTTGGGACACGCAGACCACCGAGCGCAAGGTGACCCGCTCGCCGCTGGGTGTCGACGTGCTGGCGAAGCTCCGCGCCTCCTGCAGGAAGTACGGTATCAAGCTGGCCCTCTACTTCTCCGAGGGCGACTGGACCTGGCCCGGCGCGAAGGACGGGCTGGGCGGCGGCACGGGTCACAACCCCGAGATGCAGCGGGAGCAGCTGCGCGAGCTATGCACCCGGTACGGGCCCATCGAGTTCTTCTGGATGGACTGCGCCGCCGGCCATCCCGGAACCACGCACGAGGAGGTCATGGCCTGGGTGAAGCGGTTCCAGCCGGGCTGCTTCGTGGGCTTCAACGGCGGCGGAGGCGACCTGCGCGCCGGCGAGATGGCCCGGCCCGGCCCGCTCCCGAAGGGCTCCCCGTACCGCATCGCCGAGTTCACCTACCCCATCCTGCCGCCGCACCAGGGCGGGGCCATGTGGTTCTACTCGCTGCCCATGCACGACGAGCTCTGCCTCCCCGCCGAGCGGCTCTACCGCGACTACGCGGCAGGCGTGAAGCACGGCAACATCTTCTCGCTGGACGTGGGGCCCGATCCCGCCGGCCTCCTGCGCAAGGTCGACGTGGAGACGCTGCGCCGGGTGGGCGCGATGATCCGCAACCCGCCGAAGCCCGAGGCGCCGCCGATCTCCGAGCGCAAGGCGGCGTCGGCCTCCAGCGTCTGGCCGGACCCCGGCTACGAGGCCGCCATGGCCTTCGACGGCGACGAGAGCACCCGGTGGGGAGCCGCGGCCGACGCCCGGAGCGGCCGGCTGCAGGTGGATCTGGGGCGCGAGATGGAGATCGGCCGCGCCGTGGTGATGGAGATCGGCTACCGGCGCACGCAGCAGTTCGCCATCGAGGTGGAGGAAGCCGGCGCCTGGCGCGCGGTGGTCACCGGCGATGCGCTGGGCGGCGAGCGGAGCTTCGACTTCCCGCCCGTCCGGACGCGGCGCGTGCGCCTGAACATCCTGAAGGCCTCCGAGGTCCCCACCATAGAGGAGTTCCGCATCTACCCGCCGGCCCCGGCTGGGAGCGCGAAGCGATGAGTGGAGAGCGGCGACCGGTACGGCGAAGGATCGTGACGAACCTGCGGCGTGCGTCCGCGGTGATGGTCCTGGGGGTCGCAACGGCGCAGGTGGCGGCAGGTCCTGTTGTGAGCGCGTCGGGGCGATGCGTTACCTGGCGCGGCCGGAACCTGATGCTCCTGGGAGACAGCGCCACACAGGTTGCACCGATGAATGGTCGGCTGGACCTGCGCGCATGGCTTGACCGGTGCCGGAAGGAGGGCCACTCCACCGTTCATGTGTGGGCCTTCACGGGGCCGCGACCGGACGACTGGAGGCTCGGTTCGGCTCCGCCGCTGCTTCCCTGGGTGCGTCGATCCGATGGCACGTGGGACCTGATGCGCTTTGACGAGGGCTCCGACCCCGAGCGCCACTACTGGCCGCGCCTGCGTGCGCTCTGCCGCATGGCCCGTGAGCGGGACATGCTCGTGGGCATCACGGTCCTCTTCGGCTGGGCGAAGGAGGGCGGGCCGGGACCGGGATGGCAGGTCCACCCCTTCAACCGGGACTGCGGCGGGTTCGCGGCGCGGTCGGCGGACATCGTGCGGCCGGCCGACGAGCAGGAGATCCAGGCCGACGCCTGGAGCGAGGAGTGGCACGCGAGCCGCAAGGCCCAGTGGCACTGGGAGCGCTACTGCCTGAAGCTGATCGGAGAGACGCAGGCGCTGGGCAACGTCTGGTATGACTACCGGGACGAGTGGTCCTACCTGAACACCCAGGCCGCCGCCGCGGAGGCCCACTGGCGCCGCTTCTTCACTTCGCGAGGCTGCCTCTGGGCCGACCGCACCGGCCTCGGCGGGTTGCGCGTGGCCAACCCCGACGTGCCGCCGCCAGGCAACACCCCGGCCATCAAGACCGAAGGCGAGCCCTACGGCCACGACGACGTGCGCACGGAGGTCTGGTCACGCGCCATGCGCGGCACGCACTACTTGCTGCACAACGACGCCAGGGAGCCCAACGTCGCCTCATGGGACCCGACGGCGGCGGCCAGGCACGGTGTGCGTCCCTCTGACGACCTGGGCCGCACCTACGTCGGCCTCTGCTCGCGCTTCCTCAACCGGATCGTCCGTAAGCTGGACGAGCTGGCGCCCATCCCCTCCGAGGGCCGGTCCGGCGTGCTATGGCGTCGCGGCCCATCGGAGTTGGCCGCCTACGCGGCGGCGACCGTGGCGTCAATCGAGGCTCCCGAGGGCCTGACCGGCCGGTGGTCCGCCACGGTCTACGACCCAATCACAGGCCGAACACATCTCGTCGAACCACGGTCCGCGAACGGGCGCCTCACGATTGTGCGGCCGTCCGGCCTCCGCGATTGGGCCCTACTGCTGCGACGGAGGTAGAGCGAGCGAACTCGGCGCTGTCGCTGATGTCGTCGCGGTCGGCCCACATGCCGGCGTACTCGCTCGCCGCTAGGTCGGCCAGGGTCTTTCGCTTGACCGGCTCGCCCGGCAGGTATCCTCCCCGTCCGCGTCGAACTGCGGGCGTAGGCGGGTGGCGCTTGAGGGCCTGGAGGCCCCGGCGCGGGAGGTGCGGGCGTGATCGCTTCTGGCTCTCTGCTGGGTGGATGGGTCTGCTTGGCTTCGGTGGTCTGCTTGCTCGTCGCGGCCGGGGCGGCGGCGGGACAGGGCGCTACCTACGTGCCCACCACCGCCCAAATCCACGATGCCACGCTGAAGGACCTGGGCGACGGCTCGTTCGAGATCGTCACCACCGGCTCGGACCCCTACCTCTTCCTGAAGGCCACCGGCGGCAAGCCGACGCCGGGGCAGCATGTGCTCGCCTTCGAGTACGCCGCGCCGCAGGGCACCGACGTGCTGGAGGTCTACGTTTACCCGCCGCTGGACCAGGAGCACAGCGTCACCGGCCAGGGGCTCTCGCTGGCCGAGGGCTGGACGTCGCACTCCATCGATATCAAGGCCGCGCTGGACCGCACCGGCGGCAAGTGGGACGGCCTGCGCATCGATCCCGGCGCGCAACCCGGCAAGCTCATCCGCATCCGCAACATCCACCTGCGCGAGCCCAACGCCCGCGAGCTGGAGATGGCCGCCCGGGAGGTCGCACGCAAGGCCGAGCTCGCCGCGCGCGATGCCCGCATGGCGGCCTACCTGCGCCGCAAGTTCAGCGCCTCCGTGACCGAGGTGGCCGTGGGCGCCGATCGCATCGCCATCCGCGGGAAGGTGGGCACGGCGCGCGGGCCGCTCTTCCTGGCCGAGGCGCCGCTCTGGCAGGATGTGACGGCCCTCCGCAACGCGCCCACGCTGGTGCGGATCCCCGCCGGCAAGAGCTTCTCGCTGCGCGTGGCCCGGCGCGACGGCGCCCGCGACCGCCTGACCTCGCGGTGGGCCGTGGTGCGGCGCTCCGGCGCGGGGCTTGAGCTGGTCTCCTCGGCGCGCTACCCGGACCGGGTCCAGGCGGCCGGCAACCCACCGGAGGAGCGGCCGCGCGGCAAGAAGGGCCTGGGCGGCTTCGGCCCGTGGGGCTCCATCGTCAGCGACCTGGACGACCTCGACATCTCCGCCGTCACCATCAACATCCTGCTGAACGGGCTCATCGACACCATGCCCGCGCCCGGCCGCAGCCCCTTCGCCTACGACGGCACGACCTATTACATTAGTGATGCCGAGGTCAAGCGGATTGACGAGGCGCTGGCCGAGACCTCGAAGCGCCATATCGTGGTCTCCGCCATCATCCTGCTGGCCCACGGCTACAACGCGCCCAGGGGGAGCTGGTCGCAGCTGACCGCCCACCCCGACGCCCATCCATCGGGCATCTTCGTCATGCCGAACATGGACAGCCCCGAGGGCCTCCGAGCCTACGCCGCCGGGCTCGAGTACCTGGCGCGCCGATACAGCCGGGGCGAGCCGGGCCGCGGGCGCATCCACCACTGGATCCTGCACAACGAGATCAATGCCGGGTGGATCTGGACCAACGCCGGCGACAAGACCGACACGCTCTACATGGACCTCTACCACCGCTCCATGCGGCTGGCGCACCTCATCGCGCGGCAGTACGACCCCCACGCCCAGGCCTTCATCTCGCTGGAGCACCACTGGAACTACACTCCCGAGCCGCGCTTCTACACAGGCAAGCGCCTGCTGGAGCTGCTCAACTCCTACTGCAGGCAGGAGGGCGATTTCGACTGGGCGCTGGCGCATCACCCCTACCCGGACTCGCTCCTCGTGCCGCGCACCTGGGAGGACGGCCACACCACCTTCGCGCTCGACACGCCCAAGATCACCTTCCGCAACATGGAGGTGCTGCAGGCGTGGGCCGAGCGGCCGGAGAACAAGTACCTCGGCAAGGTGCAGCGCACGATCCACTGCACCGAGCAGGGCCTGAACTCGCCGGACTACTCGGAGAAGTCGCTGGCCGAGCAGGCGGCGGGCATGGCCTACACCTGGACCAAGCTGGAGCGGCTCAGCGCCATCGAGGCGTTCCAGTACCATGCGTGGCTGGACAACCGCGCCGAGTTCGGCCTCCGGATCGGGCTCCGCAAGTTCGTCGACGAGCCCGGCGACGGATGGGGCAAGAAGCCCATCTGGTACGTCTTCCAGGCCGCCGGCACGCCCCGGCAGGCCGAGGTCTTCGCTCCTTACCTGCCTGTTGTGGGCATGAGAAGCTGGGAGGAGGCGGTCTACAAAGGAGCGATCCGGTAGGTCGGAACCTCTGTGGTCCAGTCAGGGCTTGCCGCTGCCGGGCGGGTATGGACCTGTAAAAAGTTCTCCCGCCCTAAGCATGGCCGGTCAGCCGCAGGTGGTCGAGTAGAGGCTGAATGGAGGTCCGCTCGCTCTCGGCGGCGACCAGCAGGTCGACCTCGGCCGGTGAGTGCCCGACCGCCGCGGCTATGTCCTGAAGGTAGATGCGGCGTCGACTCCCTGCGCGCGGCTCCCTCCACTCCGGCAGCGTGTGCGTGTAGTCGACCAGCTCCTTCCAGTGGAGATGGCCGAAGCAGGCGACGGTGTCGTCCAGCACTTCGGTGTCGGACTGTGACATCGCACTCAGTTCGGGTTGCGCGACCAGCCAGGTGACCTTGGCATCGACGTCGGTCCTGATGTACTCGAACCAGGCCGGGTCATTGCCCTTGATGCAGTTCAGGGCATGCTCGAGCACCGGGCCGTAGGGCAGGGACCAGTGCGTATCGCCCGACAGGGTCCTGCCGCGCCGCTTCACCTGCTCACGGTCGGCCAGATAGAGTAGCTTGATCAGCTTGATATAGGGCATCTCCCCGCCGAGCTTGGCCAGCAGGTAAGCCGCCGCCTCTATGGTCTTGCGTTGTTGGTACACTCGGTTCACCTCCGGACGCCTCGCGTCCATTATACGCCCACCGGTCGTCGTCGACGAGCCCGGCGACGGATGGGGCAAGAAGCCCATCTGGTACGTCTTCCAGGCCGCCGGCACGCCCCGGCAGGCCGAGGTCTTCGCGCCTTACCTGCCCGTGGTGGGCACAAAAAGCTGGGAGGAGGCGGTCTACAAAGGGCCCATACGGTGATCCACGCTCTGTACCGTATAGTATAGGGCTGTCGTCCCCGATGGTCCAGGCCCGGGGCGCCCAAGCCGCTGCCGATGGAGCGATGCCGATATGACCGTGGAGCGTGAGCCGGCAATCCTGATTGTTGATGATGACGCGGCGGCTATTCACGCGCTGCACGCCGCCGTGGAGGGCATGGGGCGCGTCCGGTTCGCGCTCTCCGGCCGCGACGCCCTCCGGCTTGCGGACGGAGTGGACTTCGACCTGGCGCTCCTGGATGCCACGATGCCCGAGATGGACGGCTACGAGCTATGCCGGGCGCTCCGTGCCGCTCGCCCGGATACCGCCGTCATCTTCGTCACCGCCGCCTCCGAGCCTGCCGCCGAGGTCCGCGCGCTGGAGGCCGGCGCCGTCGACTTCATCACCAAGCCCTTCAACCCGCCCGTGGTCCGTGCGCGAGTGGACCTGCAGCTTCGGCTCCGGGAGCTCTTCCTCCGTGAGGCCGGAGCGCGCGCGGCCGCCGAGGAGGAGCGGAGCCGGCTGGCCGCCACGCTGGATTCGCTCCTCGACCCCCACGTCGTGTTCGAGGCCGTGCGCGACGACTTCGGCGCGGTGACCGACCTGGCCTTCCGCTACGCCAACGCGGGCGCGGCGGTGGACTTCTCCTCCGCTGCGACGGACCTGCCCGGCCGGCGCCTCCTCTCCGTGGCCCCGCACCTCGTCGGGACGGACCTCCTGGCCGCGTTGATCGCCGCCATCGAGAGCGGGCAACCGGCCCGGATGGATGACATCCCCTGCCCGTGTGGCCGCCCGGGTTGCGCGCGCCGGTTCGACGTCCGAGCCTCCCGCTCCGGTAAGGCGCTGAGCGTCACGTGGCGCGATGTCACGGACCGCCACCAGGCGGCCGTCGAGCGCGAGGCCAGGGCCGCCCGCGACCTGCAGGTGCAGAAGGCCGACGGGCTGAACCGCATGGCCGGGGCCATCGCCCACCTCTACAACAACCTGCTCGGCGCCCTTCTCTCCAACCTGGAGCTGCTGCAGGACGGCCTGCCCGAGGACGTTCCCGCGCGGCAGGAGCTGAGCGCCGCCATGGCCGCCGCCGATCGCGCCGCCAGGCTCTCGGCGACGCTTCTCACCTACGTCGGCCAGACCCCCGGGCACATGGACCCCATGGACCTGTCCCAGGCATGCAGGATGATCCTGCCGGGCATCCGGGCGCGCATACCGGAGGCCGTCCGCATCGACCTGGAGCTTCCCGAGGCCGGGCCGCAGGTTCGGGCCAACACCGAGCAGCTTGAGCAGGCCATCGCGCAACTGGTGACGAACGCCGCCGAGGCCGTCGGCGACGGGGGCGGCACGGTTCGCCTCCGCGTGGCAGAGTGCGGGCCGGAGGCCGTGGGGCCTCACCGCGCCCCTTCGGTCTGGCAGCCCGAGGCGCGCCGGTACGCCTGCATCGAGGTGGCCGACGAGGGCGCCGGCATCGCCGAGACCGACCTTGAGAAGGTGTTCGATCCCTTCTTCACCACCAAGTTCACCGGTCGCGGGCTCGGCCTCTCAACGGTCGCCGGTATCGCCCGAGGGCACGGCGGCGGCGTCACGGTGGAGAGCCGGCCGGGCCACGGAAGCCGCTTCCATCTGCTGCTGCCCCTCTCCGAGGAGGCCCCGCCGCGGCCCGCGGCCCAGGAGGCCCCGGCGGCGGAGGAGGGCGGCGTCGTGCTGCTGGTGGACGACGAACCCGCGTTCCGCATCTCCACCCGGGCGGTCCTCAGGCGGCTGGGCTACACCGTCGTGGAGGCCGGCGACGGCGTCGAGGCCCTGGAGGCCTACCGCGCACATCCGGCGGGCGTCCGCTGCCTCGTCAGCGATGTCTCCATGCCCCGCATGGATGGCTGGGAGACGCTGGCCCAAATCCGCAAGCTGGCGCCGGGGCTGCCCGCCGTCCTCATCAGCGGCTACGATCAGGCCGAGGTCATGTCGGGCGAGCACGCCGAATGGCCGGATGTCTACCTGGCCAAGCCTTTCAAAAGAGCCGAACTGCGCGACGCCCTGCTCCGTTCACTGGGGGCGCGCCGATCCTGAGTGGGGTGACCAATGACGCCTGCCGCCGCCCAAGCCCCGCCGCCGCCTGAAGCCCGGAAGCGTTCGGATCGCCGGGCGCTTCTGACGCCTCTGGCCATCATCTGCCTGAGCATCGCGGCCATGGCCGGGGCGGCCATCTGGGGGACATGGCGGAACGAGTACCAGCGCGGTATCGACTCGCTCGGCGCCATCGCCCAGATGCGGGCGACCCAGGTCGAGGAGTGGGTGGCCGAGCGGCGCAACGACGCGCTGCAGAAGCAGGCCCGCGCGGCCGTGGCCGATGCCGCCGGGATGGTGGTGGCGGGCTCCGGCGCGGCCGCCGGCTCCGAGTTGGAGCGCCGCCTGACGCTCTCCCTGGACCACCACTGCTGGGACGACGCCCTGCTCCTGGACCCCGGCCTGAAGCCCGTCTGGACGATGTCGCACACCGTGCCCGATGTGGCGCCTCCGCTCCGCGGGGCGGCCATGCGCGCCCGGGGAACCGGCGCCGTGACGCAGGCCGGGCCCTATCTGGACGGCGCCGGGCGGGCTTGGGTCGACTTCGTGGTTCCGCTCCGGGCTTCGCACGGCAGACGCGCGCTCGTGTTGGTGATGCGCTCCGACCCTGCCCGGTCCCTCTTCACCATCGTGCGCACGTGGCCCATCCCATCACAGACGGCTGAGACGGTGCTCTGCCGCCGGGAGGGCGACACCGTCCTCTTCCTTACCGATCTCCGCTTCCGGCCCGGCTCGGCCATGCGGTTCCGGGCTCCCATCAAGGGCAACCGCCTGGGCGCCGCCAGGTTCGTGGAGGCCGGCTACTCCAACGCCGGTCTGGGCGATGCCTTGGACTACCGCGGCCGGCCGGTCGTGTCGGTCGGGCACGCCGTCGAGGGCACCGACTGGTTCCTGGGAGCCAAGATGGACCGATCGGAGGTCACCGGCGCCGCCCTGCCCATCTCGCTGGGCATCGGATTGGCAGGCCTCCTGGCCATGCTCGCGGCGGCCACCGGGGCCTTCCTACTCCATGAGCGGCAGGCGCATACCGTGCAGGTCGTCCTTGAGGAGCGGGCCCGGGCCGACACGCAACGCCTGCGCCGTATCCTGGACAACCTGCCCACGGCCGTGGCGGGCATCTCACGATCACCCGACGCCGAAACCTTGTTCGTGAACCAGCGGTACCGCCGGGTCTTCGGCTTCACCGAGGCCGAGGCGCCGACCCTCCGGTCGGCCATGGAGCAGTCCATCCCCGACGAGGCGGCGCGCAGGACGGCCCTCGACTGGTGGTCCGCCGCGGTGGCCCGGGCCGCCCAGGGCGACGGTCTCGTGCCGCCCGCGGAGCATCGCATCGTCGGCCGGGACGGCGCCGAGCTGCTGGTCTCCATCAGCGGAGCCGTGCTGGACGACTTGCTGATCGCCTCCTTCGTCGATATCACCGACGCGGCCCGGACCGCCGAGGAGCTCAAGGCCACGAAGGAGCGGCTGGAAGCCATCGTGGATGCCGTCCCCGACCTCATGTTCGTGGTCGACCGGCACGGAGCCATCAGTGGCTGCTACTCGCCCCTCAGCAGCAAGCTCTATGCCCAGCCGGATGAGTTCGTCGGCAGGCATGTGTCCGAGGTGCTTCCGCCCGATGCGGCCGCGATCATCACCGACGCCGTGGAGGAAGCCGCGGAGACCGGGGCCCACCAGGGCGCCGTCTATGCGCTGGACCTGCCCGACGGCAGGAGCTGGTTCGAGCTCTCCATCGCCGCCATGGGCGACGTGACCGGACCGGAGGCGCACTTCCTAGCCCTGGCCCGCGACGTCACGCAGCGGGTGCGGTTGGAGGAGGAGCTGCGCCGCCGCGAGGAGCAGTACCGGCTGCTGGCGGACAACTCCGCCGACGTCATCACCATGACGGACACCAACGGGGCCGCCCTCTACATCAGCCCCTCCGTCGAGCGCTTCCGCGGCTTCACGCCGGAGGAGGCCATGGCGCAGACCGTCGATATGGTCCTCGCGCCGGAGGATGCCGCCCAGGCGCGGGCGGGCATGGCGGCGGTCGGGGCGGCCATACAGGCCGGGACCGCGCTGCCCACCTTCCGCATGGACTGCCGCCAGACGCGCAAGGACGGCTCCTACGTCTGGGCGGACCTGAGCGCCTCGTGCATGGTCAACGACCAGGGGCGCCACATCGGCATGCTCGTCGTCTCCCGCGATATCAGCGAGCGCAAGCGTCTGGAGGAGGAGCTCCGCCGCAGCGAGGAGCAGTACCGGCTGCTGGCCGAGAACGCCACCGACATCATCTTCACCATGGACCCGTCGGGGCGCTTCACCTACTCGAGCCCCTCGGCGGAGCGCCTGCGCGGCTACACCACGGAGGAGGCCGTGGCGCAGACCCTGGATGAGGCGCTCACGCCGGCGTCGGCCGCGCTTGCGCGAGCGGAACTGGCGGGGTTCCTGACCGCATCGGCCTCCCCGGGGTCGCCCCATGTCGTCCGCGTGGAGCTGGAGGTCACCTGCAAGGACGGCTCCACCCTCTGGCTGGAGGTCACCGCGTCGGGCCGGTATGGCCCCGACAACGAGCTGGTGGCCGTGCAGGGCATCGCCCGGGACACCACCGAGCGACGGCGCTACGAGCACGAACTGCGGGAGGCGCGCAGGGACGCCGAGGCCGCCAACGCCGCCAAGAGCCGGTTCCTGGCACACATGAGCCACGAGATCCGCACCCCGCTGAACGGCGTGCTGGGCCTGGCGCAGGTGCTGCTGCACCAGACGGAGGACGCCGAACAGCGCTCCCTGGTGACGAGGATCCAGTCGTCCGGCCGCACGCTCACCGCCCTGCTCAACGACCTGCTGGACCACTCCAAGATCGAGGCAGGCAAGATGCGGCTCGAGGCGCGGCCCTTCGACCCGGCCGCCGTGCTCGGCCGTGTCGCCAGCCTGATGGGGGCCGATGCCCGGGCCAAGGGTCTTGAGATGAGGCTGGACCTGCCGGCTGAGCCGCTGCCGGCCCTGATAGGCGACGAGCTGCGGGTCGAGCAGATCCTGCTCAACCTCGTGGGCAACGCCGTGAAGTTCACCGAGACCGGCTTCGTGCGGCTGGCCGCCGCCTGTGATCCCGCCGGACCGGGCGCCGTTTCGCTCTGTATCGAGGTGATCGACTCGGGCATCGGGATCGCCGCCGAGGGTCTGGAGAACCTCTTCGAGCCGTTCCTGCAGGCCGATGTCGACATCACGCGGAGGTACGGCGGCACGGGCCTGGGCCTGAGCATCAGCCGGCGCCTGGCCGAGGCGATGGGCGGCCGACTGACGGCCGAGAGCCGGTTGGGCCACGGCAGTTGCTTCCGGTTCGAGGCGCTCTTTGATCTGGCTCCGGCGGCCGTCCCGGCGGCCGAACGCCCCGGGTCCGCGGCGCGAGGCCCACGCCTGAGAGGGCTACACCTGCTGGTGGCCGACGACAGCGCCGTCAGCCGCGACGTGGCCCTCTCTATGCTTCAGCTGGAGGGAGCCACAGCGGACCACTGCGCCAACGGGCTGGAGGCGCTGGAGGCCCTCCGCGCCGGTCCTGGCCGCTATGACGCCGTGCTCATGGACCTGCACATGCCGGAGGTGGACGGCATCACGGCGACGCGGCGCATGCGGAAGGACCTGCACCTCACCGACCTGCCGGTGATCGCCCTCACGGCGGCGGTCCTGGACGCCGAACGCGCGGCCGCCCTGGGCGTCGGCGTCAACGCGGTCCTGGCCAAGCCGGTTGACATCGACCTGTTGGTGTCACAGGTCCGGTCCTGCCTGGGGTTGCCTGAGGTCGCCGGCGCCGAGGCGCCCGAGGCGCCTGAAGCCGACCCGGAGGCGCTTCCCGAGCTACCCGGCATCGATCCCGCCAGGCTGTGGCGCAGCGCGGGCGGCAACCGAACCGTCCTTGATCGCCTGGTGCGCCTCTTCGCCGCGGAGTTCCACGATGTGGCTGAGAGGGCCCGCCGCCGGCTGGCCGGAGGCGACATCAAGGCGGCGGCCCGCCTCATGCACACCCTGAAGGGCAGCGCGGCCATCATGGGAGCCGATGGGATCGCCGCGTCAGCCGCCGCGCTGGAGGCCGCTGCGCTGCGGGATGAACCCGACCTGGAACAGCCGCTCGGCGGCCTCGAACGGATGATGGCTGAGCTGGCGGCGGCGATCTCCCTGGCCGGCGCCGACCGGCGCGCCTCCTCAGGCGAGGCGGTCGAGCCGACGCCCGAGAAGCTCGCGGAGCTGCGGCAGGCCCTCCAGAAGCATGACATGGAGGCGCTGACCCTCTTCGACCAGCTGGACGCGGGCCTCCATAGGCTTCTGGGCGACGGCCAGGCCGCCGATCTCCGGGAGGCGGTGACCCACCTGCGGTTCGACGAGGCCCTGGCGATGCTGGCAGGCCCCGGTACCGCGTAGTCCGGCTCTGCGGAGCGCTCCGGCTCACAGCAGGCGGCTGACCTCTCGCCCGGCCGGGACGCGCAGCCGGGTGGTTCGGCCCCGCCATGTGACGACCAGGCGGAACGGGTGGTCGGCTTCGACGCGGAGCCTGCGCCTGCCGCTTGGCCGAGCCGCCTCGCAGACCATGCCGGCGGTGGTTCCGCCGAACCAGAGCCGCGAGATACCCACGCGTTGCGGGCTGCTGACCGACCAGGTGACCGTGTTGGCTGCCGCATCGGGCCGGATGCCGATGGCGTACTCGATGAGGTACATGATCGGCGCCAGCCCGGTCCATCCCACGAAATCGCGCTTCGGCGGCAGTTGCTTGCGCCTGGGATACGAGCCGTGCGCCACGAGGTCCGGCGCGTAGTACTCCCAGAGCGTCCCGGTGCGCCGGCAGACGGCCGTCACCTGATCCAGGTGGTTGAGGGCGATGGCGCGGGCCAGGTCAGGGCGCCCGGTGCGTTCGAGGCCGCGGATGACCATGGTGTTCATCGGCGACCAGACGCCGCCGCACCAGTGCGAGCCCGTGGGGCTGAAGGCGGGATCGTCGGCTGCGAGGCTTGGGACCCTATGGCGGCGCCGGAACTCCTTCGGGTCGGTCAGATGCCGCACGAGCCGGGCCGCCCGGCGCTGGTCTGCGACCCCGGCCAGGAGGGGCCAGAAGCCCGCCACGGTCTTGACGCCGAGGCGCTTCGAACCCGCGCCGAGGTCGTAGTAGAAGCCGCTCCTCTCGTCCCACATGGCCCGGTTGATCAGGTCGCCGATGCGTTCCGCCTCGCGCGTGTACCGGGCGCTCTCGGACTTCCGGCCCAGCTTGCCGGCCATCCAGGCGAGGTCGCGGGCGAGCATGGCCACCTCGGCGCTGGTATCCACCCCGCACCATAGCCTGGGCACCCGGGGCGAGTTGTCCATGCTCGCGAACGAGGCGATGTACAGGCCCGACCCCGCGTCGCGCACCTTGGCGAACGCTTCGTAGTACCGCCGCAGCGGCTCGAAGACGCGTTTCAGGCGCTCGCGGTCTCCCGTGAACCGGTACGCCTCGCGCTCGGCCCATCCCGCGATGGGATGGTTGAGGCTGGCCGCGCTGCCCGGCTCCGCGAGCAGCACAGGCAGGCCCTTCGCCTCGGACACCTGCCGCACGATCTCGCCGTCCTCCATCTGCGTGACGTAGAAGTTATCCAGCGCCTCGATGCCCGGCGCGCAGGGGCGGCCGTAGCTGCTGAACATGGTCACGAAGGCGGTGTCGAAGAGGAACAGGCTCTCGTTGAAGCCCTCGTCGATGAAGTCGGCGACGAACGGGCTACCGGGCGCGGGCTTGCGCCAATGCCGGAAGGCCATCTCCCACGCCTTCCAGTAGCACTCGACGAAGTCCGGGCGCTCGTCGTAGATCGGCGCGGGCAGGCGGCTCCGCGCACGGGCGAAGTCGGGCGGCGGCATCGCCGGGCGGGGCCGGGGGGTGAAGTACATCCCGCGCTCCCTCAGGCGCCGCCGGGCCTCGTCGCGCGGCAGGAGCGTGGCGATCGGCTCCGGTCCGCCTCCGGCCACGATCTGGTCGACGCGCAGCCGCTGGTCGCCGGGATAGACGAGGAAGCCGCAGACCATGGGGTCATGGTTCCGGGCCGCGGCCGCGGCCTGCACGGCCACGGTGAGCACCCCCGCAGCGTCCGTCTCGCCCGCGACGATGAACCCGCTCGGCTCGCCCCGCGCCCGGTTGAAGGGTTCGAAGGTCATCACGCGCCGGCCCTGCACCAGGACATCCAGGACGCGGCGGCCGGGAGCGTCGGCATCGGGGTTCATGACGCCCGCGAAGACGCGGAGGCGGGTGCGGGGCGGAGCCTCGATGCGGCACACGACGGGTCCGCCGAGGACATAGGTCCCAAACCCGTACATCGGGTGCTTGCGTCCGACCACGTTGAAGTCGCGGATGGGACCCATGACCACGATCTTCGCGGTCAGGCGTATGGGTGCGCTCCGCCGACAGCCGGCGGCGGCGATCAGTACGGCGCAGATCAGGAGCGGCGCGAGGCGCGGTCTCATTGGGTGTGGCTCACTCACGGGTTCCGGAAGCGGACGGCCGGCCAAACCTTACGCCGGCGCGATGCCCCGGCGGAGGTACTCTCTGGCCTGTGGCTGCCGATCAGGAGTCCCGCATGGGTAGGCACAGGGCATCGCCGTCGTCATACGGCCGCCGACGCTCCGACGAGGGTCCGCTCCGGTGAACCCGCCGCCGAAGGGCATCCTGGTCACTATCATGGACCATATCGGCGACGTGGTGAACACCACGCCCGTGGTGGAGGGGCTGGGCCTGGTCGATGCGATCTGGCCCCGGCGCCGCTGCTCGACTGCGACATCACCGCCGCCCAGGTCTCCGCCGCACTGAAGGCCCTGAGTGAAGGAGAGCGCAACATAGACTACAATCCAGACACAGGCCATTGAAGCGCCGGACGCGGCGACCGGGCTTGGGGGGGCGAACCTCCCACATCGGACGGGCGAGCCCGCGGGCTTGGCCGCGCAGGCCTCCACGAAGGAACGGACGACGGCATGGATGAGACAGTGATCTGGGCGGAAGATGAGCACAACGAGAACAAGGCATCCTTGAGCGAGTGGAAGGACGCGGCCGTCGCTCTTGCCGCGTTCTCGACTTCGACCGGCGGCGCCGTCCGTTTCGGGATCACCCCGCAGGGCAGGCGCGTCGGGGTCTCGATCGGAGCCAACACGCTGGAGAACCTGGCCAACGACATCCGGCGCAACACGGACCCGCCGGTCTTTCCGTCGATCTCGGTTGAAGACGATGGGCCGCTGCTCGTCACCGTCCGCGCGGAAGAGAGCCCCATCAAACCCGTCTGGGCGTTCGGGAAGCCCTATAAGCGCGTCGGACGGACGAACCAGTCGCTGTCGCGCGCCGAGATGCTCCGGCTGGTGGAAGCCACCACGGGTCACACATGGGACGCGCATCCATGTGATGGTCTCCTCGTCGACCACCTGAGTCGGAACGCGGTGGAGGACTACCTGAGTCGGGCGCAGCGGTCTCTCACGACCCCGACGGAACTCGTGATGGACAACCTTCGGCTTCAGCTCACCGACGGCAAGCTCTGCAATGCAGCCGCGCTCCTGTTCGCCGAAGGATCAAGGCTGCCGGCAGGATCGCAGATGCAGTGCGGCTTCTTCCGGGACGACGTGGGTGTGGACTTCCTGGACGAGCAGACGATCGAGGCGCCCGTCCTAACCCAGTTGAGGCAGGCGCTGGCGTTCGTAGCCCGCAACACCCGCAAGGCGATCCGCATCACCGGACGGCCGGAGCGGGAAGAGATACCGGAGTACCCGGAGGCGGCTGTTCGAGAAGCCATCGTCAACGCCATAGTCCATCGCGACTACACGAGTTCCGGTCATGTGCAGGTCCGCATCTACCGCGAGCGACTGGAAGTCTGGAACCCCGGCTCGCTACCGTATGACGTTACCATCGAGAGCCTGTACGGCATGCATCCGTCTCGGCCGCGCAACCGCAGGCTCGCCGAGGCCTTCCATCGGGCGGGGCTCATTGAGCAATGGGGAACCGGCACCCTGCGCATCCTTCGCGCATGCGCGGACCGTGGCTTGCCGCAACCGGAGTTCCGCTACGAGATGGGCACGTTCATAGTCAGGTTCCAGTCGGCAGACTCGCAACCGGCGTCGGCCGGCGCCAGTCACGCCGGAACACTCAGTGATCGGCAACGTAAGGCGCTGGACCATGTGCATGAGCACGGATCGATTTCGCCGGCGGAGTACCGTGAGTTGCTCGGCGCCTCTGACCGCCAGGCGCGGCGGGAACTGGCGGCGATGGTGGTGTCAGGGCACCTGCAGCGATCTGGCCGCACGTCAGGCGTTCGTTACACGCCTCTTCCGGAGGCGAGCTAGACCACCTTGGCCGCCTTTTGGCCGCCTTTTGGTCGATTGCTGGCCGGAGTTTGGCCGAAGATGGCCGGAGTTTGGCCGAAGATGGCCGAAGATGGCCGAAGATGGCCGGAGTCTGGCCGAAGATGGCCGAAGATGGCCGGAGTCTGGCCGAAGATGGCCGGAGTTTGGCCGGAGTTTGGCCGAAGATGGCCGGAGTTTGATCGGTCACTGAGCGCATCGGCGTGAACTTGTCCCGCTGCCCGGCGGCGGAGGTGAACCATGGATGCTGACGGATCGGCGCTGTCCAATGCTCTTCGCAAGCAGAGGCGACGCAGGCTCTGGTTCGGCGCTGTGCCTGGAGTTGCACTCCTGGCGCTGGCGGCCGCGGTCGGCTGGAGGCTGGAGGCGAACCGCCGGACGCCGCCGCTGAACATCCCGAGGCCCGCCCTGCCTTCGCCGAACGCCTACGGCCAGTTCCGAGCGGCCGCCGCCAAGCTCGAGGGGAGACGCCACTTCTTCCCCAACTCCATGCCCAACTGGTCGCCTGCCGTCGAGACCTACGCCACCTATGCCGCCGCACATCGCGACGCGGAGCCGGCGCTCCGGGCCCTGCGGGCGGCCCTCGCCACGCCCTATCTGGAGCCGCCCAAGCGCGGGCTCGCCGGCGCCGGCCCGCTCCCCGCCTACGCCCGGTTCCGTGAGATGGCCCGGACCATGGCGGGCGACTCCCGGTATCTCATGGCGAGCGGGAGGCCGCGCGAGGCCGCGGATCGGGCCCTGGACGGCGTGGAGATGGGCGTCATGGTGCAGCACGGCTCACTCATCGCCTGGCTCGTCGGGCAGGCCATCCAGGCCATCGCGCTCCGGCAGTTCGCCGACATGCCTCCCCGCATGTCCGCCGCCGACCTCCGGCACGCCGCCCGGCGCTGGGACGCGATCGAGGCCAAGCGCGTGGCGACGGTGGACGTGATGCGCGAAGAGGGGTGGGCGAGCCTATCGCTTCAGGAGGACGCCCTCCGCGAACTGGACCGAGGCTCCCTGCCGGCGAGGTGCCGCGCCGCCTACGCCGCTGTGGCGATCCGGCCGATCCTGCTTGAGCCGGCAAACCCGTTCGACGAGCAGGCGGGTCCATCGTTCCGCGAGCGCGCCTCGTGGGCGCTGGAGGCCGCCCGGCTGATGCTGGCCGACCGGCGGGCGCTCCTGCTTGAGGACCAGCGGTACCACGAGGCGGTGGCCCGGGCGTTCGCATCGCCGGGGCCCGCAAGTGTCCGCGTGAAGCCCTCCCGGCTTGCCGCCATGTCCGGCGCCGAGGAGGTCATCCACGATCGCCTCTGCATGTTGGATGCCTCGGCGCGCTCCATGTCGGCGCTGGTCCGAACGCAGATCGCCCTCGGCCTCTACCGGGCCGACCACGGCGCCTTCCCGGCATCCCTCGCGGACCTCGCTCCCACAAGCATGGGCCGCATGCTGGACGACCCGTTCGCCGCCGGCCCCGGCACGCCGCTCCGGTACCGGCGCACGGCCGGCGGCTTCCTGCTCTACAGCCTCGGGCCGGACCGGCGCGACGACGGCGGGACGCCTCAGCGCCGCCCTACCGGCCAGGAAGACCCCGGCGACCTCGTGGCCGGCAGGTTCTGGCCCGACGGTAGGAGCTACCCCGTCCTCGGCGCGCCGGCGCAGAGGCCGTGAGCCCCTTCGGCCAGGACCCGCGTGACACCGGGCGGGGCTCCTGTGCGTAACAGGAGTGGAGGTGCGACATGAAGCGTCCAGCTACGCCGCTCGGCCCGGGCGGTATCATCGGTAAGCGAGACCTGCGCCAGGCCGTGGAGGCCATCTACGACCGCTGGGGCGTGCCGACGGTTCCCGACGCCGTCCCGGAGCCGCCAAAGCCTGCCGAACCCGCCAGGCGCGACACCGATCCGGATGCCAAACCGCCCCGCAGGCCCTGAGGCGTGGCTTCGGCCCACGAACTGACACGGCGCGATGCGCTGGCGGCGGTGGCCCTGCTGGCCGCGCCCCTGGAGGCCGCACCTATGGCGACGACCACCACCGACATCCGCGACTACCTGCTCCGTAACAGCCCGTGGGTCGATCCCGCGCGCACGGTGGATACCGTCAAGGCGGGCGACCCCGACCGCCCGGTGCGCAAGGCCGCCGTCTGCTGGTACCCGTCGGTCAGCGACATCCGAGCCGCCATCGCCGGCGGATGCGACCTGCTCGTGACGCACGAACCCACCTTCTGGGAGCACGCCGCCCCGGAGCAGCAGTGGCGCGACCGCGGTCCCGGCCGCGAGAAGAGCCGCCTGCTCCGCGAGAGCGGCCTCGTCATCCTCCGGGCGCATGACACCTGGGACAACTGGCCCGAGATCGGCATCCGCGACGCCTGGGCGCGCTATCTGGGCCTCGACAAACGCGCCGCCGAGGGCTCCGACAAGCGCTGGCACGCTGCCTGCGACATCCCCGAGACGACCCTCCGCGACTTCGCCCAGCGCGTGGCCGACCGCATCCGGCCGCTGGGCGAGGAGAGCGTGCAGGTCATCGGCGACCCGCGCATGAAGGTCCGCCGCCCGGCCCTGGGCGTCGGCTGCGTGGTGCCCGACCAGGAGATGGTGGAGAAGGGCGCCGACGCCCTCATCATGTGCTACGACGGCGCCTCCTACTGGTCGTGCCGGGAGCGCCTGGCCGAGATGGGCGTGGGCATCATCACCGTGGAGCACGGCAGCTCCGAGATACCGGGCCTCCGCGCCCTGCGCGACCACCTGGCGGCCACCTTCGCCGGCGTGGAGTTCATCTTCCTATGCGAGCATCCGAAGACCTGGACCGTGATGGGCCGCCGCCAGGCCCGCCCGCTCCCATCCGAAAGGCGCCTCCCGTGACCGAAGCCATCGCCGAGCCGACCCCCTACACCGCCCTCCGCGCTTCCGGGCCGCTGCCGCTGGACGGCAGCCTCTCCTCGCCGCACTGGTCCGCCGCGCCGCGGTCGCCCTGCTTCGTGGACATGGCCACCGGCAAGCCCGCCATCCTGGAGACCCAGGCGGCGCTGCTCTGGGACGACACGCACCTCCACGTCGGCTTCTGGGTGCAGGAGCCCTTCCCCGAGGCGCAGTTCACCGAGCGCGACTCCATCATCTTCCGCGAGAACGATGTGGAGGTCTTCATCGACGGCGGCGACTGCTACTACGAGTTCGAGATGAACGCCCGCGGCACGGTGTACGAGGTGCTCTTCGTCTGGCGCGACGCCTTCCGCCGCGATCCCCGCTTCGCCGCCGCCGGGCTCGACCCGCTCGGTCCCGGCGCCTACAGCTTCGGCGGCGACTACGACCGCAAGCCCGAGAGCTTCTGGGAGGGAACCCACCCGCGCGGTACCCGATGGGCCTTCCGCGACTGGGACCTGCCCGGCCTGCAGGCGGCCACGCACATCGACGGCGCGCTGAACGACCGCACCGTCCGCAGCAAGGGCTGGACCGCCCATGTGGCGCTCCCCTGGGCGGGCATGGAGCTCATCGCCGGAGGCCGCCCCGTGCCGCCCAGCGTAGGCGACGTCTGGCGCCTCTTCCTCGGCCGCTTCCAGCTCCTCGACGTGGCCGACAAGCAGGTGCAAGCCGCCTGGTGCTGGACCCCGCACGGCGTCTACGACACCCACATGCCCCACCGCTTCACGCCCGTCCGGTTCAGCGGGGAGGTCGTAGGCTGAGGCGGCGAGCCCGCCCGGCGCGCGGCGAGTATACTGCCCTCAGGAGGGAAGCCGAAATGGTGGTTGCACTCAGACGCACCGCTACGGTGCTCCCGGGAAGCCGGATCGAAGTGACCACTCCGGAACTGCCGGAGGGCTCGGTCGTTGAGCTGATCGTTCTCCGCGATCCGCTCAGCGCTCCGTCGGCGCCCGCAAACGCGCCCAGCGTCCTCGACTACATCGAGTCACTGCCCAAGGACCGACATACGTCGGCCGAGTGGGACGCAATCATGCGCGAACTGACCGAGGAGAGGCTCTCGTGGGATCGCTGAGCGTTCCGAGCGAGGGTCTTGTCTATGTTGATGCGCAGATAGTCATCTACACCGTGGACCGGCACCCGAGGTACGGTCCTGCCTGTATGCCGCTCTGGTCCGCCGCCGCGGCGAACGCCGTAACGGTTGTGAGCAGCGAACTGACCTTGCTGGAGACCCTCGTCGGTCCGATGCGCGCCGCCGATGCGGCTCTGGAGCGCGACCGCGAGGGGCTCTGGAGCCGCCCCAACACGCTTCTGCTGCCGGTAACGCGGGACGTGCTGCGCGAGGCCGCACGGTTGCGAGCCGCCATTCCACCGCTCAGGGCGCCGGACGCTATCCACGCGGCAACGGCCATGCTCAGCGGCTGCGGCCTTTTCGTGACCAACGACGCGCTCGCGGCGCCCTGATCAGCCGCGCCTCCTCCTCGGCCGCTTCCACCTCCTCGACGTGGCCGACAAGCAGGCGCAAGCCGCCTGGTGCTGGACCCCGCACGGCGTCTACGACACCCACACGCCCCTCGGCAGTGCGCGGCGAGCCGGCCCGGCGCGCGGCGAAGGCTATGCCTCCTCAAGGAGAAACTGCGCGGCCGGCCGCCACTCCGCGCCCGCTGGTAGCGGCTCGGACGGCGGCGAGGCGTCGAGGGTCACCAGCAAGGGCCGTGCCTCCGGGTACTCATCCGTGGCTTCGCGGAGCGAGCGGACCTCGCGGGTCAGCGTCTGGCCGTCGTCCACCTGGGATGCAACCTGGATCAGTAGCGGCTTGTCGCCATAGCGCTGCGCCATGAAGTCCACCTCATGGCCCGATGTGGTCCGCACATAGCCCAGATCCCAGCCACGCCGCTCCATCTCAAGCATCACGGCGGTCTCCAACGCCAGGCCGGTGTTGGGCCGTCCCGGGCGCTCGTAGGCGGCGATGAGCCCCGGGTCCACGGGGTAGCACTTACGCGGGTTTACCTGCCTGCGGCGTTCCGACTCAGTGTAGATGGGCACGAGCCTGAACGGGAAGGCATCCTCAAGGTGCGTCAGGTAGTCGTGGACGGTGTCCTTGGAGACGGCGATGGCGGCCGATCGCACGGCGTCGCTCAGCTTCTGCACGCTGACCGTCCTGGTCGGCGCCGCCAGAAGCTGCCGCTGCAGGGCGCGCAGGGCAGCGGTGTTCGTGACCTGGTGCCGCTCGATGACATCGCGCAGGACCACGATGTCCACATAGCCCCTGAGTAGCTGCGCGCGGTCACGGTCCGGCACGCCCTGGGCCTCCGGGAAGCCCCCTGCCTCCAGGTATCGGCGCAGGGCGTGGTCCAGCCGCGACCTTTCGACGGGCGGGAGGGTGGCCCACGGAACGGTCGGTTCCCCGCCCTGATGGCGTAGCGCCTCGCGGAAGCTGAATGGATGCACCAGGACCTCGAGCGCACGACCGCGCATGCTGGTGGCCACCTCGCGGCTGAGGAGCTTTGACGACGACCCGGACAGGAAGAGCGATACACGCTCCGAGTCGATGAGGCGGCGCGTGAACTGCTCCCAACCAAGCGCCACCTGCACCTCATCCAGGAAGAGGGTGGCCGTATGCCCGGCGCGGACGGCCGGGTAGAGCCGGAAGTACTCCTCCAGTAGCCACGACAGGTCAGCCGCGTTGATCCCGGAGATACGGTCGTCGTCCAGGGTGAGGAGCAACAAGCTCTCGCGCGGCGCCCCCTGGGCAAGCCGGTCGGTCAGGCACTGCCAGAGGAAGGTGGTCTTGCCGGACCGACGCATACCGATGACGGCGAAGGCCTTGCCCGGAACATCGGGCAGGCGCACATCGCGGCGGGTGAACGACGGCGGCTGGGCGGCAACCGCCTCGGCAAGCAGGGCCCGCAGGGCATCACGCACCATAGCATCCTCCTGTCAGGGATAGTCTACCGCATATTCATCCCTCCGCGAGGGATGAATACACAATGGCCGACACCCGGCAGGTGACATCGCCTTCTTCATGGCCGTATCATCGTTATGTCGGGGCGGCGCGGCGGTCCGCGGTCCGCCGTCTGACAGGAGGCGCAGACTGAATGGATAGCCTGATGAGGTCTCTGGACGCCGTCGTGGGTCCGCTCGATCGCTTCGTGGCGGAGTCGCGGGCGCAGGCGCGGCCCGTCATCCGGCAGGAGCCGCTCGGCGCACTGATCGACGAGCTGGGGCTGGAGCGCTGGGTGCGCGAGGGCGGGCTCGGCGGCGAGGCGCTGACGGCCTTCACGGAGCGCTACCTGCACCACAGCACGGCCCTGCACAGCCCCACCTACATGGCGCACCAGGTCTCCGCGCCCAACCTCGTGGGCTCCATGGCGGGCCTGCTGGACGGCGTCACCAACAACGCCATGAGCATCTATGAGATGGGCCCCGCCTCCAGCGCCATCGAGTTCTTCATGGTGAACTGGATGCTCGAGAAGGTGGGCTGGACCCCCGCACCGGCCAACCCCGGCATGGCGGTCGAGGGCGAGCCCTGCGGCGGCGGCGTGCTGACCCACGGCGGCTCGCTGGCCAACCTCACCGCGCTCATCGCCGCCCGCAACCACGCCGCACCCGAGGCCTGGGACGAGGGGGCGCCCGCCGACCTGGCGCTCATGGCTCCTGCCGGCGCACACTACTCCGTGAGCCGTGCCGCGGGCATCCTGGGCATCGGCCGCAAGGGGGTCTCCGAGCTGGAGGTGGACGTGCGCGGCGCCATCGTCGCCGACCGCCTGCCCGCCGCCCTGGCCCGCCTGCGCGACGCCGGCAAGCGTCCCTTCGCGCTGGTGGCGAACATGTGCAGCACGGCTGTGGGCATCTACGACCCGCTGGCCGAGGTCGCCGCCTTCTGCCGCGAGGCCGGCATCTGGCTCCACGTCGACGGCGCGCACGGCGCCGGGGCGCTCCTCTCGCCCAGGCGGCGGAGCCTCTTCGAGGGCGTCCAACTGGCCGATTCGCTGGTCTGGGACGCGCACAAGATGATGCAGGCGCCCATCCTCTGCGCCGCCGTGCTGGTGCGCGACCACCGGACGCTGGACCGCGCCTTCCAGCAGGAGGCCAGCTACCTCTTCCACGACAAGGACCAGCCGGGCGTCGACTTCGGCCGGCGCTCGTTCGAATGCACCAAGGCGGGGCTGGGCCTCCGCGCCTTCATGGCGCTGGGCGCGCTGGGCGAGGAGGCCATGGGCGACTACGTCGACCGGCAGTGCGACCTGGCGCTGGCGGCACACGACCTGATCAGCGCCACGGCGGGCTTCGAATGCGCCGTGCGGCCGGAGAGCTGCATCCTCTGCTTCCGCGTGGAGGGCGACGACGCGCTGCAGATCAGCGTCCGCAACGCCATCCTCGCCGACGGGCGCTTCTACCTCTCCTCGGCCATGGTCAACGGCCGCCGCTGGCTCCGCATCGTCCTCCTCAACCCCGCCATCGAGATCGCCCACATCCAGGCGCTGGTAGCCGAAGTAGGACGGAAGGCTGAATGCCTCCGCATGTAGGCCCTTCCGGGCGGCGTGCCCACTCGGCCTCGGCACGCGGCCGGCCATGGCGACGCCCGTTGCCCCGGGGCCGGGGGCTGGTCAGCCGGCAAGTGCCGCATCAAAGTATCAAAGACGCCTGGATCGCTTCTCTTTTTCGTGTGCGTTGCGCCCTGCGCCTGCCCGCCGATCTGCGGTGCGCGCACCCGGCAACCACGGTTGATACCTATACACTGATTACTAGAAGGAGTAGAAGTATGTTCGGTTCACTGAGCGCTCGTCTTGTGCTGAGCGTTGCGGTGGGGCTGGGCGCCATGGCTTCCGGCGCTCCGGCCTCGCCCGCGCCATTGCCCTCTCGCGTGGGGCCATCCGCCCTCCCTCTGAGCTTTGAGCGGAACACGGGCCACTGGCCCAAGCAGGTGCAGTTCGTGGCCCGCACCCGGCAGGGCGCCCTCTTCTTGACGCGGACCGAGGCCGTCCTCGCCCTGCGCGGCAAGGGTAAGGCCGCCACGCTCCGGATGCGCCTGCAGGGCGCCGGCCCTGCTTCCGTTGCCCAGGGCGTGCGCAAGCTGCCCGGCGTCGTCAACTACCTCATCGGCAAGGACCCCACGGCCTGGCGCACGAGGGTTCCCACCTACTCGGGGGTCCGGTTCACGGGCGTCTACAAGGGCATCGACCTCGTCTACTACGCCGGCAAGGGCCAGGCCCTGGAATACGACTTCGTGGTGAAGCCCGGCGCCGATCCGCGGCAGATTCGCGTGGCCGTCTCGGGCGCCCGCTCCCTGCGGAGCGAGGGCGGCAAGGTCATCGCCTCCACGGCGTGCGGCGACGTCACCCTCAACCGACCCTATGCCTACCAGACCGTCGGCGGCATGCGGCGGCAGGTGGCCTGCGCGTTCACGCTTGAGCGCAATACGGTGGCCTTCCAGGTTGCCGGGTATGACGCCTCGCGCCCCCTGGTCGTCGATCCCACGCTCGAGTACAGCACCTACCTGGGCGGCAGCAACGACGACCAGGCTCGCGCGGTTGCAGTTGACGCCGCCGGCTCCGCCTATCTTGCCGGGGGCGTCATATCGACCAACTTCCCCACGACCGATAGCGGCTATCGCACGGGCAACAGCGGCATCGTCGACGCCTTTGTCACCAAGTTAAACCCCGCCGGCTCTGCGCTGATCTACAGCACGTACCTGGGTGGCGCCCAGCACGACGAGGCGTTCGCCGTCGCCGTCGACAGCGCCGGAGCTGCCTACATCGCGGGATACACGCGTTCCAGCGACTATCCCACCACCGCCGGCGCCTACGACACCTCGCGCAACGGCGGCGACCGTGACGTGGTTGCCACCAAACTCACGGCGGAAGGCTCCGCGCTGGAGTACAGCACCCTCTTCGGCGGCTCGGTCGACAACTACGCCATGTCCATCGCCGTGGACGCCGCAGGCGCTGCCTACATCACGGGCGTCACGATGAGCAGCGACTTCCCAACCACGCCGGGCGCCTTCGACCCCTCATACAACGGCGAGGGGGACGCCTTCGTTACCAAGGTGAATCCTACCGGTACGGCCCTGGCCTACAGCACCTTCGTGGGTACCGCGAGCTATGCCGGCAGCGCGGGCATCGCCGTAGACGCCGCCGGCGCGGCCTACGTCACAGGGTACACATGGCTGATAGACTCTATGGATATCTTTGTTTTGAAACTGAACCCGGACGGCGCCGCGCTGGAGTATGGCACCTACCTGGGCGGTTCAGGCGATGACCTGGGCGCAGCCATCGCGGTCGATGCCGCCGGC
>CAISJD010000116.1 GCA_903885605.1 uncultured Chthonomonas sp. | reverse complement strand
GGCCCGCCAGGATCGCGATCACAGGACCGAGGAGGCACAGGGCACGGAAGGGGATCGCCATAGGTCATTATGCGCCATGCAAGGGGATGTCGGCAAGCAACCGGACCTCCCAGAGCCCGCGCACGGAGTTTATGAGTGTGAGGCGACCCGCCTGGAGCGCCTCGGCCAGGGTGATCGGCCGCTCGCGCATCGCTCCCGCCTCCAACATGGCGGCGCGCTGGACGCCCGGCAGCAGCCCGCATCGGACGGGCGGCGTCAGCATCTCGCCGCCGATCCTCAGTGCCACGTTGGCGATGGTGGTCTCGGTGATCTCGCCGCGGCCGTTGGTGAGGAGGACATCCGGCGCGCCGGGCCTGTGGTCGGTGGCCTTGCGGTAGGCCTCGCGCCGGGTCGTCTTGTGGTAGAGGAAGAGGTCTCCGCTGTCGACGGGCTCGGCCGCCGGCACGATCCACTCGGAGGGCGGCCCGGGAGGAAGGGGCGCGGCTTCGACCTCCAGAGCGCCTGAGCGATCGCATAGGAGCCGGACGCGGTGCGGCACGGGCGGGAGCGCGGCGCATGCCCGGTCGAGGGTCGCCGCGGCGTTGCCCGGCCGGAAGCGGAAGCCCAACTGCCCCGCCGAGCGTCCCATGCGCCGCAGGTGGCCCTCCAGCAGGGCCAGGCCGGTGCTGGGATCCCAGAGCAGCGTCTCAACCAGGCGGAAGGGGGGAGGGGCCGGGCGGAGTACGCGGGCCTTGGAGAGCGTCTCGCGCCACTCGTCCGCAGGCTCGGAATCCCAGACGATGCCGCCGCCCACGCCGTACTCCGCAGAGCCGTCGCGCCGGTCCACCAGCGCCGTGCGGATGGCCACACCGAACCGGGCGCGGCGCCCCGGAGCGAAGTAGCCCACGGCGCCGGTGTAGACGCGCCGCGGCGTCGCCTCCAGCTCCCGGATGATCTGCATGGTCCGCCGCTTGGGCGCGCCGGTGATGGAGGCCGCCGGGAAGAGGGCCGCGAAGACGCCCTCCAGCGAGGCGTCGGTCCGGCAGGCGACGGTGGAGGTGAGCTGCCAGACGCCGGCGTGCCGCTCCGTGGTGAAGAGGTGCGGGACGGTCACCGTGCCTATGCGGGCGATGCGTCCCAGGTCGTTGCGCACCATGTCCACGATCATCAGGTTTTCGGCGCGGTTCTTCTCGGAGCCTCGCAACTCGCGGGCGCGGCGCGCGTCGTCGTCGGGCCAGAGGCCGCGGTCGGCGGTGCCCTTCATTGGGCGCGAGACCACCAGGTCGCCCTCCTGGCGGTAGAAGAGCTCCGGCGAGGCCGAGCAGATGGCCCATCGGCCCGTGTCGATGTAGGCGGCGTGCGGCGGCTCCGTGGCGGCCATGGCCCTGAAGAGCGCGTAGGGCGAGCCCGCGCCCGCGGCCCGCATCCGGTAGGTGAGGTTCACCTGATAGGTGTCGCCGGAGGCCAGGTACTCCGCCACGCGCCGCACGGCCGCCTGATGCGCTTCGGGGGTGGTCTCGGCGGCCCAGCGCAGCTCCGGGGCAGGCCCTGCGCCGGGCGGTTCGGCCAGCGGCTCCGGTGGGCCGAAAACCCCGAACCACGCGGCGGGGAAGCCCGGATCAGTATGCGCGGGCAGGGCGGCGTCGAAGCCGGGCGCCGCCTCGTAGGAGACCCATCCCACGGCCCAGAGGCCCTCGTGCGCGGCCTCGGCGGCCCGGCGCACGGCCTCGGCGGCCTCGGCGGGAGCCCGCGCGGTAAGGGTCCGCAGGGGGGCGCCAAAGCGAAGCCAGCCCTCCGCGGCACGCAGCAACGCCCAGGGCTCGGTGGGGGCGGCCTGCAGCCGGTCTCTCATCGGGACGGTTCGTCATCTGTCGACATCGCTCTGCTCCGCACACCCGGCCTTGAGCCGTCACGGCTCCAGTCGCCCTTTACGCATCCGGCGGCCCATAGGACAGCCCCGGCGGTACAATCCTGCTGCGGCACCCGTAGCCCCGAAGGAGACATGCCACTCATGAGACGCCGCCAGGACGCCGCAGTCCCCGATATCGTCGATTCCATCGTCCAGGGCGACTGCATGGAGGTGATGGCCGCGATGCCGCCCGCCTGCGTCGACATGGTCTTTGCCGACCCGCCCTACAACCTGCAGCTGAAGCGCTCGCTCTATCGGCCTAATATGTCCATGGTCGACGCCGTGGACGACGAATGGGACCGGTTCGAGAGCTTCGCAGCCTACGATACCTTCACCCGGGCCTGGCTGACCTCCGTGCGCCGCGTCCTCAAGCCCACAGGGACGCTCTGGGTCATCGGGACCTACCACAACATCCACCGCGTCGGGGTCGCCGTGCAGGACCTGGGCTTCTGGCTCCTGAACGATGTGACGTGGGTCAAGACGAACCCCATGCCCAACTTCGCCGGCGTTCGCATGTGTAACGCGCAGGAGACGCTCATCTGGGCCGCGATGGGGGAGAAGTCGGGCTACACCTTCAACCACCACACGGCCAAGCGTTACGCCGAAGGAAAGCAGCTCCGGAGCGACTGGTACCTGCCGTTGTGCACCGGAGCCGAACGGCTGGCCGATGGCGACGGGAAGCTCCACTCGACCCAGAAGCCCGAGGCGCTGGTGGAGCGTACCATCGCGGTCTGCACCCGGCCCGGCGACCTGGTGCTCGACCCCTTCGCGGGGAGCGGCACCACTCCTGCGGTGGCCCGGCGTATGGGCAGGCGGTACATCGGCATTGAGCGCGAGGAGCAGTACCTGGAAGCCGCCCGGGCTCGGGTCGCCGCCGCGGCGTTTGATCCGATCTCCGGCGCGGTGGACCAGCGCGACCTCGACCGTCACCGCCGCCGCGTGAGCTTCCGGGAGATCGTGGCCGCCGGGATGCTCCGGCCCGGCGTGAAGCTCTGGTTCGGCGCCGACGGCCGCCGCGAGGCGGTGGTGACGGATAAGGGGATGCTGGAGCTGGACGGGCAGGCCCTGAGCATCCATGGAGCGGGCAGCGCCATCACCGGTGCGCCATGCAACGGCTGGGACCACTGGCGGTACAGCGACCGCGACGGTAACCTGCGCCGACTGGACGACCTGCGGGCCGAGTTTGAGGCCCGGCAGGCCGCCGCGGAAGAGCCTACGCCACGGGAACGGGACCGACGTTCCTGAGGACGGCGGCCAGGAGCTGCTCGGACTTCACGGGCTTGGCGATGTAGTCGTCCATGCCCGCGTCGATGCAGATCTGCCGATCCTCCGTCATGGCCCGGGCCGTCATGGCGATGATGGGGACGTGCCGGCCGGTGCCCTGCTCGCTTAGCCTGATGGCGCGCGTGGCGTCGAGGCCGTCCATCTCCGGCATCTGGATATCCATGAGGACCAGGTCGTAGGGCAGCTTGTGCGTCGCATTCACGGCGTCGGCCCCGTTGGCGGCCACGTCGACAGTGACCCCCATGCGCTCAAGGGCCATGCAGGCGACCTTCTGGTTCACCACATTGTCCTCCGCCAGCAGTACGCGGAGCTGGCGGCCCAGCGAGCGAAGGTCGCGCGGGGCTTCCTTGACGGGTGGCTCCACCGGTGAGGGGATGACCGGCTCGGGCGCCTGCGTGGCCAGTGCGGTGGCCGTGGCCTGCAGCAACTGGGTGGGCTTGACGGGCTTCGTCGTGTATGCCACGCGCGGGCATTCGGGCACTGAGATAGGTTCGTGTGAGCCGAGCGGCGAGAGCAGGATGATCGGCGTCTCGCGGAGGCTCGGGTCCGCGCCGATGCTGCGGGCCAGCGATGCGCCGTCCTTGCCCGGCATCTGGTGGTCGACCACGACCAGGTCGTAGGGCCTGCCCATCTGCCGGTTGCTCTGCAGCAGCCCGAAGGCCTCGTCGGCGCCTGTCGCCACGTCGGCGCGGCATCCCCAGCTCGCCAGCAACTCCACCACGACGTCGCGGCCCAGGGCGCTGTCGTCCACGACGAGGGCGCGCTTGCCGGGCAAGGCGGCGGGGATCTGCGAGTCCTGGAGGCGGACCACGCGGGGGATGCGGAGCGTGAACCAGAACGTCGAGCCGCGGCCCAGGTCGCTCTCGCAGCCTATCTCGCCGCCCATGAGCTTGACCAGCCGCTGGCAGATGGCCAGTCCGAGGCCGGTGGCCGCCAGGCGGCGGGGGCTCTGGTTCGGGGTATCGGCCGCGGCGAAGATGCGGCTCAGCCGCTCGGGCGCGATGCCGGGGCCCGTGTCGCGAACGGTGAAGCGGAGGGTGATGTCGTCGACCGTGGTCTGCTCGACGGCGATGCGTACGCCGACCTCGCCGCTCTCCGTGAACTTCACCGAGTTGCCGACGAGATTGACCAGGATCTGCCGGATGCGGACCGGGTCGCCGTGAAGCATGGGCGGCGTGCCGCGCTCCACCACGCAGCCGAACTCCAGCCCCTTGCCCCAGGCGCGCACCGTGAAGATGTCGATCAGCTCCTCCAGCACGGCCGACAGGTGGAAGTCGATCTCGTCCAGCTCCAGGTGGCCGGCCTCGATCCGCGACAGGTCGAGGATATCGTTCACGATCCGCATGAGCGACTCAGCGGAGACGCGGGCTAGGGTGGCGTACTCGCGCTGCACGGGGTCCAGATGCGTCTCAAGGAGGATGCCGAGCATACCCAGGACGCCGTTCATGGGCGTCCGGATCTCCTGGCTCATGGTGGCCAGGAACTCGCTTTTGGCCGCGTTGGCCTTCTCAGCCTCGCGGACCCACCCTTCGGCGCGCTCCTTCTCCTGCTGGAGGGCGGCGTTGGCGGCTCGGAGGCCCGTGTGCATGGAGCCCAGCTGCTGGACCACGGAGTTGAACGCCGCGGAGAAGCCCACAAGGTAGCTGACACGCTGCGAGAAGTCGCCCTGGGCCACGCGCTGGGTCTGCCACGTCAGGTGCCACAGGGTGGCCTGGAGGTTCTTCAGCCACTGGGAGGTGGGCAGGCGACCCTCGATGGTTGTATCGATCCGGCCTTCCGAGAGGTCGGCGGCGGCGCGGCCTGCCAGGTCCATCTCGACGATGAGGCGGTTCGTCTGCTCCGAGAGCCGGCGAACGGGACCGTCCGGCAGGTTCGAGGCATCGACGGCCTCGGGCCTTCCGCCGGCCAGCATGGAGTGGATGGCGGTCGATATTCGATCGAGTTGCTCGGCTTCTTGGTGTTCCATTCTCAGCCTTATCACCTCAACCGACTCACGTTCGGGTGGTCCTCGCGGCGCCTGATGCCGCGAAGGCCACTAACCGTCTGCAAGATACCCCCGATCGTCGGTTCTGGGTATGCGGATGCATGGATACTTGCGCGGCTCTTAGCGCCTTGACGGACCGGAACTGGGCGCCATCAGGCCATCAGGGCCAGCGCCGCCAGGTCCTGGGCTCGGTCACCCAGTTCGGCGGGGACGATCGTGCAGCGTTCCACGGCCCTGGCCCAGGCCCGCTCGGCGACGGTGCGGCGGATGGGCTCCAGGATCAGGTCGCCCGCATGGACCGCGATCGTCCCCAGGACGATCCGCTCCGGGTTGATGATCTGGATGAGGTTCGCGAGGCCGATGCCCATGTAGGTTCCGGCCTCCTCCAGGATGCCCAGGCCGAAGGCGTCGCCCTCGCGGGCGGCTTCGATCACCTGTCGCGCCGTGATGTCGGCCACCTTGCCTCCGGCCAGCTCCAGTACGCGCCGGCCGCGGCCGTACATCACGCTGTCGCGGGCCAACCGGCCGATCGACGGCCCACTGGCCAGGGCCTCCAGGCAGCCGCGCTTACCGCACCCGCAGAGGGGGCCTTCCGGCAGGATGGTCTGGTGCCCGACCTCGCCGGCCAGGTCGTTGGCGCCGCGGTAGAGGCGGCCGTCCAGGATCAGGCCGCCGCCGATGCCTGTGCCCATGGTGAGGAACGCCATGTGCCGGGTCCCGCGTCCGGCTCCCCAGCGCCATTCGGCCAGCGCGGTGGCGTTGGCGTCGTTCTCAAGTTCCACCCGCACGCCGGGGAAGGCCCGCTCGAACTCGGATCGGATCGGCACGGCGTCCCATCCCGGCAGGTTGGGCGGGCTCATGACCACGCCCCGGGTGGTATCGAGCGGACCTCCGCAGGAGATGCCCACGCCCGTCAGCTCGCGCCCGCCGCCCACGTCCCGGGCCATCTGCAGCAGGCGATCGACGATGTCGCGCCAGCCGGCGTCGGCCTCCGTGGGCATGGCCCGGCGCTCCAGGACCTCGCCCTCGGAGGTGCCCAGGACGGCCGCGCATTTGGTGCCGCCGATATCGATGCCGAGAATCATCGCGGAACTCCCTTCCGTGGCGCCTGCCGTGCCTACCTGGAGAGCTTGGACTTGAGCTCCAGGAGCAGCGCCTGGGTCTCCGGGCAGGTCGTCAGGAGCGCTTCGACGCGTGCGATGGAGCGCTGGACCGTGGTGTGCTCGCGGCCGGAGAAGGCCTCGCCGATCTGCGCCAGCGTCAGGTTGTCCAGGTCGCGGGCCAGGTACATGGCAACCTGCCTTGCTGCGGCGATCTTTGCGTCGCGCTTCAGGCCGCGCATGGCCTCCTCGGCGACGCCGGTCCGCTGCGACACGGCCCGCAATATGGCGGCGATGCTCACGCCCTTGGCCCGCTCGCCGGGGAGCGGCTTGGAGATGAAGAACTCGGCCAGCACGTCGCGCGCCAGCTCGAGGCAGATGGGCGCTCCCATCACCGAGGAGTAGGCAACCAGCTTGGTGACGGCTCCCTCCAGCGCGCGGCAGTTGGACTGGATCGCGTCGGCGACGTATTCCAGCACGGGTTCGGGCACTTCCCAGCCTTCGGTATGGCATCGGTGCTGCAGGATCGCCAGGCGGGTCTCGTACTGCGGCGGCGTCACGTCGGCCACCAGCCCGCCCTCGAAGCGGGTCCGAAGCCGCTCGTCGATGGCTCCCAGCTCGCGTGGGCTCTTGTCGGCTGCCAGCACGATCTGCCGTCCGGTCTGGAAAAGGGCATTGTAGGTGTGGAAAAACTCCTCGCAGGTGGCGTGTTTGCCGGCAACCATCTGTGTATCGTCCACAAGCCAAACGTCTACATTTCTGTAGTGCCTGCGAAAGGCTTCCATTCGGTGTTCGCGTACCGACGCAACGTACTGCTGCGTAAAGGTATCGCCGTCCACCAGGGCCACGTAGGTGCCGTCGCCACGCGATCGGATGGCGTTGGCGATGGCGTGGAGGAGGTGCGTCTTGCCCAGCCCGCAGTTGCCGTAGAGGAAGAGCGGGTTGTAGCATTTACCGGGCCTATCCGCCACGGCGGCGGCGGCGGCCTGCGCCAGGCGGTTCGTGCGGCCCACCACGAACTGGTCGAAAGTGAAGCGCTCGACGGGCGGCAGGCAGAAGTCGGCGCGGTACCCCTCGCCGTTACGCCGCTTCGGCGCCGCCTGGCTGCCGGTGGGCGTAGCCGGGGTCGGCGTGGGCTGCTCCAGCGTCGCCACGGGGGCCCTTTCGGCCGGCGTGAGCACGCG
This sequence comes from uncultured Chthonomonas sp., assembly GCA_903885605.1. Taxonomy (GTDB): domain Bacteria; phylum Armatimonadota; class Chthonomonadetes; order Chthonomonadales; family CAJBBX01; genus CAJBBX01. Next base: position 3,994 of record CAISJD010000116.1, on the reverse strand, counting down.
GAACTCGAGGCTGATCGTGATTCCGAGGTGGACTTCCAGCGTGGAGCGGACGAGGTTGCGGTGCCGCTTGTCCAGCCATTCGCGGGCGAAGGGGCTGGAGACGCCCAGCACCACGTCGTGCCCGGTCCACGAGAGCGGCCGGATGGGGGCGATGAAGCTCTCGAAAGTGCCCTTGCTAACTCGCCCGGAGAGGTTCTGAAGGGTGCGGTCCCAAGCCCTGCGTAGCGCTACTGAGCGCTCATCATCTCCAAAGCTCAGTTGTTCATCTGCCATGTGCCGCCCCCGCTGAGGTGCAGATTATAGCAGACCGCAGACGCGCAGGCAATGCCGAACATGCGGCGGTAGACACGCGGTGTACGCCTCGGGTACGCCCGTGTCTTGACCCCGTCGCGGAGGAGCCCTGCTCCTTCGTGGACGCCGCAAGAGCAGTAGACTGAAGTCTACTCAGCGAGTGGGGCCCGGGCCATCCCGCCGCCACGTCGCGGTGCGCGGCGGGCCCGGCGGCGGCGCCCGTCCGGTCCCGGGGTCCCGCGCCGCCGTGCGGCCGTCTGCTACCGCCGACGACGGGGCGCGATCTCGCCCAGGATTATGACGCCGGCGGGCGCTTCAGCCGGCGTGACGGCCTCGCCCGCGCCGAGGTGCACGGTGCGAAGCGTCTTGCCTGTGCCGGGGTGCACGATGCGGAGGTTTGCGGGTTCGGGCGCCACCAGCCGGAAGGCGGCCGCATCGATGCCCACGGCGACGCCGACGATCCGGCGCCCTTTCCGGCAGCAGGCCATCCGGACGCAGCCCTCGGCCGACAGCGGCGAGCCGGCGTCACGCGAGTCGTAACGCTGCCAGTTGGGCAGGTCCCGCGGGAGCAGGCCCGCGATCCGGCCCAGGCCTGCCAGGCCGGGCGAATCCTGGAACCGCGTCCGCCCGACCACGCCGGCCTCGCAGTGGTAGACGTACATCGGCAGCCGGGCGGCGAACGCGAAGGCCGGCGCCATCAAGAGCCTCATCTCGTCGGTCTCTGAAGCCACCGAGGAGCCGGGCCCTACCGGTTCGTTGCTGCTCACGGGCGGGCATCCCGGACGCAAACCGAGGTTCCAGCAGTCAATGACGGGTTGCCAGCCGTCGGCGGCCCGGCGGTCGCGGCTGAAGTGCCATGTGGCAATGTCAGCCGCGCCGCCACGGTAGAGGGCGTCGAAATCGGCCTCGTGGTTCGATGTCGTGGCCACGGGGACATCGGTCCTGTCGGCCAGGAAGCGGGTGAACTCGCGCAGGTCAGCCGTGCCCTGCTCGCCGGGGAAGCCGTTCTGCCAGGCTTCGTTGGCGACTTCGAGCAGGATGATCTTCCGTTCGCGCCCTGCTACGACGTCGGCCAGCATCCGCCGCATGTGCTCCAGCCTCTCGGCTCGTCCGGGCATCATCTGCGCGTCGGCGAAGATCGTGATCTGCGTACGCATACCGTACCGGTCGTAGGTCAGGTCCACCAGTTCGGCCAGCCGCTGCCAGTAGTCCGGCCAGGCGTCCACGCGCCGGCCGGCGCGGCTCGTGTAGGCCACCGGGGCGATCTCCAGCCCCTCCCAGGTCGGGTGCATGCCCACCATGGAGAGGATGCGCGTGTATCTGATGCCGTGCCGGGAGAGGGTGGCCAGGTCGGCCTCCAGGCGCGGACGATCGTTTCGGCACCGCCAGAGCGCAGTGAAGTACGACGCGCCCAGGCCGAGGAACGGCCCCGAGGCGTCGGCCAGGCAGTGGTCCTCCACGCGGACGACGCCGCGAGGCGCACGCGGGCCGGGCGCGGTCGTCAGGGCCGCGGCAAGCGCGGCGATAATCAGGGCGTGCGGTGCCATGTGGCCTCCGGTGGGCGGGTTGTCACTTCCGGTGCCGGTTGGCCATCGCTGGCCTGCAGACGGCGCGGACGCTTCCGGGCTCGCGGAGCCGCCACCTCACGGTACCCCGTGCCTGGAGGATTGGAGGCCGCAGTGCGCGTTTCCATGCCGAAGATGGCCTCTGCGTGGCTGTCGGCGCCGGCGACCGCCCTCCTGATGGCGACCGGATCTCCGACGCCGACCTGGACGCCCTTTCGGCCATGCTCTCCCGAATGAAGTAGCCGCCGCGGCGCTACCGGGCCGGCTGCTTGGCTCGCACGTCGTAGCAGCGGAGCGTCTCGTGGTACCGGAGGTAGAGCCTGCCTCCGCAGACGACGGGGTGCGCCCAGACGTCGTCGCGCCGCTCCTGCACCAGTGGGAAGCGGCTGACGACCTCGATACCCGCCGCCGTGGGCCGGGCCAGCATCATGCCGCCGGACTGGCTGAGCATGTAGAGCCGCCCGTCGGCGTAGGTGAGCGAGCCCATGTCGCGCTCCGTTGCCCGGAACGCGTCGCGGCCCGTGGCGGCGTCCAGGCAGCCCCACCCGGGCTTCCGGTACCAGGAGCCGTAGAGGCGCCCACCCACGGCCACCACGCCGCCGTGGCAGGTGTCCAGCGTGGTCGACCAAACCTCCTCGGCCGTCACCGTCCCTCCTGCCTCGGTCAGGCGGTAGAGCTTGCCGCCCTCGGAGTCCGGCCCCGTGACGAAGACCCCGTCGCCGATGAGCGTGGGAGTGATGCCGATGACGTCGAACTGCGTCTTGAGCGGGCGCGTCCAGAGGAGTTTGCCGTCGGCGGCGTCGACGCAGAAGGCGTGGCGTAGCGAGCACTGCACCAGGAGGCGGCGCTTCCCCAGCGTGAGGAGGATCGGCGAGGCGTAGCTGGAGCTATCCGGCTTGCCCGCGGGCTCGGCCACTCGGAGGTGCTGGGGCGGGTTCGAGGCGCCGCAGAGGATGGGCTCCGAGGCCCAGATCGTGGCGCCCGTGCGGGCGTCCAGCGCGGCCATCATCGCCTTTGGGCCGCCCACGGTGACGTAGACGCGGCCGTCGTCCACCACCAGGCACTCCGAGAGGCCCCAGGTGATCTGCTCCACGCCGAACCGCTCCGCCGTCTCCACGGCCCAGGCCTCGCGCCCCGTCGCCGGGTCGAGGCAGGCCACGCGGCCGTGGCTGTTCTTGTGGTAGAGCCGCCCCGCCCGGTAGGCGCAACTGGAGCGCGAACCGGGGTACGAGCCGGTCCAGGCCTTGCCGTTGGCCGTCTGCCAGAGCGGCTTGCCCTGCAGGTCGAAGGCGAAGATGCGCAGTTCCGGCCCCACGTCGCCGGTGATGAAGAGGCGCCCTCCGGCGATGATGGGCGAGCTGTAGCCCCTGCCGAGGCCGCCGGCTGACCAGAGCTGCCCCGGTCCCTGGGCGGGCCACGATTGCAGGAGGCCCTTCTCCTCGCTGACGCCGTCGCGGCGCGGGCCGCGCCACTGCGCCCAGCCCTTCTCAGGCGAGGCGACGAGCGAGGCGGACGGCGGGGCAGGGGACGTGGCAGCCAGGGAGGCCGCAGCAAGCAGGGCGATAAGGGCGTTCATGCCTCTATCATACGCGCAACGGCTATGCGCCCGCACCGCATAGGCCGTCGTGAACCCGGCCACCCACTTCAGGGCCATGACCCTGATGACAAGCGCGGCCCTGTAGGGGTGCGGCGTGCTGGGCCGGAGCATGGCGGCGGCCGCCGCCGGGCAACCTCGGGGTATGCGGTATCCTGTACATTGGCGGCCGCTCAGCCGACGATCACGACAGGAGTAAGCCCTATGACCACGATCACCGATGTTGTCGCACGCGAGATCCTCGATTCGCGCGGCAATCCGACCGTTGAGGTCGATGTCTATCTTGAGGATGGTTCTCTGGGCAGGGCCGCGGTTCCATCCGGCGCATCCACCGGCGCCTACGAGGCCGCCGAACTGCGCGACGGCGACAAGAGCCGGTACCTGGGCAAGGGCGTCCTCACCGCTGTTGAGAACGTCAACGACAAGATCGGGCCCGAGATCATCGACATGGACGCCACCGACCAGGTGGGCATCGACCGCCTGATGATCGACATGGACGGCACGCCCAACAAGTCAGCCATGGGCGCCAACGCCATCCTGGGCG
>CAISJD010000115.1 GCA_903885605.1 uncultured Chthonomonas sp. | reverse complement strand
CGCCTCGGCCTCGGCCTCGGACAACGCGGCGGCGGCGCCCCCGTTGTCACAGCCCTCCAGCGCTTCGGCACGGGCGGACAGGGCGTCGGCTACGCCAAGGCCGCAGCCCGCCGTACGCCACATTCCGGCGGCTTGGGCGGCCAGTTCGGCGGCGCGCAGGCAGCGCCCCTGCCTCAGCAGCACATCGGTGGACCGCTCGAGCGCCCGGGCGGCGGCAGGCTCGTCGTTGCGCGCCAGCGCCGCGGCGCAGCGGGCCGCCAGTGCGGCTTCTGCCTCGTGGCCTGGCTCGCCGGCGTCCGTGATCAGCGCCAGCTCGGTGCTGGCGGCGGCATGGAGGTCCTGGTCCACCAGCGGGTCCGTGCGGCGCACAGCGGCGGCAAGGAGGGTGTGCGCCTCGCCGGTATCGCCCATCGCCGCCGCGAAGCGCCCCGCGGCGAGCATGGCCTCTGCGGCGCCCGGTGCATCCGGCTGCGTGGCGAGGAGCGAGATCAACAGCTTACGGCCGCCGGCGACCCATCCGGTGGCGTACCAGTGGCGCCAGAGGCGCGTGCAGAGCGCGATGGCGGCAGCGCCGTCGCCGTTTCGCGCGAGCCACTCGACCGCCGCCCGGTAGTTGGCGTCATCGGCGCTGTCGAGCGCCGAACGGCCTCCGGCATCGGCCGCCTGGCGCGCCAGCTCGCTGAAGTGCTCGGCGTGGAGGCGGCGGATGCGGCCCATCTCGGCCTCGCCGCCCCTGCCCGCCGCATAGATCCGCAGCGTCTCGTACATCGTGAACCGCATGCCGCCTTCGGTTGGCCGGCTTCGCACGAGGGACCGGGAGCAGAGCTCCGCCAGCGCCGAGGCCATATCCTCCCGTCCAGAGATCGCCTGGGCCTGCTCAAGCGTCCAGAACCCTTCCAACGCGCAGGCGGCAACCAGGGCCGAGGCGGTCTCGGCGGGCAGCAGGTCGAAGCTCCAGCCGACTGCGGCATGGAGCGCCCGCCGACGGTCGCCCGCCATTCCCCGGGGGCTCACCAGCAGCGCGAACCGGTCGGCCATACGGCTCAGCATCTGCGACGGTGTGTAGACCTGCGACCACGCGGCGGCCAGTTCCACTGCCAGCGGCAGGCCCTCCAGGAGGCGGCAGAGGTCGCACACGGCGCGGCAGTTGGCCTCGGTGATGACGAAATCGGCGCGGGCCTGCACGGCGCGATCGACGAAGAGGGCCACGCTCGGGTTGGCCAGCGCCTCGGCCGGATCGAGGCCATCCGGCGGCAGCGCCAGGGGGCCCATCTGGAGATCGTTCTCGCCGGCGATAGTCAGCCTCGCCTGTGACGTCACCACGTAGCGCATGGCAGGTGCACGCGCCAGCAGCGGCCCCACGACCTCTTCACCTGCCGAGGGGAGTTGCTCCAGGTTGTCCAGCACCAGAAGTCCGGGGCCCTGGCAGAGGATTGCGGCGACCGGCTCCAGCCAACCCGCCTCAGGCCTTGCCTGCGGTGCGACGGCGGCGGCGATGCGCGAGCCTGCAGCGTCCGCGTCGCGAGCATCGCCCAGCTCAACGAACCAGACGCGGTCGCCCATCTCAGCGGCCGCGGTGCGGGCCAGTTCGATGGCCAGGCGTGTCTTGCCTGCGCCGCTGGGTCCGGTGATGGTCACGAAGGAGCCATCCGATGACTCGGCGAGCATGGCGGTGACGGCGCTCAGCTCGGCCTCACGGCCGAAGAAGCGGGTGGGCACCGAAGGGAGGCGTCGCTTCGGCGCCGCCGGCGCCGAAGGCTGGGCGACAGGTGTCGGATCTGCCGCATCGGCGCGGTAGGAGGGGCGCGTCGCCGGCGCCCGGGTGATCCCCGTTGATGCGCGGGCCTCCTCGGCCAGCGCCTCGCTCTGCGCGGAGGGCGCCATGCCGAGCTCGGCGGCGAGGATGCGCCGCATCTCGTCCATTTGCCGGAGGGCGGAGGCGGGATTGCCCATGGCGATATGCAGCCGCATGAGCGTGCGGTGCCATCGCTCGTGGAGCGGGTCCGCCGCCACCGCCCGGCGGGCGAAGGCGAGGGCCTGATCGTACTGCCGGGCATCGACACAGGCCCGCACGAGGCGGTTGAGGGCGGCCAGGTGCATTTCTGCCAGCCGCACGCGCTCTGCCTCGATCCAGGCGTCGCCCCAGTCAGCCATGAAGTCGCCCTGATAGAGGTCTACGGCCGCGCGCAGGGCAGCGAGGGTTTTGTCGGTGGGCGTTGTGTCGGCCGATGCGGTGCGGATGAGCCCCTCGAACTCGGCCACGTCGGTCGTGTAGGCGTCAGGATTGAGGCCCACGTGGATGCGCGACGTCTGCAGCACGGAGCCCGGCATGACGCCGGCGGGCTCAAGCTGCCTGCGCAGGGAGTTCAGCGCTACGCGAAATGAGTTTCGGCCGTCCTCGATGGCGGCCCCCGGCCAGAACTCCTCGACAAGCGTGTCTCGAGGTATGGGCTGGCCGCGTCGAAGGGCTAGAAAGGCTAACAGGGAGCCGTTCTTGGAGGCGCGGAACCGGGTAATCACCTGACCCGATCTGGCCAGCCTGAGCCCACCCAGCAGTTCGAAAGACCACATGGCGTCTGGCATTGTTGGATACCCCGAGGACGGTATCAATATGCCACATTCGTGCCGGGCTACGGCCAGTCTTGCGTGGGCATGTGCGGCTGGACCTCCGATTCTGCTGTGCATGACGCGGGGAACATACCGCCCGACCGTTATCTGTCCGTTAGGAGCCCGCGCAGGTAGGGGCGGGTTTGAAACCCGCCCCTACGGGGCGTCGAGCCAGACGCCTTCGATGTCGAAGCCGTGCCGCTGGTCGAAGTCCTTCGGATAGAGCCAGGCGCCGAAGCAGAAGTTGAGCGAGGCCAGGCGCTCGGGCAGCAGGCGGTCCTGGGGTCCGCCGCGCCCGGCGGGATGGGCCCAGTGCGGGAAGAAGCGCAGCTCCTCCCATCGGAGCGTGATGTCGCGCCACTCGGTCGTCAGGGGTATAGTGGCGCCCCAGGGCGTGCCGTCGGCCTCCAGCGCCACGAACTCGATGGCTGTTGTGGAGGCCTCGCCGGCTCGTGCGCGGATGCGCAGTCCGGGCCTCCGGGCCAGCGAGCCGCGCCAGGGAGCCAGTGCGTCCGCCAGGTCGATTCGGAAGCTCGCCGCGTCGGGCGCCGGGCCGAAGCCGGGTGTCTCAACCCGGAGCGCCGGGCTTCGGCTGCCGCCCACGGTGTGGGCCCGGGCCCGCGTCCCGCCCTGGATGGCGGGCACAAGGTCGCCGGCCACGAGGCGCAGCGGCTCGGTGGCCGGAAGCAGCTCCACGCGCCATGCCTGGGGCTCGGGCTCCAGGCGCAGGCGCTGCACCTCCAGGCCGTGGGGCCGCTTGCCGGCGGTGACGTAGAGCCAGGAGCCGAAGGTGAAGCGGACCTCGCGGACCTGCGCCGGGTCCGGCCGGCCCTGCCACTCGCCCCATAGTGGGCGAAGGGCGTCGAGCGGCAGGCGCACATCGGACCACTCCGTGGTCAGGGGCATTTCGGCGCCGAAGGCCTTGCCGTCGGCCTGCAGGAGGCCGACCTCGACGCTGGTGGTCTCGGGGTACAGGGCCCGAGCGCGGAGCACGAGCGAGGCGCCGGGGACCGGCCGGGCCGCCGTCGCCCGTAGCTGGATGGCCGCGCAACTGGGTGGGTCGCCGAACCCGGTGGCCGAGAGGCGCAGCGAGGGGCCGTCGGGCGAGGCGGCCACCCGGGCGGTTGCGGTCTGGCCGGGCGCGCCGGAGAGCTCAAGGGCGGGCGCGCCGGCGCCGGCCTTCTGCTCCCAGAGCGTGACGGCGGCGGGTTCCGGGCCGATGGCCGGTCGCCCGCCGGGGAAGACGGGCGCTCCCGGCCCTTCGCCCACGCGGATGCGGTACTCCAGCCGGCTCGAGGGTAGCTCGCCCGCCGGGATCGTGCAGGCGTACTCGAAGGCGGTGGTGGATCGCATGGAGCGGCCTTGCCAGGCGCCCCTGTGGAGCCACTCCACCCGGACAGGTTGTGCGCTACCAACCCCGGACGCCGGCGCCACCGAGCAGCGCAAGTGCATCTCCTTGCCCGCGGGCCAAACGCGGGGCGCCGCGTGGCGGATGCGAGCGGGCAGGCCCCTGGCCTCATCCGGCAGCCAGAGCGGTGCGGGCAGGCCGGCGGGGATCGCCGTCGAGACGCCTCTCCGCCGCAGGAAGGTGACGCCGGGTCGCACGGTGATGCTGCCGCCCAGGCAGGCGATCCATCGTTCGTTCCCGGACCGCAACGCCTGAAAGTCGCCGCCGAGGTCGGGGAGCCTCAGGGTCAGGCGCCGGTCGCGGTGCAACAGGCGGGCCACCTCCCTGCCGAGCCCCGTGGCGCCGAAGGGGTCATCCACCCAGACCACGTCGGGCGTCACCTCCAGACGCCACAGACCCGGCCGCACGCGGTCCATGAAGTAGGCGCCCGATCCCTCGTAGGCCGCCACCGGCGACGAGCCGCAGCCCGCGATGCGGGTGAGCAACCCCGGCTTCGGCGGTCGCGTGGCCGTGCTGTTTGAGTAGAGGAACGTCGTGGCCGAGACGCGCTCGCTGAGCCCCTGAGCATGGCTCACGCGGAACTCGCCGAAGCGAGCGTTGGCCGGGTGCGTGCGCCTCGTGTGGAGGCGGGGAAGTGCCCGAAAGGCCTCGGCGGCGATCATGAAGCTGACCGCCTTGCGCGGCGTGCAGAGCAGGTTCAGGTAGTGCGTCTGCCAGTTCACGTTGGTGGGCGCCAGCGGCGTGGCGTCGTACTGGAACTGCGCCGCGAACTGGGCGCCGCCCGCCCGGAAGGCCCGAGCCATGGCCGGGTACATATAGGGTTCCGCCACGTCGGCCGCGTCGAACTCGTAGACGCCGATGGCCTTGCCGCCCAGGTCGGGGCTCCGCATCTCGGGGTAGTCGGCCACGCGGGGCAGGAAGTCGGCCCGCAACTCCTGGCCTGCCACCAGTCCCGTCGGATACCAGCCGAAGGTGCAGCCGTCGGCCTGCGAGCGTGCCACGGCGGCCAGCCGGTTGCCCCAGCCGTTGAAGAAGACGGGCTTCGAGCAGCCCGCCGCACGAACGGCTTCGGTCAGGGCGTCGATGTAGGCCGTGACCTGCGCGTCGGTGGTTCCGGCGGGCGGGATCGGCTCGTTGATCAACTCAATGGCCGCCACCATGGGATCGGCGCCGTAGGCGAGACCCGTGTAGCGGTTGCGGTGTCGCAGGAACTGGTCCAGGTAGCGGCGTTGGGCGGCCTGCGCGACGGGGTCGGTGATCATCTGCGGCATGGTGAAGCGGTCCGAGAAGCCCTGCGTGGTGCGCCCGGCGGGCCACCAGGCGATGGGCGTCAGCACGGCGTAGATGCCGTTGCGCTTGCACTCGGCGAGGAGGAGGTCCAGCAGGCGCAGGTGCTCGTTGTCGACCAGGTTGCCCTCGCCGTCGCTGATCTCCCGGTCGAACGTATGCAGTCGCACGAGGTCCAGGCCCAGCCGCACGAACTGCGCCACGTCGCGGCGAATGGTGGCGTCGCGGTCGGCGCCCAGCGTGCCCAGGGCGGCGAAGTCCATGCAGAAGGGCGCGTAGTAGTTGACGCCGAAGAGGGCCACCTCGCGCCGCGTGTCCGCCCACCGGAGGATGCCCTTGTCGACGATGATCGGCCGGTCGGCGGGACGGGCCTGCGCCGCTCCGGCGCCGACGACGGCCAGAGCCGCCGCCAGTCCCGACCACGCACGGGCCGCCCAACTCGTCGCACTTCGCATCACGCTTCCCCCTGCTCCGTCTGATGTGCCAGTATGTCACCATCACGTGTCGTTCGACGCGGCCCGGTGGCCAGGAGGGCCCTGCCATGCTCGTCATGCTTGCCGTCGGAGTGCTGCTGCTGGGCGTCGTGCCCGCGGGTCCGTCCGCGCGGGTCGAGGCCGAGGAAGCCGTCTACACCTACGCCCCGGCCGGTAACGGCGCAGGACCCATGTGGTGCTACGGTTCCACCTGCGTGATGCGGGTCGGCGGTGATGTCTACGTGAGCGGGCTGGAGACGATCCCCGGCGCCAGGATCCTGAACAACTGCCGCTGGGTCCTCTGGAAGCGCGGCGCGACGGGTTGGACGTCCATCGCCGCCGACGAGACCGGCCGCACCCGAGAGCCCTGCCCGGTGGCAGCGCCGCGGCCGGGCCGTCTGGCGCTCTCGGTAAACCCCACGCTCACGCCTCTGGGCACGTACAACGGGCCGTCGAAGCCCCAGGTGTTCGACTTCGATCTGACCGGGCCCGTGATCGCCTCGACGCCGTCCGATCCGGTCTGGTCCGGCAAACCTGCCTTCACCGAGCACAGCTACCGGGGCCTGGCCGCCGACGGCGCCACGGGCGACCTGCTGCTGATGAACGTGGAGGGGCACGAGGCCCAGTGGTGGAGCCTGCGCGACAGGGCCGGCCGGTGGATCGCTTCGGGCAAGCTTGAGTTCCCCATGGGGGTGGAGTACGAGAAGCCGGAGCCGATCCGCCTCTGCTACCCCGTGCTGGCCCTGCAGGGACGCGCGGCGCACTTCATGGGGGTCAGCGACATCATCGAGCCGGTCCGAGCCTGGCGAGAGTTCAAGCGGCAACTGACCGGCAACGAGTGGGACTACGAGTTCCGCCGCCTCTTCTATGCGTGGACGCCCGACCTCGGCAAGCAGGGCTTCAGCGTGCCGGTGGAGGTGGCCGGCCGCGAGGCCACCTGCGGACAGATCACCAACCTCGACATGTGGATAGACGCCAAGGGGCGCGCCCACCTGCTCTGGCTGGAGCGGAGCGTCTGGCACGCCGCCATGCGCGATCGCTTCTTCCCGGGCACGCCGCTGACCACCTCGCTGGAGTACGCCGTGGTCGATCGAGGAAAGGTGGTCCTGCGGTCTACGCTGGCCAGGGGCGGCGAGGAAGCGTCGTCCGAAGTGCCTGGCTACGGCCGCTTCCACGCCCTGCCCGGTGGGCGGCTGACGGTGGTGGCCTACATCGGCGGCTCGGTTGCGGAGAACCGCATCCTGGCGTTGGACGGCTCCGGCAAGGTGACCGCCGCCCTGCGGGTACCGTTCGCCAAACCATTCACCAACTTCATGACCGCCACGGAGCGGGCCGGCGGCAAGCCGTCCGACGTGATCGACATCATCGGCGACGTGGGCGGCGCCCTCCCCACCATGCGCTACGGCCGTATCCGCGTGAAACTGTGAGGAGCGCGCCATGCCGCTGACCCTGGGCGTCGACATCGGCACCACCAAGACCTGCGCGCTGGCGCTGGACACCGAGACGCGCAAGGTCGTCGCGCTGGGCCACGCCGACACGCCCTCGGCCGACCCGGGGCCGCTTGCGCTCGGACGGCGCGAGTTCGATCCGCACGCCATGGCAGAAGCATCCGCCGCGGCCTTGCGCCAGTGCGTCAGCCGGTTGGGGGCGCGCATCGGCGAGTTGGCAGGGCTGGCCTTCACGGGGCAGCAGCACGGTATGCTCCTGGTCGATGGCGGCTTGCGGCCCCTGACGCCCTTCGTTAACTGGCAGGACGGACGCGGAGGGGAGCTTGGTCCTGATGGCCGCACGTGGCTTGAGGGCGCGTCGGACCGAATGGGCGTGGAGGCGTGGCGCGTCACCGGCTGCCGCATCGCTTCGGGCTACCTGGGCCTCACGCTCCACTGGCTGGCGGAGCAGGGCGCCGCCCCGCCCGGGGCTCGGGCCTGCCTCATCACCGGCTATCTGGCTGCCCTGCTCACCGACGGCGCGCTTGCCACGGATCCCACCATGGCGGCGAGCTCGGGTCTGCTCGATGTGCGCCGCCGCGCGTGGTCGAGGCCCATGCTGGAGGCGCTGGGCCTGCCCGAGCGGCTGCTGCCGCCGGTGCGCGAGGCCGGGGAGCCGCTGGGTTCTCTTACTGCCGAGTGGGCCCGGCGCACCGGCCTGCCTGCGGGCCTGCCCCTCTTCGTTGGGCTCGGCGACAACCAGGCGGGCTTCCTGGGTAGCGTGCCGTCGGCCGAGGGCGCCGAACTGGTGAACGTCGGCACGGGAGCGCAGGTGGCTCGCTTCGCCGCCGAGGCGCCGCCGCCGGACGCCGACCTGCCGCCCGAACTGGAGATAAGGCCCTACCCCCGTTCGGGCTACCTGGTCGTCTTCGCCGAGGTGAGCGGCGGTCGCTCCTACGCCGCGCTGCAGACCCTCTACCGGGACCTACTGGGCGCTTTCGGCGTGGCGGCCGGCAAGGAGCAGGTCTACGCGCGCATGGCCGAGCTCGCAGCCCAGGCGCCGCCCGGCGCAGCCGGTCTGGTGTGCGACCCGCGCTTCGCCGGCACGCGCTCCGACCCCGCCCTGCGCGGCAGCCTGACCGGCCTGAGCGAGGCGAACCTGACGCCAGGCGGCCTTGCCCGCGCGGCGCTGGAGGGCATGGCCGCGTCGATGCACGCCGGCTCAGGCGCCATCACGCGCCTCGTGGGCCATCCGCCGGCGGTCCTGATCGGCGCGGGCAACGGCATCCGCCGCAACCCGCTCCTCGCCGCCATCCTATCCGAGCGGTTCGGCCTGCCCCTCTCCCTCCCGCCGCAGTCCGAGGAAGCCGCCCTTGGCGCGGCCATGGTGGCGGGGTGGGGAGTTGGGGCTGAAGGAGTACGCAGATGACCAAACGCGAACGCTATCTGGCAGCCCTGCGCAACGAGGCCGTCGATGCCCTGGTCTGGGCGCCCAACTTCGACTACTGGCTGGCCGTCAACTGCGCCGAGGGCACTGTGCCGCAGCAGGTCGAGGGGATGTCGCGCAACGAGATCGTGCGGGCCATCGGCGCAACCCTCTGGAACCGGTCCGGCGGCCTTCGTACCGTGCTGGACCCGAGTGTCACAGAGCGTTGGAGCCAGTGCGACGGCCGGTCTGTGCATGAGTTCGACACGCCGGTGGGCACGATCCGCGAGGTCTACTTGCCGACGGAGGGCGCCTACCGCTCGCGCTTCTTGGCGGAGCACTTCGCCAAGGGGCCTGATGACCTGCGCGTACTGACCTACATCGCCGAGGCGACCCGCTACGAGCCCGACTTCGGTACGGTGCATCAGGCGCTCGCCGAGACAGGCGACGAGGGCGTGGTGCTCTCCGGCATCTTCCTGGTGCCCTTCCTGCAGTTCGCCAAGACCGACGCGGGCTACGCCACCGCCTTCTACCTGCTGCAGGACCACCCGCGCGAGGTCGAGCGACTGCTGGAGGCCTACACCGAGAGCTTCCTGGCCGGCATCCGCGTGGCCGCCGCGGGTCCGGCCGATGTCCTGCACACGGGTGACAACATGGACGGCCGCACCCTCTCGCCGCGCCTCTTCCAGCGCTACGCCGTGCCCTTCTACCAGGCTGCCGCGAGCGTCGTCCACGCGGCAGGCAAGCTCTTCGAGGGGCACTGGTGCGGCCAGACGCAGGCCCTGCTTCCGCTCGTGCCCGGCTGCGGGTTGGATGTGGTGGAGGCCATCGTCACCGCTCCCATGGCCGACCTGAGCCTGCCCGATGCGCTGGATATGCTCGACGGCAAGGTCGTGCTGCAGGGCGGCATCCCATCGGTGCTCGTCTGCGAAGAGGGTGGAACGCGCGACGACTTCCTGCGGTACATGCGTGAGGTGATCCTGCCCCTGCGCGGCCGCCGAGGCTTTATCCTCGGCATGTCGGACAACGTGCCGCCCAACGCCGACTTCTGGCGCGTAGAGCAGGTGGCGGGGGAGTTGAAAGTCTAGAGAGTCAAGTCTAAAGTATAAAGTATAAAATTGCAAGTCTAAAATGGCGATGGCGGGCGGCGGGCGGGCGGGGCGGTTCGGCGACGTGCTAGAATCGGCTGCGGCTTCGCGCTTCTCGGCGCGCGGCGTGTTTATTGGAGGCCCCTACCTTTGATCATACGCACACGGGCGGATGCGCGCGTCGGCATCATCGGCAATCCGTCAGACGGCTTCTTCGGCAAGACGATCGCCGCGACGATCGCCAACTTCCATGCGTCCGTGACGCTCTGGGAGAGCCCCACGTTGCGCATCCTTCCGCATCCGGTGCACGACCCTGCCGAGTTCGCGTCGCTGGAGGCCCTGCGCGAGACCGCCATCCAGAACGGTTACTACGGCGGCATGCGGCTCATCTTCGCGGCCTGCAAGCGCTTCTCGCAGCACTGCGCCGACCTGGGCTACCGGCTACCCGGCCGCTGCTTCACGATCACCTACGATACCGACATCCCGCGCCAGGTGGGCCTCGCGGGCTCGAGCGCCATCGTCACCGCCGCCGTCAACGCCCTTATGCGCTTCTACGCCGTGCCGGAGGACGCGCTGCCCCGCACGCAGCGCCCGAACCTCGTGCTCGACGTGGAGATGCAGGAGCTGGCCATCGCCGCCGGCCTGCAGGACCGCGTGGTGCAGACCTACGGCGGTTGCGTCCATATGGATTTCGACCGCGCCCTTATGGAGCGGCGAGGCTATGGCGACTACACGCCGCTGGATCCCTCCCTGCTGCCGCTGATGTACCTGGCCTGGGACAGCCACCCCAGCGACTCGGGCCGCATCCACAGCGACGTGCGGACCCGCTTCCAGCGCGGCGACCAGCAGGTGATCGACGCCATGCAGGCCCTCGCCCAGCTCACCGACCAGGGCCTGGCTGCCCTGAAGGCAGGCCGCTACGCCGAAATGGGCCGCCTGATGAGCGCCGGATTCGACATCCGCCGCTCGGTCTACGGCGACGCCGCCATCGGCGACCGCAACCTGGCCATGGTGGCCGCGGCACGCAAGCTCGGCTTCTCGGCGTCGTTCCCGGGCTCGGGCGGCGCCGTGGTGGGGGTGGTGCCGGAAGGGTCCACGATTTCCGATCTGGCGCCCGAGTGCGAGGGGATCGGCTATCAGCTTGAGGAGATACGCTGGGCCGCGCCCTGTCCGGCCTCGCCCCACGCCGGTCATGCGCCGGTCGATACGGCAGTAGAAGGGAGCGTCTTGTGAGAATTGTCGTTATCGGCGCCGGCTATGTGGGCCTCAACTGCGGCGCGGCGTTCGCCTATCTCGGACACGAAGTGGGTATCGTCGAGAAGGACCCGGCCCGCGTGGCGCTGCTCCGCTCCGGCGGCGTGCCGATCCACGAACCGGGCCTCGCCGAACTGCTGGCCATGCCCCAGGTCGCGGCGCGGATGACCTACACCACGGACCTCGCCGAAGTCCTGCCCGGCGCACGCGTGGCGCTCATCGCCGTGGGTACGCCTCCCGGCAAGCACGGCCAGGCCGACACCGGCTGGGTCGAGGCCGCCGCCGAGGATGTGGCACGCGACCTGGCCGTGGGCGCGCAGCTGGTCATCGTCGTCAAGAGCACCGTTCCCGTAGGGACGAACCATCGCGTCCAGGCCGCCGTGGCCCGCGTGCTTGCGAGCCGCGGCGTCACCTGCGATGTCAGCTTCGCCTCCAACCCCGAGTTCCTTCGCGAGGGCAAGGCGCTGCTCGATATGTTCTATCCGGACCGCATCCTTGTCGGCTCGGAGTCGTCCCACGCCCTGGAGACCGCCCGCGAGCTCTACCAGGAGGTGCTGACGCAGTCGTTCGCGCCGCCGCCCATCTGCCCGCGGCCCATCGGCTTCGCGCTGCCCGCCATGCTCACCACGTCGACGGCCAGCGCCGAGATGACGAAGTACGCCTCCAACGCCTTCCTCGCCACCAAGATCTCCTTCATCAACGAGATCGCTGGCCTCTGTGAGCGGGTCGGCGCCGACGTCTCGCAGGTGGCCGACGGCATGGGTCTCGACGCGCGCATTGGCCGGGGCTTCCTTCAGGCCGGGCTCGGCTGGGGCGGAAGCTGCTTCCCCAAGGATACGCAGGCGCTCATCGCCATGGGCGCCGACCACGAGTACACCATGCCCCTGCTGGAGGCCTCCACGGCCGTCAACCGCCGCCAGCGGGCCCAGGTCGTCCAGAAGCTGCAGCGCGCGCTGAAGGGCCTCCGGGGCCGCGAGGTGGGCCTCCTGGGCCTCGCCTTCAAGGCGGGCACCGATGACGTGCGCCAGGCCCCTGCGGCCGACCTCGTGCAGATGCTGCTGGAGTGCGGCGCCTTCGTGCGCGCCCATGACCCCGTGGCGGCCGATGCGTTCCGACGCGACTACCCCTCGCTGGACGTAACGCTGACGCCCGACGCCGAGGCAGCCGCACGCGGCGCCGATGCCCTCGTCGTCTGCACCGACTGGCCCGAGTACGTCGCGCTGGACTGGCGCGCCGTGGCCGCCGCCATGCGGGGCAGCGTGGTCGTCGACGGCCGCAATTGCCTGCCCACGGGCGTGGTCCGCGCCGCCGGCCTGGACCTCATCCGCATCGGCAAGTAGCCGCCCGCGCGGGCGGACCGGTACAATGTCCCCTATGGAAACCACAGCCTTCGGCGACCGCCCGGCCCCGCGCCTCTGGCGGTCGCCCGGCCTGAAGAGGGCGGCGGATATCCTCGCCGCAGGCGTCGCGTTGCTTATCCTGAGTGCGCCCATGGCCGTCGTCGCGCTGCTGGTTCGGGTCCGCCTCGGTTCTCCCGTCCTCTTCCGGCAGCAGCGGCCCGGCCTGGGCGGCAAGCCCTTCGGCATGGTGAAGTTCCGGACCATGACCGACGGCCGTGGCCCCGACGGCGCCCTCCTGCCCGACGACGAGCGGCTCACGGCGTTCGGTCGCCGCCTCCGCGCCCTGAGCCTTGATGAGCTGCCGGAGCTGTGGAACGTCCTGTGCGGCGACATGAGCCTGGTGGGCCCGCGCCCGCTACTGATGAAGTACCTGCCGCTCTACAGCCCCGAGCAGTCCCGCCGCCACGAGGTTCGCCCCGGTATCACCGGTTGGGCGCAGGTGCACGGCCGCAACGCCCTCGACTGGCCCGAGAGGCTCGCGCTGGACACCTGGTATGTCGACCACTGGACCCACGGCCTCGACGCCCAGATCCTACTCCGCACCTTCGCCACCGTGGTGCGGCGCGAGGGCATCAGCGCGGCGGGTGTGGAGACGATGACGGAGTTCACAGGGCAAGGAGCCGACGCGCATGGATGCTAGCGCCTCCGCCCCGCCCACTCGGATCCTCCTCTACGGCGCCTCCGGGCATGCCGCCGCCGTGGCCGACGCCGTGGCCACGTGTCCCGGGCTCGAGCTCGTGGGCTTCCTGGATGACGCCGGTGCACCCCGGCCCGGTGACCCGCCGTTTCTCGAGCCGTTCTTCGGCGGCCGCGAGCAGCTCCCGGCGCTGCGGGCGTCAGGCATCCGCCATGCGTTCGTCGCCATCGGCGACTGCCGGGTTCGGTTTCGCCTTGCCGAGGCGCTCGCCGAAGAGGGTTTCGAACTGGTCACGATCGTCCACGCCCGCGCCACTGTCGCCGCCAGCGCGTCGCTGGGCCCGGGTACGGTGGTCATGGCAGGCGCCGTGGTGGGCGCGCGCTCTTGGGTCGGGTCCCACGCCATCGTCAACACCGCCGCCACGGTCGACCACGACTGCCGCGTCGGCGACGGCGTCCACCTCTGCCCCGGCGTCCACCTGGCCGGCACGGTCACCGTGGGCCCCAGGACCTTCGTGGGCATCGCCGCCGCCGTCGCCAACAACCTCACCATAGGCTCCGACACCACCATCGGCGCAGGCGCGGTCGTAGTGCGCGACCTGCCCTCAGGCATCGTCGCCTACGGCGTACCGGCGAGGGCGATGCGGGCCGCGGGGTAGCCAGGATCCAGACAAAAGGGGGCGGCCCAACCCGTGAGGGTTGAGCCGCCCCGCCCATCGCTTCGCCCCTGCAGCCTCTTACCTTGAGCCGCTCAACTTTCGACTTTAGACTTTGGGCTTTCCCCTTCTAACTCCTCCTACCGCCCCCACAGCCCCGACCCCGGCAGCAGCCGTCCGCGATCGAAGAAGGACGTGACCAGGTCCTGCCCGATCTGCAGCTCGCCGGCGGTCTCCTCGAGCAGGTAGAGCGAGTTGTGGTCGCCTTTGATCACCGTGCGGACCGTGTGGTCCAGCCTGTCGGCAATGCGGAGCCTGGCCGTGCCGGGCCGGCGGGTCTGCGCCCGCGGGCCCAACGGCAGGCTCGCCGATATCTGCGCCGTGCGGGTGCGCGACGTATCGCGAACGCCGAAGCCGACCCGCACATCACCCCACCAGCGCATCACGTCGAACCCGACGCCGCGGTCGTTGGTGATGAACCGCCCGCCCAGCAACCTTACCTGGATCGCCTCCTTCGGGAACCAGTGCCAGTACTCGCCCAGCAGGTAGGCCCGGGTCTGGAGCCGGTCGTTCTCGGCCCGTCCACCGACAAGGTGCATGAGGCCGCGGTCAGATACCGGCCGCGCCAGCTCCAGGACTGCGCCGTCGCAGTTCGAGGGGTACCGGCCACCGGAGACTTGCGCGAGCCAGCCGCCGCCTGGCCTGAAGGCATATGCAGCGATGGCGCGGTCGTTGGTCAGCCGCCGGGGCATCCCCGAGACCTCGCCGCCCACGGCCGGGTAGCTGTAGCGCGCGTTCAGCACCAGGCCCCGCGCCACCGGCAGGACGACCTCGGGCAGCGCAAGGGCTCCGCCGCGCAGCGCGCCGTAGTTGGAGCCGACTTGCGTCTTGAGCCCGAGCCCGATCTGGACGTCGGCATGCCCCCAGCTCGGGTTGGCGGGCCGAACCTCCGACCCGGCGCCGGGCTGCGGCGCCTCAATGCTCAGCGGACCCTCTGCGCCGTCCACAGGGGCCGTGGCGCGCACCGTGGCGACGCCACGACGGGTCAGCTCCACGGTCAGCCGGCTCGCGCCGCGCGGCGCACAACCGGCCAGCGCCGCCATCCCCGCGCGAATGCCGTCCTGCTCGCTCAGCGTGTACGTCCGGTTCTCGTAGGAGGCCGCGAGGACGGCGCCGCCCTCCGCGGTCCAGACCCGCACGTCCTCGAACCCGAGGCCCACGAGCGCCTCGGTTGCGGCTTCCGTCCCGGTGCCCCGGCCGGTGGCCTCGGCCGGCGCCCGCAGCTTGGTCGGGTACTCGAACGGTAGCTCCACGCCGATGCCCACGACCTTGCCGCTGTTAAGGTCGGCCACCCGAGCGAACGCCATATCGCCGGCATGCAGCACCAGTGAGCTGTTCAGCCGCTCGGTGTCATACTCCGCCTGTAGCTCCAACGCCTGGATCGGCCGCCAGCTCACGCCGCCGAAGAGGCCCTGCGTCTCGCCGCCGGCCACTCCCGCCGACAGCGACGCGCGGCCACTCAGCAGCGGTAGCGTGGCCACGGCGAACTTGGTGCCACCCGAGGTCTGGTCCGATCGGCCGGCGTCCACCATTCCCACGGCAAGGCCCGGTCGCCCGAGCCGCGGCGGCGCCAGTTGAAGCTTCCCGTGGAACGTCAGGTCGAAGAACCCCTGGTTCCGCGATCCCATGGCGAAGGCCATCTCCGTTCGCGGCAGGAAGCTCATGCCCAGGGCCGGACCGGCGGTGGCCCCCACGTTTGGATCCCACTTGGTCTGCGGTGAGGTATAGCTGAAGCGCCACCGGTCCGACCGCATGATATCGGCGGTCGGCATTCGGATCAGGCCGGAGAGCCCGGTGATCGACGGGGTGGGCGACCAGCACGGCGCTTCCTGGGCGCTGGTCGGCGTGGCGCCCGAGGTCAGGGCCAGGGCAGTCGCCAGGCCGGCGCCCGCGAGAAGCCGTCGGATCGAGCCGGCCCAAGGCGCCGGCGGAGTTGCGCAGAGATCTGGGCCCATACAGGTCATTCCCCTCTCGGCTCACGGTCAGGATGGCGTCGCGCCGCCCGATCCGGGTCAGCCCGACAGCGTACCTGCGAGTCTACCCCTGTTGGCCCGGTGCAGTGGCCGCGCCGCGCCGTTCGTGGTGTAATGAAGGCATGGAGGCGTGATGCTCTCACTAACCGCGGGTCATCGCAGGAGTTCGTCGGGTCTGCTTGTCGGCCTCGCATGGGCTTGCGTGGCCGTGGGTTGCGGCAGGCCTGCGAGCGTGGCTCGCGCCGGCCAATCCGCCCCCCCGCCCTCTGCTCATCGGCCGGGCCGTAGCTTCTATGTTAGCCCGCACGGCCGTGCCGGTGCCCCGGGCACGCGGGCGCGGCCCTGGGACATCCAGTCGGCCCTCGCAGGCAAACACGACGTCCGGCCCGGCGACACCGTCTGGCTGCGCGGTGGAACTTACCGCCACCCCGACAGGCGCAATGGCGCCAGAGGATGGACGGTCCACCTGAACGGTGCGCCAGATGCTCCGATCACGGTGCGCGCGTGTCCGGGAGAGCGTGTGACGCTCGATGGTGCCCTGTCGCTTGGCTGCGATGCCCCCGCGAGCTATGTCTGGCTCTGGGGCCTGGAACTCGTGGCGTCCGATATGCGCGACCACACGTACGAGCCGGCGGCGAATCGCGACGCGCTGGTAGGGCCAGGGGGCGGCGTCGAACTGCAGGATGCACCTGGATGCAGGATGATCAACCTCGTCATCCACCATACCTATCAGGCCATCAGTTGCTGGGTGGGCGCTCTCGACTGCGAGATGTACGGCTGTGTGATCTACGACAATGGCTGGATGGCCAGCGACCGCGGCGACGGCCACGGCATCTACACCCAGAACCGAGTCAGCCGCAAGGTGATCAGCGACTGCATCATCACCACAGGGCAGGGATTTGGTCAAGCGCCGGTGCACGCCTACGGTTCGCGCCGGGCATGGGTGAACGGGTACACCGTCTCGCGCAACATCCTCTATGCACCGGCGCAGCGCAAGGAGCGCCTGCTGGTGGGTGGTGAGCGTGACGGCGCCCACGGCAACTCCGTGATCGGCAACCTCTGCTACAACGTATCGATCCAACTCGGCTACACCGGTGCCGGCAACCGCCGGGGCTCTGTCGCGGACAACCTCGTCTACCGTGGTCGGATCACCGCCCAGAACTACCTCGATGTGGGGATGTTTCGGAACACCGTGGTGGATGGCCGGATTCGAGCCGACGGCTGCGGGGCCGTCCGCCAGGAGGGCAATCGGGTTTTCGATCGCTCCGCTTTGCCCTCCCGCCCGCTGGTGAAGATCATCCCGAACCGCTACGAGCTCGGTCGGGCCAACATCGCCATCTTCAACTGGCGGCGCCATCCATACGTCTCCGTAAACCTCGGAGCCGTGCTCAAGCCTGGCGACCGGTTCTGCCTCATGGACCCGGAGGCTATGTACGGTCGGCCGATCTGCACAGGCGTCTACAGCGGCGCCCCGGTCCAGGTGCCGGCGCCCCGTGAGTTCGTTGCGTACGTCCTGCTGTCGCCGCGGAATAGCGCCCGGTCCGACGATTCGAGGTAGAATTGTGCCCTAGATACGGTCCGGCGGGTCGTACGTAGCGCTTCGCCGACAGCAGGTACTTGCGCTGTTCATGCTGCGGTGTGCCGGTCCGGAATGTGATGATGACGCTGACGTACTCGCGGTCGCACCCGGCAGCAGCGGTTGCCGGATGTAACCGAGAGTGCTACGCACTGCTTGGGGCGTAGGCGCTAGATGCCTGCCTAGTGCGCCCCGTGCCTTACCTTGCCCAGTAGCCAGCGCCACTCCAGCCTGCGTATCTCTGATGGCTTCGGCGCGTCGCGATGGCCGGGCAGGCTCCGGAGATGGTCCAGGATCGTTGACGCCGGTGCGATCCAGCCGCCCAGGCCCGCCAGACGCCGGATGAGCCGCACGAACGTGGGATCGAGCCTGCCCTCTGGTGCGAAACCGGCCCCAAAATGGGTGTAGATCAGGCAGAGCCCGCCTGACGCCGCAAGGGCATCCTGGTTGGCCTCAGAGATCAGGGAGCAGAATGGCCTGCGGCTCTGTCCCTGGCTGGCGCTGAACCAGTAGCGGACCCACGGACGTGACGCATCGTGGTATGGCATCAACCGGTCGCACGAGAGCGTGTTGGGCGTCACGAAGGT
This sequence comes from uncultured Chthonomonas sp., assembly GCA_903885605.1. GTDB lineage: Bacteria > Armatimonadota > Chthonomonadetes > Chthonomonadales > CAJBBX01 > CAJBBX01. The sequence goes on along the minus strand of CAISJD010000115.1, from coordinate 18,531 downwards.
GAAGTTGCGCATGTACTCAATCTGGTCGCGGCACATGTCGCCCCAGAAGAGAGCGTTGCCCTGGATGTGTCCGCTCGATGCACTGCACTTGCCGCGCCGGCGCTGAATAGCCTGGTAGAGCACGCGAGGCAGGCCGGCCAGCCGATCCGAGTGCCAGTAGAGCGCCTCTTGCTGCCCCGTATGTGCGGCATACAGCCTCGGGCCCTCGCCGAGCAGTTCGCCGTAGCGCTCAAGCGCCATGCGGGACCGGGCCCGATCCGACGTGTGGTCTGTCGCCCCGTGGTAGGCGATCTCGACGCCGGAAGCCTGTAGTTCCAGTACCCATCCCAGGTACTCCGGGTCCGCCAGCGTGGCGCCGCCCGTCCTGACCGCCTCGGTGGGCGCCAGCGGCCACACGGTCTTGGTGGTGCGCATACCGCACTCAAGAAGCAGGTCGTAGACGGGCCGGGCATTCGTCAGCGTCGAGAAGTCCGTGTCGTCCACTACCGTGAAGGCGAAGGGAAGGTTGTGGGGCCAGGCCGTTCGCTGTTCGTCGCGACCTGAGTCCATTGCCATGCTTGTCACCTCCGACCCGTTCAGATGATGTTGCCAGACCAATGATGATTCAGCTTACCACCGGCTGTCAGGGAGCCTATGTCCATTAGCGCCTTCACAAATGCATCTGTGCCCGAACCCCACTGGATCGCCGAGATCACCCCGCAGCGCGGCCTGTTTGACCTGCACCTGGGCGACCTCTGGCGCTACCGCGACCTGGTGTTCCTCTTCGTGCGGCGCGATTTCGTCTCGGTCTACAAGCAGACCATCCTCGGCCCGGCCTGGCACATCATCCAGCCGCTGATGACGACGGTGGTCTTCACCATCGTCTTCGGCAACATCGCCAACCTGCCCACCGACGGCCTGCCCAAGTTCCTCTTCTACATGGCCGGCAATGTGCTGTGGGCCTACTTCGCCGGCTGCGTCACCAAGACCAGCGAGACCTTCGTGGCCAACGCAGGCATCTTCGGCAAGGTCTACTTCCCCCGCCTGGTCATGCCGCTCTCGGTGGTCATCTCGAACCTCATCACCTTCGGCATCCAGATGCTCATCTTCCTGGGGTTCCTGGCCTACTTCTACTTGTCCGGAGCGCCTGTGCGGCCCAACCGCTGGCTGCTGGCCGCTCCGTTACTGATCGTCATGGTGGCGGGCCTGGGGCTCGGGCTGGGCATCATCGTCTCGGCGCTCACCACGCGCTACCGCGACCTGCGGCACCTCGTGGGCTTCGGCGTGCAGTTGCTCATGTACGGCACGCCGGTCGTCTACCCGCTCTCCTCGGTGCCGGCGAAGTACCAGGCGCTCATCCGCTGGAACCCCGCCACGCCTATCATCGAGACCTTCCGCGCCGGCTTCCTGGGCGGCGGGCAGGTGCGGCCTCTGGACCTGGCGATGAGCGCCCTGTCAGTCCTCGGCGTCCTGGCCATCGGCCTCCTTCTCTTCAACCGCGTCGAGCGGACCTTCATGGATACCGTCTAGCCATGTCCACCATGATCTCGGTAGAAGGCGTCAGCAAGAAGTACCGCCTGGGCCTGATAGGCGGCGGGACCCTGAAGGATGACCTGAACCGCTGGTGGGCCCGGGTGCGCCGCAAGCCCGACCCCAGGCTCAAGATAGGCCAGGAGCACCTGGCGGAGCGCATGGGCGAGGAGTTCTGGGCCCTTAAGGACGTGAGCTTCGAGGTAGAGCAGGGCGAGGTGCTCGGCATCATCGGCCGCAACGGCGCCGGCAAGAGCACCCTGCTCAAGGTCCTCTCCCGCGTCACGGCCCCCACTACCGGCCGCATCCGCCTGGCCGGCCGCGTGGCCAGCCTGCTGGAGGTGGGCACCGGCTTCCACCCGGAGCTCACGGGCCGCGAGAACACCTACCTCAACGGCGCCATCCTGGGCATGACGAAGCGGGAGATCGACCGGAAGTTCGACGAGATCGTCGCCTTCTCCGAGGTCGAGCAGTTCATCGACACGCCGGTTAAGCGCTACTCCAGCGGCATGTACGTCCGCCTGGCTTTCGCCGTGGCGGCCCACCTGGACCCGGAGATCCTCATCGTCGACGAAGTCCTCGCCGTGGGCGACGCCGCCTTCCAGAAGAAGTGCCTCGGCAAAATGGGCGACGTGGCCAAGGGCGGACGGACGGTGCTTTTTGTAAGCCATAGCATGGCGGCGATAGCATCGCTTTGCTCGCTTGCAGTGGTAGTGGTGCAGGGGCGCTGTGCAGAGCCCGAGCTGCCGAGTTGCGCCTTGGCGCGCTACCTGGCCTCAACGCCGCCACGCTCCCACGAGACTCGTGGACGGTATATTACGAAAGTCGAGCTCATTTCCTGCGGCGCTCAATCGGATGCGATCCAGTGTGGTGATGGGCTGGTGGTCGTAGTCCGGCTTGGTGATACACATGGTCTCGGTGAGTTGCATTGTGCTGTGCTTGTCCTCGACGCGGATGGCGCCCGCGTAGTCGTGTTCCAAAACTCGATGCACTCCTCGCTCCGGCTCACCGGAGGGCCTGCCCAGACGATCGCGTGCGAAGTTGGTTCGCTTCCGCTCGTGCCGGGTTCATATACGGTGGAGTTGAAACTTAGTGGGCCCGCCGGTGCCATTGAAACCGTCGAGCGGGCCGCTAACCTGACTATCCACGCCGCTGACCTACTCGGAACTGGAAAAACCCCAGTGCGCGGACAAGGCTACATCGTGCTGCCATCGAATTGGCGGCAAGTCGTCTAGGCCCATGCGAGCACCCCGTTTCCTTCGGCACATCGCGGCGCAGTACTTGGATTGGCAGGCGGGCCGGAAAGCCCGGCACTGCTGGACGGCCCGCGGCGTCCATGTCTCGCCCGAGGCAGTAGTGCTCGCTACTGGTGGCGTGGCCCTAGGTGCGCGCACATGCGTTCATGCTGGCGCTTGGATTGCTGCCGCCGGTAACGAGATCGGCGTCAAACAGAGGTCAGTCCCACGCGGTGCTGTTGAGATCGGTGAACGATGTCAGATTCACCGGCATGCCAGAATCACATCGTGTGGCGGCCACATCGCGATCGGTAACGACGTCTCGGTGAACTACGGCGCCGTAATACAGGGCGGCGGGGACGTAAGAATCGGCAGTTGTACGCGGATTGCGCCATATGTTTGCATTTTCGCGTCGCAGCATATATACACGAAGTCGCAAGCGACTATTACGGATCAGGGAATTCGATGCAGTGGCGTTGACGTTGGGCGCGACTGCTGGTTGGGCGCGGGCTGCGTCGTTCTAGACGGGGTCACCATCGGCGATGGCGCTGTCGTTGGCGCAGGAGCCGTAGTTACGAGCGACGTCGCAGCATACACAGTGGTCGCTGGCGTTCCGGCTTGTCGCATCGGTGCCAGGTCCTAGCGCGTGAGGCAATGTGCCGACTCGGAGTGAACCATGGGCGAGGCTCGCATGCTGGTTGGCTCGCAGTCGCGCCTGCCGGCGAACGACGCGGACGCTTCCTTGAAGTTGCATCTGGCGGTGTCCAGTCTCTGGTGGGCAGCTCGCATGGCTGACGGCCTTCGGCTCAGCCTGCTGGTGCTAGGCTCTCGGTGGCCACCGGAGACGTTTCTCGCGCGCATGTTCGTCGGCTTGGCTAGCGCCGGCGTGGATGTCACTGTGGTTGCTTCGTGTCCTAGCGCTGCGCCGGTCTTGCCGGGCGTCAGACTGATACGGATGGTCAGTTCTGAGGCGTCACTGCTCCGTCGGCTGTACGGCGGAGTGGTCGGCGCGGGACGGCTAGCCGTTCACCAGGATGGCGCTCGACCTACGGAGACGAGTTCGTTGCCTCGCCGGATGGTCCGGTAGCTCGGCTTGGCCGTTATGTTGAAGCAGTTCGTAGACTGGCGAGTGAGCCCTGATCGGCACTTCTACGGCCCCCCCCGGTGTATTGGGTGCGAGGCGGGCTCCATGGTTGGGTGCAGGCTTCCGTCCGTGGGTCTGCGGCGAACCGCGCCGGGCTGCTAACGGCCAGGAGCGATGCATGCGGGTGATCGTGCTGTCCTCGTTCGGTCTGGGTGGAGCCGAACGGCAGGCACTGCTCCTGGCCAGACAATGGGTGTTGGACGGGCAGCGCGTCTGCGTCTGCGCACCGGGTCCAGATGGACCCGTGACATCAGCGTGCAGAGACCTCGGGATTCGGTCTCTGGTGCTACCCCCCATCTGGGGAGGTAGGAGGTCGCAGGCGTTCAGGCTGTTTCGGGTAGCGGCGGCGCTGCGAGGGATAGGACCTACCGTCCTGCTTCCGTACATCCATATACCCAATGTCGTGTGTGGTGCCATCTGGCGTGCGACCGGCGCGAATGGCTGCATATGGAACCAGCGCGATGAGGGCCTGTCGCCAGATCGAGGTCTGCTGCAGCGGCATGCAGTCAGGAACACCTCGAGGTTTGTAGCCAACTCATCAATGGGCCGTAGGTACCTACTTGATCGCCTTGGAGCTCCACCTGAGCGTGTGGTGCTTGTTCGGAACGGCGTGGATCTTGCACCGCCGAAAGCCTCACGTGCTGTTTGGCGAAGCTGGCTGGGCGTCGGGCGGTTTGATGTTGCGGTGACAATGGTGGCCAATCTGACGTCTACCAAAGACCATCTCACACTGTTGCGGGCGTGGAGCATCGTACAGACGTGTATGGCTGCGCATTCCGTTCGGGCATGGCTGCTTCTAGCCGGGCGTGAAGGGGACACCGCGTTCGATGTCAGGTTGTGGGCGCAACGCCTGGGCTTGCAGCATTGTGTGCGGTTTCTGGGTGCCGTACATGACGTCGCCGGCCTGTTGCAGGCTTCGGACGTGGCAGTCCTCAGCTCGCACTCTGAGGGTTGCCCCAACTGCGTGCTCGAATCAATGGCATGCGGACTGCCTGTGGCGGGTACGGACATAGTGGGAATTCGCGAGACGATCGATCCTTCGGGGTACCCGTTCTTAGCGCCAGCCTCTGATGCCGAGGCGCTGGCAGGCTGCTTGGTGGCCCTGATCAGTGACCCTGAGCGTCGCCATATGCTTGGCCAGATCGGTCTGGAGAGGGCACGGTCCATCTACTCGGTGCAGAGGATGTGTAGCGAGATTGACTGTCTGATAGCTGACATCTTATAGGAGGCATTCGGTCATCAACTATTCGGCTTCTTCGGCGGCGTTGAGTCGGGTCGCTGGCGGGAGTGCCTATGCCTCCGGTGCAGGTGAAAGCCGATCCCTCGCCAGTTGCAGACCGCGCTCAGTGCGCATTGTGCGGCGACAGTGAAGGAAAGGCCCGCTACTCCCGCGGATTCCCGAGTTGTTGTACACGTCCTGAACACCATGCAGCCAGGCGGTGTCTGCCGCTACGTCAGCGGGCTTACCGGGGCGGCGGCGCTCCGGCACTACCGCCACCAAATAGTCTGCCTCACAAGCTGCAACGGCGTGATGGCGGCCTCGTGGAGGGCGGTCGGAGTGGAAGTGTCGATCGTTCCGCACCGGTGGCCAGACCCCGCTGGACGATGGCCTTACCGCATGTGGGGCGCCACGGCAACGGCCCTGAGGCGAGTATTCGTCCGCCGATTGGCCACGTATCTGCAGCGCCAAGGGGTCGGCATCGTTCATTCGCATGTGGTGACTGCCCTGGACCTTCAGGCAGAGGCCGTTCTGGTGCACGCGGGGCTCCCCTGGGTACTCACATTCCATGGCTCGAAGAGCATCGGGGAGTGCGAACGCCGGGGGTGCCGCCGCGTAACGGCGCATGCTCGGGCCGGCAGTCTCGCCGTGACCGCAGTGTCCGAGGCCGTACGCCGCGAGGTGGACGCGATGGCGCTGGTGCCGCTTGGCACCGTTCTGGTGACGCCTGGCGGCGTGGACGTGACGAGCTTCCGTGGGCCGCAGCGCTCGCCCTCCCTACTGCGGGCGGAGTTGGGCATTCCCGCGGGCGGAGTGCTGTTCGGCGCCGCAGGGATGCTGGGTCCTGTCAAGGGCCACGACATACTCGTGGCGGCTGCCAAGTTGCTGGTGCGGCGAGGTGCGGACATCTATGTGGCCATCGCCGGCGAGGGCGATGGGCGTGCCCAGCTAGAGGGGCTCATCGCCAGGGCAGGGATTGGCAAGAGGATTCACCTGCTCGGCCTCGTGGCCGACATGAAGGCATTTCTCTGCGCTGTTGATGCCTTTGTGATGCCCTCCCGCTCTGAGGGCTTGCCTCTCGCCCTACTGGAGGCGCTTGCTGCTGGGTTGCCGTGTGTGGCCAGCCGCGTAGGCGGGATACCTGAGGTGCTGGCGCCCGGTGGCGGGATCATGGTTGAGCCGGGGTCGCCCGTTGCGCTGGCGGAGGCCATGGGCCATATGCTGGACAGCAGCCGACGACGCAAGATTGCGGAGCAGTCGTGTCTGGCTGCGCAACGCTATGACCTTAGGGCGACGACATCCGCCGTCGCTGATGTCTATGACAACCTTATGCCAGCAAGATATAATGCGCACGATATATCAGCTGTCTGATATGTATACGTGTATAGGTAGGATGCAGTGCCACGCATAGGCCAGAACCCAGCCAAGCTTGTTCGCGGCGTCCATCAGCCGGCGCGCATCACGCTGACCACGGTGGTGCATATCCCGGAGTTGTCCGGGTTCTGGTCCCAGAGCCTGGAGGTTCTGAAGCTCTGTCTCACGTCGATGGCCGCCACGAGCGCCGGCGTCGAGTGCGAGATTGTCGTGCTGGACAATGCCAGTTGTCCGGAAGTGCGGCGCTACCTCCTGGAGCAGCAGGAGCAGGGGCTGATCCACCAACTGATCCTGTCTGGAGTGAACCTGGGCAAGGTCGGCGCGTGGAATGTGCTCTTTGGCATGGCCCAGGGCGAGGTCATCGGGTTCACGGACTCGGACGTCTACTTCCTGCCCGGGTGGCTTGAGGAGAGCCTGAAGATCCTGGAGGCATTCCCAAGGGCGGGCATGGTTACGGCGCAACCCATTGCCGGCGGCGATCTTCGGCAGGGGGCTACGGCGACGATGTGTGCCGGCGACCGTGAGATAGCGTCTTGCACCGGTCGTCTCATCGCGGACCATTTGGTCAATGCCCAACTGGACGCCGTGGGCGCTGATGCTGCCCGCCGCGAGGAGGTGGAGGTCGATCGGTGTGATGTACTACTGTCACGCCACGGCGTTAGCGCGTACGCCACGGGTTCGCACTTCCAGTTCGTGACAAGGAAGTCGGTGGTCCAGAGTATCTTCCCGGCGCAGACGCATCGGCCCCTCGGCGACGATCACCAGTTCGATGTCGATATGGTCAGGCTTGGGTTTTACAGGCTTGCCACTTGCGATTATCTGGTGCATCACGTGGGGAACAGGTTTCCAATGCTCGAGGCCGAGCTTCCATGGGTCCACCCGACAGGCTCCATCAGCCATGTCAGTACGGCGGGACCCTCAGATCCCGGCGGGCGCATTCTGCGCAGGCGGTTGGTCCGGCGCTGGCTCAAACGGATTCACGGCTGGAGCTACCGGGCGCTATGGGGTTAGGGATCTGGTCACGCTCAACAAGGCGCGATCCAGGACTCCGGCGTCTGTGCGCCTCAAGGGCTGGCTCTGCTGCTCCCGAATGGAGGCACCAATGGCGGTTCGCACCGTGACTAGGGGATCGCGATTCGTGGCACGCGCTGCCATTCGTGGCTTCTGTCGGTCCGCTAGGAACGCCCGCATTGCCGGCGTAGGATGGCTTCGGTTCTGGCGATGCTATTGGGCATACTACCGGATGCTCCCGTCGGGGCTCCCCAGTGAGGCAGACCGGCTCTTCCCGTGTATTGGGGATGACACCACATCCACACCGGTTGATGCTCCGTACTTCTACCAGGATGCATGGGCGTTCGGTGCTATCTTGCGTGAGCGGCCATTGTGGCATGTTGATGTGGGATCAGACCACAAGTACGTCGGACTACTGTCCCAGGTTATGCCGGTGACGATGGTTGATTTGCGCCCGTTGCCTGTATCGCTCAGGGAGCTCAGCTTCGTGCAGGGCACCATCCTCGACCTGCCGTTTGATGCCGGTACAGTCCCATCGCTCTCCTGCCTCTGTGTCGTCGAGCACATCGGTCTCGGGCGGTACGGTGACCCGCTGCAGCCGGATGGCACGGAGCGGGCGATCGCCGAACTGCTGCGCGTCGTGCAGCCGGGCGGGCACCTGTACCTGTCGGCGCCGGTAGATGACTGCAATCGGACGTACTTCAATGCGCACCGAGCGTTCACGGACGCCTACCTGCGGCGGCGTCTGGAACCGTGTTCAATCATCAGTGCCCTGTATATATACGGCAGACGAACCAGCGAGCAGCCTATGGGTGGCTTCGGTACTGCATGCTATCACGCTCAGAAGCCGGATGCGGGCTAGCGCTATGGAGGGGGCCCGCAGTGTCGGTGTGGCATGTCGCAGGAATGCGTGCGTAGGCAGGGCGCACTGCACGGTTGGGTCGCCCCGAAGGTCAGGGCGGCGGTGATTGTAGTCAGGCTAGTGAGCGGCCTCGGTAACCAGCTCTTCCAGTACGCATTGGGCCGCAGACTGGCCATTGACCGGGGCGTGCCTCTTGGCCTTGACTTAAGCTTCTATGGTACGCAAGAGCTTCGCAGCTATGGCCTAAAGCATTTTAACATCAGCGCACAGGAAGCGACTGAGGCCGACATTCTGCGTGCCGTTCGTCGTCGTCGCCGGCACATTGGCGACAGGTTATATAGGATGGCGTGCCCCTGGTTACCGTACCGTTGGCAACCACGCGTCAAGGAACGACGATGGGCCTATGACCCCGAGGTGTTGAATGTAGGGCAAAATATCCTGCTGATTGGCTACTGGCAGAGCTATAGATATTTTGAGTCTATTGCCAATATTCTTGATGCCGAGTATACATTGCGAGTGCCTATGTGTTCACAAGCTACCAGGGTGCTTGATGCGATTGGTGCGTCGGAGTCGGTCGCCGTTCACGTGCGACGCGGCGACTACGTGTCAGATCCTGAGGCGGCGAGCTTGCTCGGCTTTTGTGGGCTCGATTACTACCACCGGGCGATCAGAATGGCGATCGACCTTGCGCCGGGAAGTCGTCAGTTCATTTTCTCTGATGAGCCAGATTGGGTTCGTGCCAACATGGCACTGGACAGCACGGCTGTGGTGGTGTCTCAGAAGGGCATACAGGACTACGAGGAGCTGGCGTTGATGGCGAAGTGTCGCCGTCACGTCATATCGAACAGCACGTTCTCATGGTGGGGCGCCTGGCTCGGGCGGCATCCGGGACAGGTCGTAATCGCCCCCAAGCGGTGGTCACAGGCGGCGGGTGAATCCAAGCGGACCGCTTCGCCTGTTGACCTGATACCTGTCGACTGGTTGCGCGCGTAGCGCGGTCATTCCCATTGATTCTACGAGGCAATCGGTCTATATAAACCTATGTTGGTCGCATCGGTCCGGTATGGCTGAGGGTAAATGCATGGCACTGCTGCATCGGGTGCTTCGGCGCCTGCTGTACGATCCGTTCAGGGAAGAGCGGCGTAAGGAGTTTGATCGGCACCTGCGACGATATGCTACGACCGATGATCTCGACGTAGTTAAATCGTCTTTGGATGTTCCCGTGTCGCTACACCGTGAGTTTGAAGTCTGGAAAGCAAGCAACCCTGTCCCTACCCATCCGCGGGTGAGCGTGTGTGTGGCGACTTACAACCGGTCAGACATGCTGATGACCAGGTGCATTCCGTCCATACTAGCGCAGGACTACGACAATATCGAAGTGATTGTGGTGGGTGACTGCTGCACGGACAATACTGGCGAACGTCTTACTGCATTGCGTGACCCACGCGTGACATGGACCAACTTGCCGGAGCGTGGGGCCTATCCGTTGGACCCGACGCGCCGCTGGATGGTCGCCGGTACCGTGCCGAGGAACTACGCGATGGATGTGGCCGCTGGCGACTTCATTACGTATTTGGATGATGATGACGAGTATGTACCACATCGTATTAGTACGCTTGTAGCATTGGCGAGTGATTGCAATGCAGATTTTGTGTGGCACCCGTTTCACTACGAGAAACAGAATAGTGGCGGCTGGTCTATTAACAGTGCAAATGAGATCAGATACGGAAATGTAACAACATCAAGCATATTCTACAGGGCGTGGTTTCGTGTGATCCGATGGGATGCCTACTCTGACCGCTTGAAGGAGGGCTGTGATTGGACCCTGTGCAGACGCATTAGTGCCGTTGGCGGAGTCAGCATTCGGTGCCCTGAGCCGTTGCTCAGGCACTACGCCGAGCGATCTCGTGCGACATAGCGGGGTGGTGTCCAATACCGGCGCGGAAGCAGGGCGCTGAGCGTGGTTGCCTGCGCGTTGGCGCCGATCTACGGCGAGGCCCTGACCGCCGACGACCACGTAGCCCTGGCCCATGTCCGTGCCCATCTTTTGGGCGTGCCCTGTTACCAACTGAGCCCTGCTTCGCTCCGCCTGCGAGTACCGGGCTTGACGCATATGCCCTGGCCCGACGAGTGCTTCACCGGCATACCTGCATACAACAGGATGATGCTCTCGGCTGGTCTTTACTCGGCCCTGTCCGGCTATGAGTACCTTCTGGTCTGCCAGCTTGACGCGTTAGTACTCTCAGGTGAGATCGCCCTCTGGTGTGCTGCCGGTTACGACTACGTCGGGGCGCCCTGGTTGCGCGACCCAAAGCACCCGGAGCAGGGCTTCTCACGCGCCGGCAACGGTGGCTTCTGCCTCCGGCGGGTCAGCGCGTTCCTGTCGGTCCTTGGGCAACGCGGGCGCAGTTGGGCAGCCATGGGGCGCGCGGTGTGCGCACCCCTGCCCGACCTTGTCGCAGTGGCGCCGCGACAGAGGTGGCGAAAACGCATGCGCATCGCCCGCGCCGTGTCGGTGGGGGTTGAGCAGTACCTGGCGCGGTACGGCGTCCATGAGGACCAGTTCTGGTCAGATAGGGCGCACCTCTTTGATCCTGCGTTTCGGGTGGCTCCGCCCGATGTGGCGGTAGGCTTCGCCTTTGAGGTGGCTCCACGGTACTGCTATGAGGCCAACCGGCGTCGACTGCCGTTCGGTTGCCATGCCTGGGCCAAGTACGACCGCGCATTTTGGGAGCCGTACCTGATCACCGCGTAGGAGGCGCCGACCGGTGGGTGGCCGATCATCGTCACAGCTTCCGCCGCCGCCGGCGGGGCGGGAGGGCTGGCCATGGACCGCAGGGGCATGCCGATCGGCCTTTGCCGTCCGTGACGGGGCCGTGTTGCCCCGCATCAGCATCGTCACGCCGTCGTTCAACCAGGCGCAGTACCTGGAGGAGACCATCCGCTCGGTTCTGCTGCAGGGCTACCCGAACCTTGAGTACATCATCGTTGACGGCGGAAGCACCGACGGAAGCATCGAGATCATCCGCAAGTATGAGCCGTGGCTGACGCACTGGGAGAGTGAGCCTGATCGGGGCCAGGCCCACGCAATCAACAAGGGCTTCGCCCGTGCGCACGGCGAGCTTATTACGTTCCAGAACAGCGACGACTACTACCTGCCTGGCGCCCTTCTCCACGCCGCGGACCTGTTTGCCGGCAATCCGAGTGCCGGCCTCGTGGTGGGCTCCTTCCGCTCCATTGGTGTTGACGGAAGTCAGAGCGATGTCACGGGCCCTGTGTACCCCTGGAAAACGCCTGTCGACCTGCGGCTCGTACCTCCGGGGGCGTGGCGCCTCCACCAGGTAAGCGCCCTGTTCGCGCGCGATGTGCTGGACCAAGCGGGACGCCACTTGCGCGAGGACCTGCGGTTTGCGCTCGACCGAGAACTACTCTTCCGCGTTGTGCGCCTTGCCCCGCCGATCCTTGCAGATAGGTGCTACGCTCACTTCCGGCTGCACGACGCCAGCAAGAGCGTGTCGGCCGGCCTTCCGTTCGCTGAGGAGATGGCATCACTGTACTGGGACGGCGTCGACCCATCGGCATGCAAGCGGCGTCGCGCCAGCTGGCGGGCTGTCATGGCGGGCGGGCACCTGCGGTCGGCACGCCTCGCGGGCCGGCGTGGACTGGCCGCAAGGCATCTGGTATCTGCAGCGATTCTCCGACCCGACTGTCTACTCACAAGGGATTTCATGAGGCGGGTGGCGAGGGCGACACTAGGCACGAGGAGCGACTTCTAATGGTACCGGGCTGCGCGGGACCGGCGTCTCAGTCGGTCCTCGCCATCATCCCCGCTCGCGGGGGCTCCAAGGGCATACCCCGAAAGAACGTGCGCTTGCTGGCCGGCAAGCCACTGCTTGCGTACAGCATCGAGCACGCATTGGCTGCAGCCTGTGTAACGCGGGTGGTTGTCAGCACCGATGACGACGAGATCTCGTCGGTCGCACTGCAGTGGGGCGCAGAGGTGGTGCGGCGCCCCGCCGAGATCAGCGGCGATACAGCCTCCTCCGAGTCGGCGCTCCTGCACGTGCTGGACCACCTGCGCGAGACCGAGGCCTATGAGCCCGACCTCGTCGTTTTCCTCCAGGCGACGTCACCGATCCGCCCTGCGGGTTGTGTTGACGCAGCGGTTGCCGAGATGGCGCGGCAGCAAGCCGACTCGCTTCTGTCGGTGGGTCCGCTCCACGGGTTCGTCTGGCGGATGTTCGCGGATGGGCCAGCGTCATACTCGTACGACTCGGGCAAACGCCCCAGGAGGCAGGACGCTCCTGAGGACTTGGTTGAGAACGGCTCGATCTACGTCTTCAGGACCCGAGTGCTTCGCGATCTCGGCAATCGGCTTGGCGGACGGGTCGCCATATACAGGATGGATGCAGTCGACTCGTTCCAGATCGATGAGCCAGGGGACTTCGAGCTGATGGAGGCCCTGCTGTCGGCGCGTCGTGGCGGCGCCGTTACGGCCCAGTTACCGGTGATCGACCTTCTCGCTCTCGATTTCGACGGTGTACTCACCGATAACCGGGTGATAGTGAACGAGCATGGCGTGGAGTCGGTTCAGTGTGATCGCGGCGACGGCATGGGGATCGCCCGGCTGAGGCAGGCAGGAGTGAGCGTGGTCGTCATCTCCACGGAGGCGAACCCCGTCGTCTCGGCCCGATGCCGCAAACTGGGTATACACTGTGTTCAGGCGTGCCATGACAAACTTGGTGCGCTCCAATCCGCGGCTATGGGGCTCGGGATAGGTCGCACACGGGTGGCCTATGTAGGCAACGATGTCAACGATCTCAAGTGCATGGGCTGGGCGGGCCTCTCCATCGCGGTTGCCGACGCTCGCGCCGAGGCGTTGGCCGCAGCCCGGTGGGTGACCCGAGCAACTGGAGGCGCAGGGGCCGTCCGAGAAGTCTGTGATCAGTTGATTGAGGCACGTGACGCGGCAACGGGGGAGGTGTAGGATGCCGGAAACCATAACCGTAGGCGGCCGTACAGTCGGTGCGGGGGAACGCTGCTACATCATCGCCGAGATCGGCATCAACCACAACGGGTCGTTGGACCTGGCCAAGAAGCTCATCGACTCGGCGTGCGACGCCGGGTGCGATGCGGTGAAGTTCCAGAAGCGGACACCGGAGCTGTGCGTACCGCCTTCGCAACGTGATGTGCGCAGGGATACGCCATGGGGCTTGATCACGTATCTGGACTACCGGTACAAGGTGGAATTCGGTGAGGCCGAGTACGGCGAGATCGCGCGCCACTGCTCCCAGCGCGGTATCAGCTGGTTCGCCTCATGCTGGGACGAGCCGTCGGTCGACTTCATCGAGCAGTTTGAGCCGGCGTGCCATAAGGTGGCGTCTGCATCGCTCACCGACCGCGGCTTGCTGGTGAGGCTCAAGGCTACGGGCAGGCCGGTCATGCTGTCAACAGGTATGTCGACGATGGACCAGATTCGTGGGTCCGTGGCGGAGCTTGACCGTGAGCGGCTCCTGTTGGCCCACGCCACCAGTTGCTACCCCTGCCCGCCTGAGGAGCTTAACCTGAGGATGATCCCGGCGCTCAGGGCGGAGTTCAGTGTGCCCACCGGCTACTCCGGGCACGAAGTGGGATTACAGACCACGTGTGCCGCAGTAGTCATGGGGGCGTGTTTCGTGGAGAGGCACATCACGCTTGACCGCGCCATGTGGGGTGGTGATCAGGCCGCTTCAGTTGAGCCGTCCGGCCTTGCTCGCCTCGTGCGGGATATCAGGGTAATCGAAGCCGCCCTTGGCGACGGCGTCAAGCGCGTCTACGACAGCGAAGTGCCCGTGATGCAGAAGCTGAGACGGGTGGGCGCTTGATTATGGCGGATACCGGTTCGTCGTCCAACAGGCGGCCCCACATAGTCCTCGTGGTCCCTCGCGGCGAGGCTGTGCGGAACTTTGTCTATTCGGATACGTTACCGGCCCTTCGAGAGCGCGCTCGTGTGACCCTGCTCTCGGTCGTGGACGACGAGCCCTTCAGGCAGCGCTGGGGCGCCCAGGCCGACGAGTTCGTCTCGCTAAGGCAGTACCCCGAGGCCCGCGTGGTGGGCTGGCTCCGCGCCCTCACGGAGAACGCCCACGACCGGTGGCTCTGGAGCAAGGTCGCCCAGAACAACTGGGAAGTGCGAGACCGGCGCGCCCGTCAGCAGCGTCGTCTGGTGCAACGGCTCATCACCAAGGCCTTCTGCGCCGTCGCCGCGAACCAGCCCTGCCTGCACGGCCTTACGAGGCTGGAGCAGACCCTCCATTGGCGTTTGCGGACCACGCGCGACTTTGACGAGCTCTTCCACCGGATCAAGCCAGACCTCGTCTTCAACGGCTCACATATCCATGGCCTGGCCGGCGAGTTGCCCCTGCGCGTGGCGCACGGTATGGGCATCCGCACGGCCGGGTTCATCTTCTCTTGGGACAACCTCACGTCGCGAAGCCGCATCTTCGTGCCCTACGACCACTACCTCGTCTGGCACAAGCCCATGCGCGACCAGCTGCTGGGCCTCTACCCGAAGCTGCGGCCGGATCAGGTGCACGTGACCGGTACGCCGCAGTTCGACTTCCACACCAAGTCCGAGTACGTACTGCCTCGCGAGGAGCTATGCCGCCGCATTGGGGTCGATCCTGCGCGGCCGTTCATCCTGTACACCACCGGCATCGACCGGCACTTCTACGAGGAGTACCGGCACGTCCAGAGCGTGATCGACATGCTCCCGGAGCTGCAGGCAGATCCAAGGCCCCAGCTCGTGGTTCGCAACTACGTGAAGGGCACCAGCCCGGAGTTGCGCCAGATGGCCGGAAGGACGTGGCGTGACGTGGTCTTCCCGGAGGTGCTCTGGGATGCTGCGTGGGCCACCCCGCGGTACGAGGACCTGACCATGTACACCAGCATGGTGCATCACGCGGCCCTGAGCATCAATGCGGCCTCAACGGTGACCCTTGAGTTCCTGATGCTGGACAAGCCGGTCATCAACCTGGATTTCGATCCGCCGGGCTCCAACCTTGAGTGGTGCGACGGCTACCGGCGGCACATCGACTTTGACCACTTCAGGCCCATCGCCCAGAGCGGCGCCACCATGGTGGCCCGTTCGACGGACGAACTCCGCACGATGATCGAGCGCGGCCTCAACGACCCGGCCGCCGACCACGACGCGCGAAGGCGCCTCATGACCAGCATCTTCGGCGACCTCCTCGACGGCAATGCCGGCCGGCGCGTGTCCGACACGCTGGTGCGGCTGGCGGCAGGTGCGCCGACCCGTGGGTGACCCGATGGGGCAGAGCGCCGCAACCGGCTCAGGCGGGAGCGTCCCGGCTACGGAGCGCCAGGTTCTGTACGTCGCCGGATCGAGCCAGGCGAGTCCGACCGGGGGGGGACGAACCCGTATTCTGAGGGCCGCACAAGAGGCAGAGGCCCAGGGCTATAAGGTTCATCTGGTCTGCTTCTACCCGCTTCATCACGTGGTGACCAGACGGAGGTGGCTCCGCGAAGGGCTCGCCCGACTGCGTCGTGAGACGGATGCGGCGGTCACCTACTTTCCCCGATTGCCGTTGCGAAGGCTCGCCCCTGTCCAGTGGCTCAGCGACTGGATGTGCAGCTTGGCGTTGCTAGTCGTCTGTCGGTCCCACCGGATTCGGCTGCTGCACGGGCATGGGATCGGCCCCGCGCTCTTGGGGCTCAATGCCGGATCGCTGGATGCCAGGTTGCGCGTGGTGGTCGACGTGCACGGCGATGTGGTGTCCGAGCGCATGCACGAGAGTGGGCTCGCGCAACCCGACGCGGAGTGTCGGTCCCTCGCCCGATGGGAAGAACGTGTGCTTCGTAGCGCCGCAGGTGTGGTTTTTGTTTCGCGCTGGATGCACAGGTACTATGAGAAGAAATGGGGTATTACGTTCTCTAATAGCGCCGTCATACCATGTGCTGTGTCGTCGGCGCGCAGTCTGGCTCCCGGGGCCTCCGCCGAGGCCAAGCGTGCGTTGGGCCTGTCAGAGCGGCTTGTCGTCACGTACGTGGGCTCAGCCGAGGCGTACCAGATGCCGCTCGAGATGTGCAGTGTCTTCAGATCGATCTATTCCGAACGGCCCGATGCGCTGTTCCTGATTATCTCGCATAATGAGCGGGAGTTCCGGCGCCATCTGATGGAAGCGGGGCTGCCTACAGGGTGTTGGCGCATCCAACCGTCTGAGCCGTCGGGTGTCTTCGACCTGCTTCGTTCGGCCGATATTGGGCTGCTTCTGCGTGATGATTCGATAGTGAACCGAGTGGCATCTCCTAATAAGTTCGCAGAGTACTGTGCATGTGGCGTGCCGGTGCTGACTACCCCGTTCGTCGGCGATATGAGTTCCATGGTGACTCAGTACAACGTCGGCCACGTCATTGAGCCGGGCGCCATAGCCATGACCGACGGCCTGCGGAGGTTCATCGACAGTGTCCAGGCGGATCGGGATGGGTACGCTGCCCGTTGCTCACAATTGGTCCAGGAGGAGTTCCTCTGGTCCGGCTACGGCTCCGAGCTGGCCGGCGTCTACGGACGATCGCTCGCGTGAGACTCGCCGTCTACTCCCACAAGCCCTGCTGGCGTTCGCCTGGCTCGCCGACGGGCTACGCCACCGACGGCGGCTTCCCCATGCAGATGGAGGCGCTATCGGAGCTGTTCGATGAGACGGTACTCGTGGTGCCGTGCGCACAAGGGCAGGGCAGACGGGGCGAGGGGCACTTGCGGGGGCACAACCTGTCAGTCCGACCTGTAAGCTACCCACGGGGCGCCGGCCTGGCTCGGAAACTCGATATGGGCGCCTGGATGGTACGCAACCGTCAGGCGATCTTCGGCACGTTGCGCTGGGCGGATGCGGTCCATGCCCCGATCCCAGGAGACATCGGCACCATCGGCATGCTCCTCGCCTGGGGCGCACGGAAGCCGCTGTTTGTGCGCCACTGCGGGAACTGGGCCGTCCAGCGGACCCTGGCCGAGCGCCTGTGGCGCTGGTTCATGGAGCGTCATGCCGGCGCGAGGAACGTCATGATGGCCACCGGAGGAGGGGAACAGCCGCCGTCACCGTCCTTCCCGAGTGTGCAGTGGATCTTCTCTACCTCGCTGACCGAGGCTGAGTTGCTCGCCTTGCATAGGCCGCGGACCCATCCGCTAGGTGGCTGCCTGAAGCTCGTTACGGTGGGCAGGCAGGAGGCCGGCAAGGGCACTGATACGCTGGTGCGCGCTCTGCCGGCAGTTTCCTCGGTCTGGCCCGACGTGTCGCTGGATGTCGTTGGAGGCGGCAGCCAGATCGGCGGGCTGCAGCGCTTGGCCGACGAGGAGGCGGTAGGGCATCGCGTGCGGTTCCATGGGGCCGTGTCGCACGATCGGGTTCTCAGCATCCTGCGGGAAGCCGACCTGTTCTGCTTTCCCACGCGCTCAGAGGGATTCCCCAAGGCGGTGCTGGAGGCCCTTGCGTGCGGCCTGCCGGTAGTGACCACTTCGGTGTCGGTTCTGCCGCACCTGATGCGTGGCGGAGCAGGATGGGTGATGCCCGAGGCGACCCCGGCTGCAGTGGCGCAGGCCGTGCTGGCCGCTGTCGACAAGCCGGCGCTGTACGTGGAGGCGTCGAACGCCGCCTTCAGCACGGCCCGTCAGTACACGCTGGAGCGCTGGCAGTCGGTGATCCGCGAGGCGCTGGAGGCATCATGGCAGCGGCCACTCCGGAAGGCGTAGACCTGCGCGGCCTTCGAGTGGCTATCGTCGCAGGGACGCTGGGATGCGGCGGCGCCGAGCGGCAGATTTTCTACATAGCGCGGGCGCTCAAGGCGTCGGGCGCCGAGGCGACCGTCGTCTGCCTGACGAAGGGGGAGCGATGGGAGGAGCCGATCCGGGCCCTCGGTGTACCGGTACTCAGTGTCGGGCGTGGACGGTCACGGGCATCGCGTCTGATGGGCACGATCGCTGCGGTGCGTCGGTGGCGGCCGGATGTGGTGCAGAGCATGCATTTCTACACCAACCTGCATGCTGCTGCAGCGGGTCGGGTCGTGCGGGTGCCGTCGATCGGCGCCATAAGGAGCAACGTCCACTCCGAAATCGCGGGCAATGGTCGCCTACTGGGTTGGCTATCCCTCAAGGCGCCAACCGGGTTAGCGGCGAACTCGGCGGCGG